>NZ_JBXASG010000011.1:0-211429 GCF_058809075.1 Acidovorax sp. GW821-FHT11A03
ACCCGCAGCCGTCAAGCGGGCATGCTTATGACTGTTCATCCGTCTCTCCTGACTTGAGTTGCTTGGCCTGGTAACCAGCTTCCCAAATCCGAGACGGATGAACAACCTATTGAGACATCACAGCTAGCGCGGCGTGGTGACCGTGGGCAGGCCGTCCAGCTCCCCCGGCACACTGTTCTGCGGGTCGGGATCGAAGCTGGCGCCCGGAGGGAGCTCCATTCCCGGATTGATCAGCATGGACCCGGTCCGGAACATCGTGCCCGCGTGCTCCCCTTCGCGCGTGCGCATGCCGCTGCGCAGGTAGCGGTTGCGCTGCTCGTGGCGGGGCAGGTAGCGCGCCAGTTCCGTGAGGGCCATCTCATAGACGCCTCGCTTGAATTCGACCACCACGTCCAGAGGAACCCAGTAGTCGTTCCAGCGCCAGGCGTCGAATTCCGGGTGGTTGGTGGCACGGAGGTTCAGGTCCCAGTCGTGGCCCACCAGTTGAAGCAGATACCAGATTTGTTTCTGGCCTTTGTAGTGTCCGCGTGCATCGCGGCGGATGTACCGGTCAGGCACCTCATAGCGCAACCAGTCCCGGGTGCGGGCCACCACGCGCACGTGGTTGGGCAATAATCCCACTTCTTCATGCAGTTCACGGAACATGGCCTGTTCGGGGGTTTCACCCCGGTCAATGCCGCCTTGCGGGAACTGCCAGCTGTGGGTGCGTATGCGCTTGCCCCAGAACACCTGGTTTTTCTGGTTGAGCAGGATGATGCCGACGTTCGGCCGAAAGCCGTCCCGGTCAAGCATAATCAAACCCCAAATTTTTAAACTATGTCCATTATGCACGGCGCCTAGCGTGCAGCAAGTGGGCTGCCCCGTTCTGCCCGAAATCGATTCCGATGAAAGCCTCCCAATTCTTTATTTCCACCCTCAAGGAAGCTCCGGCGGATGCCGAAGTGGTCAGCCACAAACTCATGACGCGGGCGGGGCTGATCAAGAAGCTGGGCGCTGGCATCTACAACTACATGCCCATGGGGCTGCGGGTGATCCGCAAGGTCGAGGCCATCGTGCGCGAGGAGATGAACCGCGCGGGGGCCGTGGAGCTGACCATGCCCGTGGTGCAGCCGGCCGAGCTGTGGCAGGAAACGGGCCGTTTCGACAAGATGGGCCCCGAGTTGCTGCGCATCCAGGACCGCCATGGCCGCGATTTCGTGGTGCAGCCCACCAGCGAGGAAGTGATCACTGACATCGCGCGCCAGGAGCTCAAGAGCTACAAGCAGCTGCCCAAGAACTTCTACCAGATCCAGACCAAGTTCCGCGATGAGCGCCGCCCACGCTTTGGCCTCATGCGTGGGCGTGAATTCGTCATGAAGGACGCCTACAGCTTCGACCGCGACCAGGCGGCGGCCAAGGCCAGCTATCAGGTCATGGCACAGGCCTATCGCCGCATTTTTGACCGCTTTGGCCTGACCTACCGCGCCGTGGCGGCCGACAGCGGCGCCATCGGTGGCGACCTCTCCGAAGAGTTCCAGGTGATCGCCGCCACCGGCGAGGACGCCATCGTCTACTGCCCGGCGAGCGACTACGCCGCCAACATGGAAAAGGCCGAAGCCCTGGCCCCCGCCGGTCCACGCGGCGCTGCCACGCGGGCGCTGACCAAGACGGCCACGCCGGGCAAGAGCACCTGCGCCGACGTGGCAGAGCTGCTTGGCGTGCCACTGGCGACCACCGTGAAGTCGCTGGTCCTGGCCACGGACGAAACCAATGAGGCGGGCGAGATCGTCAAGACCCAGGTCTGGCTGCTGCTGCTGCGCGGCGATCACGACATGAACGAGATCAAGGTGGCCAAGGTGCCGGGCATGGCGGGTTTCCGCTTTGCCACGCTCTCCGAAATCGAGGACCACTTTGGCTGCAAGCCCGGCTACCTGGGCCCCATCGGCCTGAAGAAGCCCCTCAAGATCGTGGTGGACCGCGAGGTGGCCGTCATGGCCGACTGGATCTGCGGCGCCAACGAGCCCGATTTCCACATCACCGGCGTCAACTGGGGCCGCGACCTGCCCGAGCCCGATGCCGTGGCCGACCTGCGCAACGTGGTGGCGGGCGACCGCTCGCCCGACGGCAAGGGCGAACTGGCCATCGAACGCGGCATCGAGGTGGGCCACGTGTTCTATCTGGGCACCAAGTACAGCAAGGACATGAACGCCACCTTCCTGGGTGACGACGGCAAGCCAGCCTTCTTCGAGATGGGCTGCTATGGCATCGGCGTCACGCGCCTGCCCGCCGCCGCCATCGAGCAGAACCATGACGAGCGCGGCATCATCTGGCCCGACGCCATCGCTCCGTTCACCGTGGTCGTGTGCCCCGTCGGCATGGACCGCAGCGAGGCCGTCAAGGCCACGGCCGAATCGCTGTATGCGGACCTGCTGGCCGCGGGCGTGGACGTGATCCTGGACGACCGTGGCGAGCGCCCTGGCGCCATGTTCGCCGATTGGGAGCTGATCGGCGTGCCGCACCGCGTGACCATCGGCGACAAGAGCCTCAAGGAGGGCGTGGTCGAATACCAGCATCGCCGTGACACGGCGGCCACCAAGGTGCCCACGGCAGACATCCTGGCCCACGTGAAGGGCCGCATGGCGGTATGAGCGAGGCGCGGCTGGCTTTGGCGGCAGGGGGGACGCCCGAGGGCGGCGGCCTGTCCCGCCGTGCATGCCTGGCCGCCCTGTCCGCCCCCGGGGCGTGGCTGGCGGCCCCTGCAGCGGCGCATGCGGGCGGCCAGCTCGAAGAGCCTCTGATGGACTCCGTGCGCACGGCGCTGAGCTCGGCCATTGCCAACCAGGCCCCGCCCGAACCCGAGTTCTTCACCACCGAGGCCCGCATCCACTACCTGCGCTGGCTGGGCACCATGAGTGACCGGCTGCGCCGCCGCAAACCCGAGTGGGAGATCCGGCGCGACTTCCTGCAGACCGCCTGGTACGAATCCAAGCGCGCCGGGCTCGATGTCTCCCTGGTCCTGGGGCTGATCCAGGTCGAAAGCGCCTTCCGCAAGTTTGCCGTCTCCAGCGTGGGCGCTCGCGGCTACATGCAGGTCATGCCGTTCTGGACGCGCGTGATCGGCGACGGCGATGCGGGCAAGCTATTCCATCTGCAGACCAATCTGCGCTTTGGCTGCGTGATCCTTCGCCACTACATCGACCGGGAGCGGGGTGACCTGTTCATGGCGCTGGGCCGCTACAACGGCAGCCGTGGGCGCTCGCCCTACCCGGATGCGGTGTTTGGCGCCCAGCGCAACTGGCTGTTTGGTGAGAAGCCTCAGCTGCCCGCAGCCTGAAGCGGCCCCCTGCGGCGCCCGGCCTTGGTGCCGACGCAGCCCGGCGCCGGAGGACAGACCGGTGGAATCCGCGCAGCGGCCACCGATACGGATACGGGTGCTCCTATTTTTATAGCTTCTGGCGCTTATGCGGAGGGCGTTGGAGCCCGATTTGATCCATGGTATGGCCGGCCGCTCTGGCAGCCACCGTGGCGCACGGGACCATCCGGGCATGGCCGCGAAGGCATCCCTACTTCACAGGCGCCGCGGTGCTGTCCGCCGGAGGGGGCGCGGCAGGGCTTTCCGCCTGGGGCGCACCCAGGCGGGACACCATCACCTGGTCGATGCGGTAGCTGTCCACGTCCAGCACCTCGAACTTGTAGCCGCCCCAGCTCACGCTGTCCGTGCGGCGCGGTACGCGGCGCAGCATCACCATCAGGAAGCCGGCCAGCGTCTCGTATTCTTCCGCGTGGGGCAATTCGTCGAGCGACAGCGCATGCAGCACGTCTTCGATCGGCGTGACTCCGTCGATGAGCCATGAATTCTCGTCGCGCCGCACGATCTGCTCTTCGTCCGCCGGGCCCACCAGGTCGCCCATCACCGTGCTCATCACGTCGTTCAGGGTCACCACGCCCACCACCAGGCTGTACTCGTTGACGATGACGGCAAAGTCCTCGTGCACCTGGCGGAACTGCTCCAGCACCTCCGAGAGGGTGAGCCGGTCGGGCACGATCAGCACCTTGCGCACCAGGCTGTCGTCCGCCAGCGAGATGGGCTGGTTATTCAGCACGCGCTGGAAGAGATCCTTCGCGTCCACGTAACCCACCACGTGGTCGATATCGCCCTCGCAGACGGGGTAGGTCGAAAACGGCTCGGCCGCGATGCGCAGGCGGATGACGGAGTCGGGCTCGTCGCGCAGGAAGAAGGCGATCCGGTCGCGGGGCGACATGGCGCTGGACACCGTGCGCGTATCCAGCTCGAACACGTTGGTGATGACCTGCTGCTCGCGGGCCGCCAGCACCCCGGCGCGCGCGCCCGCCTCCATCATCGCCAGGATGTCGTCCGAGGTGATGCGGTCATCGCGCAGGGACGACATGCCCAGCACCCGGAACAGCGCATCGGCCCCCCGGCTGTAGAACCACACCACGGGGCGCAGCAGCGTCATGCACCAGGCCATGGGCTGTGCCAGCCGCACCACCAGGCGCTCCGGCTCGGCCATGCCCAGGCGCTTGGGAAACAGGTCGGCAAACAGGATGAACAGCGAGGTGATGACCAGGAACGACGCGAGGAAGCCGGCGGTCTGCGCGGTCGGCTCCGAAAACCACAGTCCGAACAATGCGCTGAAATGGGGGCTCAGCGCTCCCTCGCCCACGATACCGCCGAGGATGGCCACGGCGTTCTGGCCCACCTGCACCACCGTGAAGTAGTCGCCGGGCTGCTCCTGCATGCGCAGCACCCGGTCAGCGCGCGCGTCCCCCTCATCGGCCATCTGGCGCAAACGCAGGCGGCGCGCCGCCGCGAGCGAAATCTCGGCCATCGAAAAAAAGGCGCTGGCCGCGATGAGCAGGCCGATGATGAAAAGGCTTTGGGACAGGGTCATGGGACGGGCTACGGCGAAGGCGGGCAGGGCGCTGGGCAAGCCCCTTGGACAAGTGTAGCGGCCAGCCTGCCTGCCGCCCCAGTGCGCGCCCACGCTGCCGGGGCTGGAGGAGGCCCGCGCCGCGCGGGCGCCTTGGCCGACTTCAGCCGGCGTGCCCTGGCTACTGCATGAAACCCATGCGCCCCTTGGCGCTGGCGGCGCGCGGCAGGTCCGACACCTCCACGGTGCTGCGCTGCGCGAGCCGCGCGTTGCCGAAGCCGGTCATGAGCGCGCGGCGCATCTCGCGCGGCGGCATCTGGGCCAGCTGGTCCAGTACGTCCGGCGTGGGGTCGGGGTCGAGGCGCCGCCCCCAGTCATGCCCCGCGCGGATGCCGTGGTAGAGGTTCAGGGCGATGGTGCGGGCCTGTTCCTGGTTGGGCGGCTGCACCTGGTACACATTCATGCGGTTGAGGATGGGGTCGGGAATGCCCCGTTCATCATTGGCCGTGGTGATCCAGATGACCTGGCTCGCGTCGATGGGGATCTCGGCGAACTCGTCGGTGAAGCTCTGCGCCGTGTCGTGCTCCAGCAGGCTGTACAGCGCGCCCATGGGGTCGTACTGCGCATCGGTGCTGGCCTTGTCGATTTCGTCGACGACGATGACGGGATTGGCGTATTCGCCCTCCACCAGGGCCTCGAACACCTTGCCCGGGCGCGCTCCCTTCCATTGCGCCGACGAGCCCGACAGCAGCCAGCCCGCGGTCATGGAGCTCATGGGCAGCAGGTTCATGCCGGTGCCCAGCAACTCGGCCAGATGGCGCGCGAAGTGGGTCTTGCCGATGCCGGGCGGGCCCAGCAGCAGCATGGGCGTGACCTCCAGGCCGTCGCTGCTGTCCTGCGCCAATGCCACGTGGCGCTTCACGTCGTCCAGCACCTCGGTGAAGTTGGGCAACTGCCCGTACAGGCTGGCCATGTCGGGGATGCCCGACGGCTTGACCTGAAAGCGCTCCGGTCCGCGCTCCAGCATGCGTTCGTAGACGGTGCGCAGGGTTTCGTATTCGCGCTGGTTGCCCGACTCCTGCAGCCGTGCGAGCTTGCGCTCGACATCGCCGGGGTGGAACACGCTGCGCATCTGGGCCACCGGCAGGCGCAGGGCGGGTGGCTGGGGAACAAGGCTATGGCTGGTCATTGCATGCTCCTTCGTGATGTGAGGTCACGCAACCATTCAAGCACACAACATGCCCGCTTCAGCATCGGAAAAGCCCCCGAATGGTGCCGCTGTTGCGGCCAAGCAAAAGGCCGCCCGGGGGCGGCCTTTTCGCAGGGGATGCGCCGGCGGGGCGCTGTCAGCCTTCGGTGCCCAGCACCTGCTTGAGTTCGCCCGACTCGTACATCTCCATCATGATGTCCGAGCCGCCGATGAACTCGCCCTTCACGTACAGCTGGGGAATCGTGGGCCAGTTGCTGTAGTCCTTGATGCCCTGGCGGATTTCGTCGTCCTCGAGCACGTTGACGGTGACCACGGCTTTGGGGTCCACGCCGCAGGCCTTCAGGATCTGGATGGCGCGGCCCGAGAAGCCGCACATGGGGAAGCTGGCGCTGCCCTTCATGAACAGCAGGATGTCGCTGGATTTGACGAGGGCGTCGATGCGTTGCTGGGTGTCGCTCATGGGGATACTCCTTGAAAGAGGCGGGCGAGCCTCACCGGCCCGCGATGGGGGGATTATTTCACTGTCGGCCACTGTCCGCCCGAGCAGCGCGCGATGCCGGCCAGATCGTTGCGGCTTTGCACCTGGATGAAACCGGTGGCGGCGAGCAGGGCCCGCACGGCGGGGGCCTGGTCGTGCCCGTGCTCCAGCAGCAGCCAGCCGCCGGGCCGCAGGTGCGCGGGGGCCTGGGCCACGATGGCGCGGATGTCGTCGAGCCCGTCGGCGCCGCTGGCCAATGCCTGCAGGGGCTCGTGCCTGAGCGCGGCCAGGTGCGGGTCGGCGCTGGCGATGTAGGGGGGGTTGGAGATGATGGCATCGAACAGGCCCGGCACGCCCGCCAGCCAGTTCGCTGGCTGGAACTGCACGGCCAGGTCCAGGCGCCGGGCGTTGGCCTGCGCCACGGCCAGCGCATCGGCGCTCGCGTCCACCGCCAGCACCTGGGCGGTGGGGCGCTGGTGCTGCAGCGCCAGCGCGATGGCGCCGCTGCCGGTGCCCAGGTCCACGACGCGGGGGGCGGGCAACGGGGCCATCACCTCCAGCGCCCAGTCCACCAGCGTTTCGGTGTCGGGGCGCGGGTCCAGCACGCGCGCATCCACCTCCAGGGGCAGGCCGTAGAACTCCTTGCGGCCGGTGAGGTAGGCCACGGGCTCGCCCGCCACGCGGCGCTGGCACAGGGCGATGAACCGGGCGTGCACGGCCTCGTCCAGCGCGTCCGTGTCGTGCGCCAGCAGCCAGGCGCGGCCGGCGTCGGGCCGGGCCAGGGCGTGCAGCAGCAGCAGTTGCGCATCGATGCGTTCCAGGCCCAGGGTGCGGGCCTGGGCCAAAGCCTGGGCCAGGGTGGGGGAGGTGTTGTTCACTACTATTTTAATAGCTACTGGCGCATGTCCATCAAGCGCCAGAGGCCAGTTTGATTCAAATCCTGGATGGAGATCAGCCCGTGGTGCCCATCTCCAGCTCTTCCAGCTGCTCGGCCTCGCGCGCGTGGGCCAGGGCCTGCAGCACGTCGGCCAGGTCGCCTTCCATCACGTACAGCAGCTTGTACAGCGTGAGGTTGATGCGGTGGTCCGTCAGGCGCCCCTGCGGGAAGTTGTAGGTGCGGATGCGGTCGCTGCGGTCGCCGCTGCCGATCAGGCCCTTGCGCAGCGCGGCCTCCTTGGCGGCACGCTCGCTGCGTTCTTTTTCTTGAATGCGCGCCTGCAGCACCTGCAGGGCCTTGGCCTTGTTGGCGTGCTGGCTGCGGCCGTCCTGGCATTCGGCCACGATGCCGGTGGGCAAGTGCACCACGCGCACGGCGGAGTCGGTCTTGTTGATGTGCTGGCCGCCCGCGCCGGATGCGCGGAAGGTGTCGATGCGCAGGTCGGCCGGGTTGAGCTTGATGGCCTCGTGCTCGTCGGGCTCGGGCATCACGGCCACGGTGCAGGCGCTGGTGTGGATGCGGCCCTGTGTTTCGGTGGCGGGCACGCGCTGCACGCGGTGGCCGCCGGACTCGAACTTGAGGGTGCCGTAGACACCGCTACCGGAGGGGCCCGTTCCAGGCTGGCCTTCGATGCGCAGCACGATTTCCTTGTAGCCCCCCAGCTCGGCCGCGTTCTCGCTCACGATCTCCACCTTCCAGCCCACGCGGTCGGCGTAGCGGGTGTACATGCGCGTGAGGTCGCCCGCGAACAGGGCCGATTCGTCGCCGCCCGTGCCGGCGCGGATTTCGACGAACGCATTGCGCGCGTCGTCGGGGTCCTTCGGCAACAGCAGGCGCTGCAATTCGTCTTCCAGCTGCAGCAGTTCGGCTTCGGCACTGGTGATTTCTTCCTGCGCCATCTCGGCCATGTCGGGGTCGGCCAGCATCTCGCGCGCGCCGGCCAGGTCGGCCTCGCGCTGCTGGTAGCGGGCGTAGCGGCCCGCCACCTGCGTGACCTCGGCATGCTCGCGCGAGATGGTGCGGTACTGCGCCATGTCGCTCATGATGTCCTCGCGCGAGAGCAGGAAGTCGAGTTCGCCCAGGCGCTGCGCGTAGCGCTCCAGCTGGCTTCGGAGAAAGGGTTTCATGGAATCCTGGAGAAATGGGTTGCTACGTATTTTGTAGCTGTTAGCGCTTGTGTATCAAGCGCTGAGGGCCGATTTGGCTTGAAATCGGAACGGGCTGGGGTGCGGGCGGGCGCCGCTACAGGCCGTTGTGGGGGGTCTTGCTTTGCGAGCGCAGGAACAGGCGCGAGACGGTCTGGGCCGTCTGGGCGCGCATCTCGGCGTCGCCCGCGCGCAGCTCGGCCAGGGTGCCGTGCAGCATTTTCTGTGTGAGGCCACGCGAGAGGGCTTCGAGCACGGCGTCCACATCCTCGCCCTTGGCCAGCAGCTTCTTGGCGCGCGCGATCTCCAGGGCGCGCCACTCGTCGGTCTGGGCGTTGAGCTGCTGGATCAGCGGCACCACGCCGCCGGTCTCGCCGGCCGGGCTGCGCAGCTCCATCCAGTGCATGAAGCTCTGCACGCCCGCGTCGATGATGGCCTCGGCCTGCGCCACGGCGGCCTGGCGGTTGGCCTGGGCCGTCTGCACCACGGTGGCCAGGTCGTCCACGGTGTACAGGTACACGTCGCCCAGGGCCTTGACCTCGGGTTCGATGTCGCGCGGCACGGCCAGGTCGACCATGAAGATGGGGCGGTGGCGGCGCTTTTTCAGCGCGCGCTCCACGGCGCCCAGGCCGATGATGGGCAGGCTGCTGGCGGTGCAGCTGATGACGGCGTCGAACTCGTGCAGGCGCTCGGGCAGGTCGGCCAGGCGCATCACCTCGCCGCCAAAGCGGGTGGCGAGCTTTTCGCCGCGCTCGAGGGTGCGGTTGGCAATCGCGATCTGCTTGGGGTTCTTGGCCGCGAAGTGCGTGGCGCACAGCTCGATCATTTCGCCCGCGCCGACGAACAGCACGCGGATCTTGCCGAGGTCTTCGAACAACTGGCTGGCCAGGCGCACGGCGGCGGCGGCCATGCTGATGCTGTGCGCGCCGATTTCGGTGCTGGTGCGCACCTCCTTGGCCACGGCGAAGCTGCGCTGGAAGAGCTGGTTGAGCGTGGTGCCCAGGGCGCCAGCGGTCTCGGCGGCGCGCACGGCATCCTTCATCTGGCCCAGGATCTGGGCCTCGCCCAGCACCATCGAGTCGAGCCCGCTGGCCACTCGGAAGGCGTGGCGCGCGACCAGGCTGTCCTCGAGCGTGTAGGAGTGCGAGCGCAGCAGCGCGGGGCTCACGCCGCCGCTCTGGGCCAGCCAGCCCAGCGTGTGGTCCATGGCGGGCTGCTCGCCCGCGCAGTAGATTTCGGTGCGGTTGCAGGTGGAGATGATGGCCGTTTCCACCCCGGGGTGGCGGCTGGAGGTGCCCAGCGACTGGCGCAAACCGTGCAATGTGGGGGCGATCTGGTCGAGCGCGAACGCGAACCGGCCGCGCAGATCGAGCGGCGCGGTGGTGTGGTTGATGCCGAGGGCCCAGACTGCCATAGTTCCCGATTATAAAATTGTTGGCCCGAACAGGCGGCCTTGCCTGTTCAAGCCTTGATGTGGGTCAATTCCATGGGTCCTCTGGACGTTTTCAATCACCTGCTCAACTTCGTGGCACCCGCCGCGGCCGTGGCCCTGCTGCTTGCCTTGTCGGGGCGCTTCATCGGCTCCAGAACACCCCTGCCGCTGTCTGGCGGGTCTCGCCTTGCGATCGTCTTCACCGTGGGCGTGGCAACCCTGGCCGCCGGACTGGTGGTGTGGGGGCGCGACGGCCGTATGCTGACCTATGCCGCGCTGGTGGTGGCCTGCGCCACCTGCCAGTGGGTGCTGGTGCGCGGCTGGAAGGCCTGACCGGCCGCACACCCGCGCGCAATGCCGTGCCATGCCCCGCACCCGCCGCCGGGCGGGGCGGGTGCACACTCCCCGATCCTCAACAACACAAAAACCTGGAGATAGAACACGATGACGCTCAAGCATTCCTGGCCCGTACTGGCCGCGGGGCTCGCCCTGTCGGTGGCCGCGCAGGCCCAGCAGGCCTTTCCTTCCAAGCCCGTGCGCATCGTCATCGGCTTTCCGGCCGGCGGCCCGCTGGACCAGCATGCACGCTTGCTCACCGACAAGCTGCAGGCCGTGCTGGGCCAGCCCGTGGTGGTGGACTACAAGGCCGGTGCGGGTGGCACCGTGGGCGCGCAAGACGTGATGAAAGCGCCGCCCGACGGCCACACCATCATGCTGGCCAACACGGGCGTGATGGTGATCAACCCCGGGCTCTACAGCCGCCTGCCGTATTCCACGCTCAAGGATTTTGTGCCCATCGCGCGCACCGCCATGCAGCCGCTGGCCCTTTTGGTGAACCCTGGCGTGCCCGCCAAGAACCTGCAGGAGTTCATGGCCTACGCCAAGTCGCGGCCGGGCCAGGTCAACTTCGGCTCGGCGGGCAATGGCGGCATCAGCCACCTGGTGCCCGAGATGTTCAAGACGGCCACCGGCCTGTTCATGGTGCACATCCCCTACCGGGGCAGCGCACCCGCGTTCACGGACCTCATGGGCGGCCAGGTGCAGTTCATGGCCGAAAGCATTCCGCAGGCCGCCAGCTACCACAAGCAGGGCAAGGTGCGCGCCCTGGCCGTGACCAGCAAGGAGCGCAACCCCGCGCTGCCTGACGTGCCCACGGTGATCGAGAGCGGCATCAAGGGTTTCGAGGTGGTGGGCTTCTACGGCTTCCTGGCTCCGGCCGGGACACCCAAGGACGTTGTCAACAAGCTCAGCGATGCCTTCGGCCAGGTGCTGCAGATGCCCGAGGTGCGCAACCGCATGGTGACCCAGGGGGCGGACCCAGCCTTCCTGGGGTCGGACGACTTCGCGAAATTCCTGGCTGCAGAGATGCCGCGCTGGGCCGACGCGGTGAAGAAGTCGGGCGCTAAATTGGACTGACCCCCTGAGGCGCTGCGCGCCTTCCCCCTGGAAGGGGTATGCCACCGGTGGCCCGGCAAAGCCGGTTCCACGGTGGCGCGGGCCTTGGGGCGGGGTTGGGGCGACGGCAGGCCCTAGGGCGTGGCGGGCGAAAAAAAGTCCACGCGGTCGGTGATGATGCCGTCGGTTTCCAGGTGGAGGAGCCGCTGCGCGGCCCAGTCGTCGTTCACCGTGTAGCTCAGCGCACGCAGGCCCGCGCCGTGGACCTGCGCGACCAGCGCCGCATCCCACAGTGCGTGGTTGCACACGATGGCCACGCAGCCTAGCTGGCGGGCCAGGTCCAGCCAGCCGTCGCGCAACGTGTCTAGCAGCAGCGCGCGCGGAATGTGGGGGGCCGTGGCCCGGGCGCCCGCCAGCGCGTCGGGCTGGAAGGATGAGAACAGGGGCTGCACGGCCTGGCCCTGCCACAGACGCGCCGCATGTTCCCCCACCACCCGGCCCGTTTTTTCCTCGACCCCGGGCGTTGGCTTGATCTCGATGTTCAGGAAGAAGCCGTTGGCGATGCAATAGCGCGCCGTGTTCTCCAGGGTGGGCAACGGCTCGCCCGCGTGGGTGCGCGAATGCCAGCTGCCCGCGTCCAGCTGGGCCAATGCGCTCCAGGGGTGATCGCCCCCGGTGCGGCTGGCGGTGGTGCCCAGCGCCTGCGCCGCGTTGGTGGTGCGGTCCAGCGTGGCGTCGTGCATCAGGAATGGCACGCCGTCGGCACTCAGCTTGGCGTCGCACTCGAACATGCGGTAGCCATGCCGGGCGCCCAGCCGGAACGCGGCCAGGGTGTTTTCAGGGGCCAGCTTGCCGGCGCCACGGTGGGCGATCCAGCGGGGGTAGGGCCAGGGAGTAGACATGGTCATCTTGCCTCGTGGTTTGCGTGCCACGCCACGGTGGCCACTGGCACGGCACCGCGCGCGGACCCGAGCAAGGGCCGCCCCGCAGCGACGGCGTCGTCCCCCTTTCCGGCGCAGCCGGGAGAAGGGGAAAGCGGCGAAGCCGCTCAGGGGTGGGTCACTTTCTTTTTCCGGTGGTGGCGTCGAACGCATGCAGGCGGTCTGGGCGCGGCACCACGTGGATCACCGAGTCAGGCGCGGGCGCATGGGTGCCTTCTTCCACGCGCACAATGATCTGGTCGCCATGGATGCGGCCGTAGATGAGGCGCTCGGCGCCCAGCAGCTCCACCGTCTCGACCTTGACTTCCCAACCTTCGCTGCGCACGTCCAGGTGCTCGGGGCGGATGCCCAGGATGGTGCCGGGCGCGGCGCTGGGGGCGTTCTTGAGCAGGTTCATGGGCGGCGAGCCGATGAAGCTGGCCACGAAGGTGGTGGCGGGCGTGTGGTAGACCTCTTCGGGCGTGCCGAACTGCTCCATGTTGCCGGCGTTCATCACGATCATGCGCTGCGCCAGCGTCATGGCCTCGACCTGGTCATGCGTCACGAACAGGCTGGTGATGCCCAGTTCGCGGTGCAGCTTCTGGATCTCGAGGCGGGTCTGGGCGCGCAGCTTGGCGTCCAGGTTGGACAGCGGCTCGTCGAACAGGAACACCTGGGGCTGGCGCACGATGGCACGGCCCATGGCCACCCGCTGGCGCTGGCCGCCCGACAGCTCGCGCGGCTTGCGTTCGAGCAGATGGCCCAGTTCGAGGATCTTGGCGGCCTTGTCCACGCGCGCCCTGATTTCCTCCTTGGGCACCTTGGCGATCTTCAGGCCATAGGCCATGTTGTCGAAGTTCGTCATGTGCGGGTACAGCGCGTAGTTCTGGAACACCATCGCGATGTCACGCTGGGCGGGTTCCAGGTTGTTCACCACGCGGTCGCCGATGCGAAGCTCGCCGCCGGAGATTTCCTCCAGGCCCGCGACCATGCGCAGCAGGGTGGATTTGCCGCAGCCCGAGGGGCCCACGATGACGATGAACTCGCCGTCCTGGACCTCGGCGTTCACGCCGTGGATCACCTGGTTGGCCTTGGGGCCATGGCCGTAGCGCTTGATGATGTTGCGAAGGGAGATGGATGCCATGATGCAATGAATTTGATAGCTACAAGTGCTGAATGGATAAGCGCTGGCAGGGGTTTTGTCTTATTTCTCGGTGTCCACCAGGCCCTTGACGAACCAGCGCTGCATGACCACCACCACGAAGGCCGGAGGCAGCATGGCCAGGAGGGCCGTGGCCATCACGATGTTCCATTCGTTGCCCGCGTCGCCGCCTGCCAGCATGCGCTTGATGCCGATCACCACGGGGTACATGTCTTCCGAGGTGGTCACCAGCAGCGGCCACAGGTACTGGTTCCAGCCGTAGATGAACTGGATCACGAACAGCGCGGCAATCGAGGTGCGCGACAGCGGCACCAGGATGTCCTTGAAGAAGCGCATGGGGCCCGCGCCGTCCACGCGGGCGGCTTCCACCAGTTCGTCGGGCACCGTGAGGAAGAACTGCCGGAACAGGAACGTGGCGGTGGCCGACGCGATCAGCGGCACCGTGAGGCCCGCATACGTGTTGAGCATGCCCAGGTCCGACACCACCTGGTAGGTGGGGCCGATGCGCACTTCCACCGGCAGCATCAGCGTGATGAAGATCAGCCAGAAGCAGATGCCCTTGAAGGGGAAGCGGAAGTACACGATGGCGAACGCAGACAGCAGCGAGATGGCGATCTTGCCCAGCGTGATGACGATGGCGGTGACGAAGCTCACCCACATCATGCGCGCCACCGGCGCGGTGGAGCCCGCGCCCGTGCCGCCGCCGAACAGGGCGTCGTGGTAGGTCTGCCAGAAGTTGCCGCCGGGCACCATGGGCATGGGCACCTGCACGATGTCCTGCGCGGTGTGGGTCGAGGCCACGAAGGCCAGGTACAGCGGAAAGCCGACGATGATCACGCCCAGCACCATGATGAGGTGCGAGAACGTGGTGAGATAAGGACTGCGCTCTACCATGCGAGGGCTCCAGGAGAGAGGGGCGATGAAGAAGACATGCGTGAATTAAGGAGGGCCAATGCGCGTGCCACCGCGGAACCGGCTTTGCCGGGCCGCTGGAGGCGCCCCCTCGAGGGGGAGGCGCCACAGGCGCTTCGGGGGGGAGTCATCTAGTACTGCACTTTCTTCTCGACGTAGCGGAACTGGATCACGGTGAGCACCACCACGATCACCATCAGCACCACCGACTGCGCGGCCGATCCGCCCATGTCCATGGCCTTGAACCCATCGTGGTACACCTTGTAGACCAGGATGGCGGTATCGCGGCCCGGGCCGCCCTGCGTGGTGGCGTCCACGATGGCGAAGGTGTCGAAGAAGGCATACACCACGTTGATCACGAGCAGGAAGAACGTGGTGGGCGAGAGCAGCGGAAACTGGATGCTCCAGAACCTGCGCCAGGGGCCCGCGCCATCAATGGCTGCGGCTTCGATGAGCGACTTGGGGATGGACTGCAGGCCCGCCAGGAAGAACAGGAAGTTGTAGGAGATCTGCTTCCACACCGCGGCGATCACGATCAGCGCCATGGCGTGGTCGGAGTTGAGCATGTGGTTCCAGTCGAAGCCCGACTGGCGCAGCATGTAGGCCACCACCCCGAGCGACGGCGAGAACATGAACATCCACAGCACGCCCGCCACGGCGGGTGCCACGGCATAGGGCAGCAGCAGCGCGGTCTTGTAGACCATCGCGCCCTTGATGATGCGGTCGGCGAAGATCGCCAGGATCAGCGACAGGCTGATGCCGCTGACCGCCACCAGGATCGAGAAGAAGGCGGTGGTCTTGAACGACGCCAGATAGCCCGGGTCCTGGAACAGATCCCGGAAGTTGTCGAAACCGACCCATTCCCTCGAGAAGCCGAAGGAATCCTGCATCTGGAACGACTGCACCAGGGCCTGGCCTGCGGGCCAGAAGAAGAAGACGCTGATGATGGCCAGCTGGGGTGCCAGAAGCACCCACGGCAGCCACGCAGAGCGAAAGAGAACGCGTTTTTCCATGTCCAGACTCTCAAAAAATGCCCCCGTGCTGACTGTTGCGCAGGGGCGCTGCCCCTCCGGGGGGGGGCCGCTTTTTGCCCCGGGGCAGCCCGGCGGCAAAAAAAGACAACCCGCCGCCCAGTGAACCGCAGGGGTTTACAGGGGCGGCGGGCTTTCGATGTCCCCAGGCCGCAAGGGCCCGGTCGCATCCATAGGCGCTCGTCAGAACTTACTTGTTGGCGCGCGCGAACCGGGCCAGCTGTTCGTTGCCGCGGGTCACGGCCGTGTCCAGCGCCTCCTTGGGGGTCTTCTTGCCCGACCAGATCTGTTCGGTTTCCTCGTCGATGATGGAACGGATCTGCACGAAGTTGCCCAGGCGGATGCCGCGCGACTTGTCGGTGGCCTTGCGGATCATCTGCGTGACGGCGACGTCGGTGCCGGGGTTCTTTTCATAGAAGCCCGAGGCTTCGGTGAGCTTGTAGGCGGCCGTGGTCACGGGCAGGTAGCCCGTGCGCTGGTGGCTGGCCGCCTGCACCTTGGTGTCGTTCAGGAAGTTCAGGAAGTCGGCCACGCCCTTGTACTCTTCGGTCTTCTTGCCGGCCATCACCCAGAGGCTGGCGCCGCCGATGGCGGTGTTCTGGGGCGCGCCCTTCACGTCGGCGTAGTAGGGCAGGGCCGAGATGCCATAGGCGAACTTGGCTTCCTTGGCCACGCGGGCGTACAGGCCCGACGAGCCCGTGATCATGGCGCACTCGCCCGAGGGGAAGGAGGCGTCCGGCACATTGCCGCGGCCCTTGTAGACGAAGCTACCGTCCTTGGAGGCCTTGGCCAGGTTCTCGAAGTGGCGCACGTGCAGCGGCGTGTTGATCTGCAGCTGGGCGTCGTTGCCGTCAAAGCCGTTGTTCTTGGACGCGAACAGCGTGTTGTGCCACAGCGAGAAGCTCTCCAGCTGCGTCCAGCTGATCCAGCTCGTGGTGAACGGGCAGCTGTGGCCGCTGGCCTTGAGCTTGGACGCGGCGGCGAACACCTCGGGCCATGTCTTGGGCGGGGTGTTGGGGTCCAGGCCCGCCTTCTTGAAGGCGTCCTTGTTGTAATAGAAGATGGTGGTGGAGCTGTTGAGCGGGTAGCTCAGCATCTGGCCGTTGGGCGCGGTGTAGTAGCCGGCCACGGCCGACACGTACTGGGTGGGGTCGAACTTGAAGCCGCCGTCGTTGAGCACCTTGGCCGCGGGCACGATGGCACCCTTGCTGGCCATCATGGTGGCGGTGCCTACTTCGAACACCTGGAGGATGTGGGGTGCATTGCCCGCACGGAACGCGGCGATGGCGCCCGTCATCGATTCGTCATACGTACCCTTGTAGGTGGGCACGACCTTGTACTTGGTCTGGCTCGCGTTGTACTGTTTTGACAGGTCGTTGACCCAATCGCCGAGCGCTGCGCTCATCGAATGCCACCACTGAATCTCGACCGGCGCCTGAGCCTGGGCTTGTGCAGGCAGGCACGCCGACATGGCGATGGCAGCGCAGACCGCCAGATGCTTCGTTTGCATGAATATTTCCTCCGAGGATGACAAAAAGCACAAGGGCCGGATGCTATGCAGCCGATGTGACATTGATATGTCGTTGTCGCATGAGCCTGTCGCTTGCAACAACCGGGGAAACCCCTTGGGGTCCCCATGAGGGAAGCGATTGTGACTCTTTTGTGACAAGGTGTGGCGCATTTGCCGAGGCTTGCAAGGTTTTGTGCAATGCACCATGCTGTCGGTCGCGCGCAGGCCTCTGCCGCGCCGGTTCGTTCGCGTCGTCGCGCGCCGGTTGCTTTTCCCCTCTCCTCCTTCTTCCTTATTGCCATGGCCATCAATTCGCTGGACAAGAACAAGATCAAATTCCTGTTGCTCGAGGGCATCCACCCTTCCGCGGTGGATGTGATCCGCGGTGCCGGCTACACCCAGATCGAGACGGTGTCCGGCGCGCTGCCCGACGACGAACTCAAGCGCAAGATTGCCGACGTGCACTTCGTGGGCATCCGTTCGCGCACGCAGCTCACCGAGGAGGTGTTTGCGCAGGCGCACAAGCTGGTGGCCGTGGGCTGTTTTTGCATCGGCACCAACCAGGTGGACCTGAACGCGGCGCGCGAGCGCGGCATTGCCGTTTTCAATGCCCCGTATTCCAACACCCGTTCGGTGGCCGAGCTGGTGCTGGCCGAGGCCATCCTGCTGCTGCGCGGCATTCCGGAGAAAAACGCGGTGGCCCACCGTGGGGGCTGGCTCAAGTCGGCCGATAACGCCTATGAGATCCGGGGCAAGACGCTGGGCATCGTGGGCTACGGCTCCATCGGCACGCAGCTGTCGGTGCTGGCCGAGGCCATGGGCATGCAGGTGGCCTTCTTCGACGTGGTGAGCAAGCTGCCCCTGGGCAACGCGCGCCAGGTGCAGCATCTGCACGACCTGCTGGGCCAGAGCGACATCGTGAGCCTGCACGTGCCCGAGCTGCCGTCCACCGAGGGAATGATCGGCGCGGCCGAGATCGCCGCCATGAAGCCCGGTGGCATCCTCATCAACGCCGCGCGCGGCACGGTGGTGGATATCGAGGCCCTGGCCGGGGCCCTCAAGGCCAAGAAACTGCTGGGCGCCGCCATCGATGTGTTCCCGGTGGAGCCGCGCACCAACAAGGACGAGTTCCAGTCGCCCCTGCGCGGGCTGGACAACGTGATCCTCACGCCCCATGTCGGCGGCTCCACCATGGAGGCGCAGGCCAACATCGGCCTTGAAGTGGCGGAAAAGCTCGTGAAGTACAGCGACAACGGCACCAGCACCTCGTCGGTCAATTTCCCCGAGGTCGCGCTGCCCGCGCACCCTGGCAAGCATCGCCTGCTGCACATCCACCGCAACGTGCCGGGCGTGCTGTCGGAGATCAACCGCATCTTCTCGGACAACCAGATCAACATCTCGGCCCAGTACCTGCAGACCAACGAGAAGATCGGCTACGTGGTCATCGACATCGACGCGGCCTCGTCCGACCTGGCGCTGGACAAGCTGGCGAAGGTCGGCGGCACGCTGCGCAGCCGGGTGCTGTTCTGAACGGGAGGTTTTGCCTGGGCGGGGCGGGCGCCGGCAAGGGAAGGCACGGTGGCATAAAATCACGCCCCCACCCCAGGTAGACCCCCATGAATGTTCCGATTGCGTTGGCTGCCTTGCAGATGCAGGCTGCCGAGCCCGTGCGTCTGCGCGAGATTCCCTATAACTACACCTCGTTCTCCGACCGGGAGATCGTGATCCGCCTGCTGGGGTCCCCGGCCTGGGACGTGCTGGACCAATTGCGCAAGGAGCGCCGCACCGGGCGCTCCGCCCGCATGCTGTACGAAGTGCTGGGCGATATCTGGGTGGTGCAGCGCAACCCCTACCTGCAGGACGACCTGCTGGACAACCCCAACCGCCGCAAGCTGCTGGTCGATGCCCTGCAGCACCGCCTGGCCGAGATCGACAAGCGCCGCACCCCCGACGACGACGCCGGGCGGGACCGCCTGGTCGGCGAGCTGGTGGTGGCGGCGCGCCGCGCCGTGGCCGAATTCAACGCCACCTTCGAGCAGGCCGCGCAGCTGCGCCGCCAGATCCAGAAGACCCTGGGCCGCCTGACGGCCAAGGACAACATCAAGTTCGACGGCCTCTCGCGCGTGAGCCACGTGACCGACGCGACCGACTGGCGCGTCGAATACCCGTTCGTGGTGCTCACGCCGGACACGGAAACCGAGATGGCCGGCCTGGTCAAGGGCTGCATCGAACTGGGCCTGACCATCATTCCCCGCGGAGGCGGCACCGGCTACACCGGCGGCGCCATCCCGCTGACGTGGAAAAGCGTGGTCATCAACACCGAAAAGCTCGAAGCCATGACCGAGGTGGAAATGCGCCGCCTGCCGGGCATGGACCGCGAAGTGGGCACGGTGTGGACCGAGGCCGGCGTGGTCACCCAGCGCGTGGCCGATGCGGCCGAGCGCGCAGGTTTTGTGTTTGCCGTGGACCCGACCAGCGCCGAAGCCAGCTGCATCGGTGGCAACATCGCCATGAACGCGGGCGGCAAGAAGGCCGTGCTGTGGGGCACGGCGCTCGACAACCTGGCCAGCTGGCGCATGGTCACGCCCGACGCCCAGTGGCTCGAGGTGACTCGCCTGGATCACAACATGGGCAAGATCCATGACGTGGAGACGGCCACCTTCGAGCTGCAGTACTTCGAGGCCGACGGCAAGACGCCCGTGCGCACCGAGCGCCTGGCCATCCCGGGCCGCACCTTCCGCAAGGAAGGCCTGGGCAAGGACGTGACGGACAAGTTCCTCTCGGGCCTGCCCGGCATCCAGAAGGAAGGCTGTGACGGCCTGATCACCAGCGCGCGCTGGGTGGTGCACCGCATGCCCGAGCACACGCGCACCGTGTGCCTGGAGTTCTTTGGCAACGCCAAGGACGCCGTGCCCAGCATCGTGGAGATCAAGGACTTCATGTTCGCCGAGCAAAAGCGCTCGGGCGTGCTGCTGGCCGGCCTGGAGCACCTGGACGACCGCTACCTGAAAGCGGTGGGCTACGCCACCAAGAGCAAGAAGCACGGGGGCGGCCTGCCCAAGATGGTGCTGTTCGGCGACATCGCGGGCGACAACGCCGACGACGTGGCGCGCATCACCAGCGAGGTCGTGCGCATCGCCAACTCGCGCAGCGGCGAAGGCTTCATCGCCATCAGCCCCGAGGCGCGCAAGAAATTCTGGCTGGACCGCAAGCGCACGGCCGCCATCAGCCGCCACACCAACGCCTTCAAGATCAACGAAGACGTGGTGATCCCGCTGCCGCGCATGGCCGAGTACACCGACGGCATCGAGCGCATCAACATCGAGCTGTCGCTGCGCAACAAGATCAAGCTGTGCGATGCGCTCACCGACTTCTTCGAGCGTGGCAACCTGCCGCTGGGCAAGCACGACGACGCGAGCGAAATCCCCTCGGCCGAACTGCTGGAGGACCGCGTGGCGCAAGCCCTGGCGCTGGTGGCCGAGGTGCGCGCGCTGTGGGCCGGCTGGCTGCAGGATGTCGAACCCCTGTTCCCGCAACTGCAGGACCACACCCTGCGCGCGAGCTGGAAGACCCAGCTGCGCGCGCCGCTGTCGGGCATCTTCGCGGGCGCGGCGTTCCAGCCCATCCTGGACGAAGCCACGGCCATCCACAAGCGCGTGCTCAAGGGCCGAGTCTGGGTGGCGCTGCACATGCACGCCGGCGACGGCAACGTGCACACCAATCTGCCGGTCAACAGCGACGACTATGAAATGCTGCAGACCGCGCACGAGGCGGTCGAGCGCATCATGGTGCTGGCGCGCAGCCTGGACGGCGTGATCTCGGGCGAGCACGGCATCGGCATCACCAAGCTGGAGTTCCTGACCGACGCCGAGCTGCTGCCGTTCGCGCAGTACAAGCAGCGGGTGGACCCCGAAGGGCGCTTCAACAAAGGAAAATTGCTCCGAAATCAGGAGCTGGCTGCGCTGGATGGGAAAGCGCTGGAGGCCCATCTGGCTTCCAAGCCGGCTTCCAGGCCCGCCGCCTTGCATGCCGACCTGACCAATGCCTACACGCCCAGCTTCGGCCTCATGGGGCACGAGTCGCTGATCATGCAGCAGAGCGACATCGGCGCGATCGCCGATTCGGTCAAGGACTGCCTGCGCTGCGGCAAGTGCAAGCCCGTGTGCTCCACGCACGTGCCGCGCGCCAACCTGCTCTACAGCCCGCGCAACAAGATCCTGGCCACCTCGCTGCTGGTCGAGGCGTTTTTGTACGAAGAGCAGACCCGCCGCGGCGTGAGCATCAAGCACTGGCAGGAGTTCGAGGACGTGGCGGACCACTGCACGGTGTGCCACAAGTGCGAGAGCCCCTGCCCGGTGAAGATCGACTTCGGCGACGTCACCATGAACATGCGCAACCTGCTGCGCAAGATGGGCAAGAAAACCTTCCGGCCTGGCAACGCGCTGGCGATGACCATGCTCAACGCCACGAATCCGGACACCATCAAGTTCATGCGTTCGGCCATGGTGGACGTGGGCTTCAAGGCCCAGCGCCTGGCCGTGGACCTGCTGCGCAAGGTGGGCCGCAGGCAGACGGCCAAGCCGCCAGCGACGGTGGGCACGGCGCCGATCAAGGAGCAGGTGATCCACTTCATCAACAAAAAGCTGCCCGGCGGCCTGCCCAAGAAGACGGCGCGCGCGCTGCTCGACATCGAGGACAAGGACTACGTGCCCATCATCCGCGACCCGCAGGCCACCACGGCCGAGACGGAGGCGGTGTTCTACTTCCCCGGCTGCGGGTCGGAGCGCTTGTTCTCGCAGGTGGGTCTGGCCACGCAGGCCATGCTGTGGCATGCGGGCGTGCAGACCGTGCTGCCGCCGGGCTACCTGTGCTGCGGCTACCCGCAGCGCGGCAGCGGCCAGTTCGACAAGGCCGAGAAGATGATCACCGACAACCGGGTGCTCTTCCACCGCGTGGCCAACACGCTCAACTACCTCGACATCAAGACCGTGGTGGTGAGCTGTGGCACCTGCTACGACCAGCTGCAGGGCTACGAATTCGGCAAGATCTTCCCGGGCAGCCGCATCATCGACATCCACGAGTACCTGCTGGAAAAGGGCATCCAGCTGCAGGGCAAGGGTGCCTACCTGTACCACGAGCCTTGCCACAACCCGATGAAGCTGCAGGACTCGATGAAGACCGTGAAGGCGCTCGTGGGCGAGCAGGTCTTGAAGAGCGAGCGCTGCTGCGGCGAGTCGGGCACGCTGGGCGTGACGCGCCCGGATGTGTCCACGCAGGTGCGCTTCCGCAAGGAAGAAGAAATCAAGAAGGGCGAGGCCCAGCTGCGTGCCAGCGGCGCAGTGGGAGCGCAGGACAACGTGAAGATCCTCACCAGCTGCCCCAGCTGCCTGCAGGGCCTGAACCGCTACGAAGGCGACCTGAACAACGGCCTGCTCGAAGCCGACTACATCGTGGTCGAGATGGCGCGCGAAATCCTGGGCGAGAACTGGATGCCGGACTATGTGCAGCGCGCCAACAACGGCGGCATCGAGCGGGTGCTGGTGTGACGGCCTGCCCGTTGTGCGCTGAAGATGGTGGCGCACTGGTCTGGCGCGGTGAGCGACTGCGTGTCATCCGTGCGCAGGAGGCGGGGTTTCCTGCCTTCTACCGCGTGGTCTGGAATGCGCATGTGGCCGAGTTCTCTGACCTGGCTGCTGCCGAACGTGCCCACTGCATGGAGGCCGTGACGGTGGTGGAGCAGGCCCTGCGCCAGCACCTGTCGCCCACCAAGGTCAACATCGCGGCGCTGGGCAACATGGTGCCGCACCTGCACTGGCATGTGATTGCGCGGTTTGACTGGGACAGTCACTTTCCCTCACCCGTGTGGGCGGCTGTGCAGCGCCCCAGCCCTGTGGCGCAAGAGGCTTCCGTGCAGGCGCTGCTGCCAGCGCTGGAAAGCGCCTTGCGCCAGCAACTGGCGACCCTGGCTACTGCGTGACTGGCGCTCTGTCAGGAGTCGGTGCGTCTGCCGGCCCTCTGGGCGGTGGGGTCTGCGGCGGGTGGGACAATCACAACCGCCTTTTCTGACAACAGTTTTCTCACAGGTGAATCCATGGCAGGTTTGAAAGCGGGCGCGCCCACGCCGCAGGCAATCACGGTGCACGAAGCATCACGGGTGCTCGAAGTGGGGTTCTCCGATGACGCCACGTTCCGCATTCCGTTTGAGCTGATGCGGGTGTATTCACCGTCGGCCGAAGTGCAGGGTCATGGCCCGGGCCAGGAAGTGCTGCAGACGGGCAAGCGGGAGGTCACGCTGGTCAACCTGGAGCCCGTGGGCAACTACGCGGTCAAGCCCACGTTCTCGGACGGCCACGACAGCGGCATCTTCACCTGGGACTACCTCTACGAACTGGGCCAGAAGCAGGACGCGCTGTGGACGCAGTACACCGAGCGCCTGGCCGCGGCGGGCGTGGACCGCGACGCGCCGATGGCGCCCAAGGGTGGTGCAGGCGGGCATGCCTGTGGCGGTCACTGAAGGGCAGCCCCTAAGCCCTTGTAGACCAATGTGCTATTGAGAGAAGAGCTTCCAGCGCAATATAGGCAAGCGGTAGCGGCTGTTTTCTCTTTGATGGCGTTGTCCTAATTGCGACACAAGCCCCATTTCAGTGCGGGGTTGTCGCTGTACCTCTGGCGCTTGCGCGCCTAGCATGATTCTTATGAGCACCACACATTTTGGTTTTCAGTCGGTCGACGAGCAGGAAAAGGCGCGCCGCGTGCGTGGCGTGTTCGATTCGGTCGCCTCCAAATACGATGTGATGAACGACCTCATGTCGGCCGGCCTGCACCGCGCCTGGAAGGCCTACACCGTGATGGTGGCCAACCTCGGCGAGGGCAGCCAGGTGCTGGACATCGCGGGCGGCACGGGCGATCTCGCGCTGGCATTTTCGAAGAAGGTGGGCGCCACGGGGCGCGTGGTGCATACCGACATCAACGAAGCCATGCTGCGCGTGGGCCGCGACCGTCTCATCGATGCGGGTGTGGTGCTGCCCACGCTGGTCTGCGATGCCGAAAAGCTGCCGTTCCCGGATGCGCATTTCGACGTGGTGAGCGTGGCCTTCGGCCTGCGCAACATGACGCACAAGGACCAGGCCATCGCCGAGATGTGCCGCGTGCTCAAGCCCGGCGGCAAGCTGCTGGTGCTCGAATTCTCGAAGGTGGCCAAGCCGCTGGAAAAAGTGTACGACTGGTATTCGTTCAAGGTGCTGCCCCAACTGGGCAAGCTGGTGGCGGGCGACGACGCCAGCTACCGCTACCTGGCGGAGTCCATCCGCATGCACCCGGGACAGGAAGAACTCAAAAGCCTCATGCAGAAAAATGGCTTTGGGCATGTGGACTATCACAACATGACGGGGGGAATCGTGGCCCTGCATGTTGGAATCAAGTGCTGAGTGAGCGTTTCGCTCGGTCATTAACGGAGACGGAGAAGTCATGATGAAACTGTGGTCTGTGGTGTTGGTCGCGATGCTGGCGTTTGCACACGCCGATGCCGACGCCCGGCGACTGGCTGGCGGCAAATCGGTGGGCAAGCAGTCCAGCAATGTGACGCAGCGCGAGTCGGCAACGCCGCCCGCAACGCCGGGGGCTCCGGCACAGAACGCGACCAATGCGGCAGGCGCCAAGCCGGCCACGGCGGGCGCGGCACCCGCCGCCGCGGCTGCGAAGAAGCCCTGGGGCGCGATGCTGGGTGGCCTGGCCGCGGGCCTGGGCCTGGCCTGGCTGGCCAGTTCGCTGGGCCTGGGCGCAGGGTTCGGCAATATTTTGATGATCGCGCTGCTGGCGCTGGCCGCGTTCGCCATCTTCAAGATGGTGATGCGCGCGCGCAGTGGCGCCAGCCAGGGCGGTGGTGCCGCTGGGGGCGCGCCGTTCGCCTTCCAGGGGGCAGGGGCCGCCTCGCCGGCGGCTGCGCAGGTGCCTCCGCAGTACAGCCCCAACAACGTGGGCAACGACGCCTCGGCGCGCCCCTGGGAGCGCAGCAGCATGGCGTTCGATGCCTCGCGCGCAGCGCAGGGCGGGGCCGGCACGGGTGTGGTCATCGGTTCGGGTCTGTCGGGCTCGCAGAACTGGGGCGTTCCGGCCGATTTCGACACCGAAGGGTTCCTGTCCGCCGCCAAGCGCAACTTCGTCACGCTGCAGGCCGCCTGGGACCGCTCGGACATCACCACGCTGCGTTCCATGATGACGGACAGCATGCTGGACGAGATCCGCACCCAGCTGACCGAGCGCGAAGCGCACCGCGGCGTGCAGCCCAACCACACGGACGTGGTCATGATCGAGGCCCAGTTGCTGGGCATCGAGGACCTGGGCGACGGCTACATGGCCAGCGTCGAGTTCTCCGGCATGATCCGCGAGGAACCCTCTGCGGGCCCGAGCCCGTTCCGCGAGGTCTGGAACATGACCAAGCCCAAGGCGGGCAGCAGCGGCTGGCTGGTGGCAGGGGTGCAGGCCCTGCAGTAATAAAGGAGATACCCCCATTTGGGGCTATCCCAGTTCAGGGAATAATCGGGGACTATGGCAACACCACAGTCCCCTTTTTCGTTTCTGGACGGCCTCTTCGAGCGTGTGGCCGCCGGCCCCCAACCTCCGCAGTGGCTGGTGCACGAGATGCAGCAGCGCATGGTGCTGTTCCTCAACCATGTCCTGATGCAGGAAAAGGAGGCCACCGACCGCCTGGTGCGCCAGAAGGGGTGCATCGCCCGCGTGCAGTGGCGCGCCTATTCGATGGCGCTTGTCATCACGCCCGCCGGCCTGTTCAACCTGGCGCCCGAGACCGCGGCGCCCGACCTGCGCCTTGAAGTGACCGAGAGCTCGCCGCTCACGCTCGCCCAGGCGGCCCTGCGGGGGGACAAGCCCTCCATCCGCATCGAAGGCGATGTGCAGCTGGCCGCCGAGATCAACTGGCTGGTCGACCATGTGCGCTGGGATGTCGAGGAAGACCTCGCACGCGTGATCGGCGATGCCCCGGCGCACACGGTGGCGCAGGTTGCGCGCCGCGCCGCGCAGGCGCTGCGCCAGTTCGTGGGCGCGCGCGTGGCGCCGTCGTCCTTTGCGGCCGTGCCCGTGCCCCCCATGCCGGCAGCGCCGGCCAGCGGCTCCGACCGGGCCGGCGCATGAAGCAATTCCTGCGGGGCGCCGCCATCCTCTGGGTGGGGTTCCGGTACGGCCTGGACGGCCTGGTGCTCGACAGCTTCCAGAAGCCCTGGCTGCGGCCGGTGTCGCGCATCCTGTCGTTCGGGCGCAACCTGGACGCCCCCCGGGGCCAGCGGCTTCGCCTGGCGCTGGAGCGGCTGGGGCCCATCTTCGTCAAGTTCGGCCAGGTGCTTTCGACCCGGCGCGACCTGCTGCCGCCCGACGTGGCCGACGAGCTCGCCCGGCTGCAGGACCGCGTGCCCCCGTTCGATCCCGAGGTGGCGATCGCCACCATCGAGCGGGCGTTCCGCAGGCCCGTGGATGAGGTCTTCACGTCCTTCGATCGCGTGCCGGTGGCCAGCGCCTCGATCGCGCAGGTGCACTTCGCCACGCTGCGCGACCGCCACGGCATCGAGCGCGAGGTGGCGGTCAAGGTGCTTCGCCCCGGCATGCTGCCGGTGATCGAGAAAGACCTGGGCCTCATGCGCATGATGGCCGGCTGGGTGGAGAACCTGTCGGCGGATGGCAAGCGCCTGAAGCCCCGCGAGGTGGTGGCCGAGTTCGACAACTACCTGCACGATGAGCTGGACCTGGTGCGCGAGGCCGCCAACGCCGCGCAGCTGCGCCGCAACATGCAGGGGCTGGACCTGGTGCTGATCCCCGAAATGTTCTGGGACTTCTGCCACCCCGAGGTCATGGTGATGCAGCGCATGAACGGCGTGCCCATCAGCCAGACGGAGCGCCTGCGCGATGCCGGGGTGGACATCCCCAAGCTGGCGCGCGACGGCGTCACGATCTTCTTCACCCAGGTGTTCCGCGACGGCTTCTTCCACGCCGACATGCACCCGGGCAACATCCAGGTGAGCCTGGACCCGGCGACCTTCGGGCGCTACATCTCGCTTGACTTCGGCATCGTGGGCACCCTCACCGAATCTGACAAGGAGTACCTCGCGCAGAACTTCGTGGCGTTCTTTCGCCGCGACTACAAGCGCGTGGCCGAACTGCACATCGAAAGCGGCTGGGTGCCGCCCGAAACGCGGGTCAACGATCTGGAATCGGCGATCCGCGCGGTGTGCGAGCCGTACTTCGACCGGCCGCTCAAGGAAATCTCGCTGGGCATGGTGCTGATGCGGCTCTTCCAGACCTCGCGCCGGTTCCATGTGGAAATCCAGCCCCAGCTCGTGCTCCTGCAAAAGACACTGCTCAACATCGAAGGCCTGGGCCGCGAGCTCGACCCTGAGCTGGACCTGTGGAGCACGGCCAAGCCCTTCCTGGAGAAGTGGATGCTCGAGCAGATGGGACCGCAGCGCGTGCTGCGCGAGCTGCGCGCCGAGGCGCCGCACTACGCCAAGCTGATTCCCGAGCTGCCCCGGCTGCTGTACGACTACCTGCGCCACAAGCCGCAGGACCATCGGCGCGAGCTGCTGGAACTGCTGGCCGCGCAAAAGCGCACCAACCGCCTGCTGCAGGGCATCATCTACGTGGGCGCGGGCTTCGTGCTGGGCCTGCTGTCGCTGATGCTGGTACAGCAGTTGCAAGTGCTTCTGCGTTTCCGGATTTTCTAGGTTTCCCTTCCCCACCCCTTCGCGACATCGAGGAGCATGCCGTGCTGTTGACCCTGGTCATTGTCTATCTGTTGATCACCATCGCCATCGGCCTGCTGGCAGCCCGGCGAGTCAAGAATGCCGCGGATTTCGCCATTGCAGGGCGCCATCTGCCGCTGTACATGATCATCACCACCACGTTTGCAACGTGGTTCGGCTCGGAAACGGTGCTGGGCATCCCGGCCAAATTCATCGAGGGCGGGCTGGGCAACGTGGTCGAAGACCCCTTCGGCGCCGGCTTCTGCCTGATCCTGGTGGGCCTGTTCTTCGCGGGCAAGCTCTACCGCATGACGCTGCTCACCATCAGCGACTACTACCGCGAGCGCTATGGCCGCACGGTGGAGATCGTCTGCTCCCTCATCATCATGCTCAGCTACCTGGGCTGGGTGTCTGCCCAGGTCACGGCGCTGGGGCTGGTGTTCAACCTGCTGTCGGCCGGCGCCATCAGCATTCCCGTGGGCATGACCATCGGCGTGGTCTCCATCCTGGCCTACACGCTGTTTGGCGGCATGTGGTCGGTGGCGGTGACCGACTTCATCCAGATGATCATCCTGGTGGTGGGGCTGGCCGTGATCGCGGTGTTCGCGGGCAACATGGCGGGCGGTGCCGGCAAGGTCATCGAGTTCGCCTCCAGCCGCGAGCTGTTCCGCTTCCTGCCCGAGCCCAAGTTCCATGACGTGGTGTTCTTCATCGCGGCGGGCGTCACCATGATGTTCGGCTCGATTCCGCAGCAGGACGTGTTCCAGCGCGTGATGTCGGCCAACAACATCCAGGCCGCCACGCGCGGCCCGGTGATCGGGGGCATCTGCTACATCCTGTTCGCCTTCGTGCCCATGTTCCTCGTGGCCAGCGCGCTGATCATCATGCCCGCCGAGACGGCCGAGCTGCTCAAGGACGACCCGCAGAAGGTGCTGCCCACGCTGGTGCTGTCCAAGATGCCCTTCGTGATGCAGGTGCTGTTCTTCGGCGCGCTGCTGTCGGCCCTCAAATCCACCGCGTCGGCCACGCTGCTGGCGCCCAGCGTCACGTTCACCGAGAACATCTGGCGCCAGTTCCGCCCGCACAGCTCGGACAGGCAGCACCTGCGCACCATGCGCGTCACCACGCTGGTGTTCAGTGCGCTCGTGCTGGCGTATGCCATCTACATGCAGGGCACGTCGATCTATGAGCTGGTGTCCGGCGCCTATCAGGTGCCGCTGGTGGGGGCCTTCGTGCCCCTGGTGTTTGGCCTGTACTGGAAGCGCGCCACGACGCAGGGCGCCATCTTCGCGATCGTGCTGGGCTTGCTGACCTGGCTGCTGTTCCTGGCCACGCCCGCGGGTGCGGTCTTCCCCGCCCAGCTGGCAGGGCTGCTGGCCGCGCTGGCGGGCATGCTGATCGGCTCGCTGGGCCCGCAGGCCATCCGCAACAGCCATGCGGCGCACCACAGGCTCGTCGGCACGGAGTGACACGGTGGCCGGGGGCATGCCGCCTATAATTGAGGGTTTTGCACTTTCCCTCAACACTCTGACATGCCTATCTACGCCTACAAATGCGGCTCCTGCGGCCATGCCAAGGATGTGCTGCAAAAAATCTCCGACGCGCCCCTGACGGTCTGCCCCGCCTGCGGCGCGCAGGCCTTTTCCAAGCAGGTGACCGCGGCGGGTTTCCAGCTCAAGGGCTCCGGCTGGTATGTGACGGATTTCCGCGGCGGCAACGGCGGGAATTCCGCCCCCGCCACCGCCACCGAGGCCAAGCCGGAGTCGAAGTCCGACGCGCCCGCTCCCGCCAGCACCGGAGATGCTCCTAAAAAAGAAGCATCCAGCGCAGCTGCACCAAGCGCTGGCGGCGGTTCAACCTCCACAACCCCTTCGTCGAACTGAGTACCTTCATGGCTGCCTTGCGCAAATGGCTGTTGACCGGCCTTCTGGTGATCGTGCCAGGGGTCATCACGGCGTGGGTGCTCAACTGGATCGTGAGCACGCTCGACCAGACCCTGCAGATCCTGCCGGGCGCATGGCACCCCGACAAGCTGCTGGGAATCCACATTCCCGGCTTCGGCGTGGTCCTCACGCTGCTCATCCTGCTGGTGGTGGGCGCCATCGCCAGCAACTTCGCGGGCCGCAAGCTCGTGCAGTGGGGCGATGCCCTGGTGCACCGCATCCCGGTCGTGCGCTCCATCTACTCCAGCGTCAAGCAGGTGTCGGACACGCTGTTCTCCGAAAGCGGCAACGCGTTTCGCAAGGCCGTGCTGGTGCAGTGGCCGCGCGAGGGCGTCTGGACCGTGGCCTTCGTCACCGGGGCGCCCAACGGCGAGGTGGCGGCCTACCTGCGCGACGAATTCGTGAGCGTGTACGTGCCCACCACGCCCAATCCCACGGGCGGGTATTTCGTGATGCTGCGCAAGAGCGACTGCGTCGAGCTCGACATGAGCGTGGACGCCGCCCTCAAATACATTGTTTCGATGGGCGTGGTCGCTCCGGCGGACCCGACGCTCGTTTCATCCAAGTAAGTAATCCCCTTAACGCGCCCCCTGGGCGCCGGAAGTTTCTGCCATGGCCATGCGTTCCCACTATTGCGGTCTTGTGACCGAAGCCCTGATGGGCCAAACCGTCACCCTGTCGGGCTGGGTGAACCGTCGCCGCGACCATGGCGGCGTGATCTTCATCGACCTGCGCGACCGCGAAGGCTACGTGCAGGTGGTGTGCGACCCGGACCGTGCCGAGATGTTCAAGACCGCCGAAGATGTGCGCAACGAGTTCTGCGTGCAGGTCAAGGGGCTGGTGCGCCCCCGTCCTGACGGCACCACCAACGACAAGCTCAAGAGCGGCCAGATCGAAGTGCTGTGCCACGAGCTGAACGTGCTCAACCCCTCGGTCACGCCTCCGTTCCAGATGGACGACGAGAACCTGTCGGAGACCACCCGCCTCACGCACCGCGTGATGGACCTGCGCCGCCCGCACATGCAGCGCAACATGATGCTGCGCTACAAGACGGCCATCCAGGTGCGCAACTTCCTGGACAAGGAGGGCTTCATCGACATCGAAACGCCCATGCTGGGCAAGAGCACGCCCGAAGGCGCGCGCGATTACCTGGTTCCGAGCCGCGTGCACGATGGCCAGTTCTTCGCGCTGCCCCAGTCGCCCCAGCTGTACAAGCAGATGCTGATGGTGGCCGGCTATGACCGCTACTACCAGATCACCAAGTGCTTCCGCGACGAAGACCTGCGCGCCGACCGCCAGCCCGAGTTCACGCAGATCGACTGCGAGACCTCGTTCCTGGGCGAGGAAGAGATCCGCGCGATCTTCCAGCGCATGATCGCCGAGGTGTTCCAGACCCAGCTGGGCGTGGACCTGGGCGAGTTCCCCATCATGACCTACCAGGAGGCGGCTTTCCGCTTCGGCTCCGACAAGCCCGACCTGCGCGTGAAGCTCGAATTCACCGAGCTGACCGAAGTGATGAAGGACGTGGACTTCAAGGTGTTCTCCGCGCCCGCCACCACCAAGGGCGGCCGCGTGGTCGCCCTGCGCGTGCCGGGCGGCGCGCAGATCTCGCGCGGCGAGATCGACGCGTACACCGAGTTCGTGAAGATCTACGGCGCCAAGGGCCTGGCCTGGATCAAGGTCAACGAGGTGGCCAACGGCCGCGAAGGTTTGCAGTCCCCCATCGTCAAGAACCTGCACGACGCAGCCATCGCCGAGATCTTGAAGCGCACCGGCGCCCAGGATGGCGACCTGCTGTTCTTCGGTGCCGACAAGGAAAAGATCGTCAACGACTCCATCGGCGCACTGCGCCTGAAGGTCGGCCACAGCGACTTTGGCAAGAAGAACGGCCTGTTCGAAAGCCGTTGGGCACCGCTGTGGGTGGTGGACTTTCCGATGTTCGAGCATGACGAAGAGAACGACCGCTGGGCCGCAGTGCACCACCCCTTCACGTCGCCCAAGGATGGCCATGAGGACCTGATGGACACGGACCCTGGCAAGTGCATCGCCAAGGCCTACGACATGGTGCTCAACGGCTGGGAGCTGGGTGGCGGCTCGGTGCGTATCCACCGCGCCGATGTGCAAAAGAAGGTGTTCGATGCCCTCAAGATCACGCCCGAAGACGCACAGGCCAAGTTCGGCTACCTGCTGGACGCGCTGCAGTACGGCGCGCCTCCGCATGGTGGCCTCGCCTTCGGCCTGGACCGCCTGATCACGCTGATGACCGGCGCAGAGTCGATCCGTGACGTGATCGCGTTCCCCAAGACCCAGCGTGCCCAGGATCTGCTCACGCAGGCGCCTTCGCCGGTGGACGAAAAGCAGCTGCGCGAGCTGCACATCCGCCTGCGCAACCCCGACGCCATCAAGGCGGCCTGATCCGGGGCATCCGCCAGATCGATCCCGCAGATGCACTCCGGCGGCATCGCACCACAAAGCGGCAGGGGCCTCGGCCCCATGCCGCTTTTTTCTTGGCTGGTTCCCCAGCGTTGAAAGGAAGCCTTCCATGCGTTCCATGACGATCCCGGCCCTGCTGGCAGGGGTGTTGCTGCTGGCCCTGGCGGGCTGCGGCGAAAAGAAGACCGAACTGGGCCAGGGCGGCTCGGTGGTCACCGGTTCGGCCGGGCCCCAGGGCGCGCAGAACGCCGCCCGCGAGCTGGTCCGCTGCGAAGCACCCGTGGCCACGCTGGCGCTGGCCGAGAACCCCAACGGCTACACCGTGGGTTCGGGCTACCACCTGCCGGCATCCCCCGTGCCCCTGGTCAAGCTGCTGGCGCAGCAAAGCGGCTGCTTTCGCGTGGTGGACCGCTCGGCCGGCCTGCGCGGCACCATCCAGGAGCAGGACCTGAAGGACTCCGGCATCCTGCGCAAGAACAACTCCACCGTGGCCAAGGGCAAGGGCTATGAGGCGCAGTACACGCTCACCCCTAGCCTGACCTTCAGCGAGCAGGATGCGGGGCGCGGCCTGGCCGGGGTGATCGCGATGATTCCGGTGCTGCGCGACATTGCCGGCCTGGCCGGTCTGGTGGAGCAGGTCAAGTTCAAGGAGGCGCAGACGGCCCTGCTGCTGTCCGACAACGAAACCACCGAGCAGGTGGCCGCGGCCACCGGGGCGGCACGCACCACCGACCTGGGGGTGGGCGGGCTCGTGTTCGGCAAGCTCGGTGGCGCGGCGGGGGCGGGCTGGAGCAATACCAACGAGGGCAAGGTCATCGCCGCGGCGTTCCTGGATGCGCACAACCAGCTGGTGGTGCAGGTGCGTGCGCTGCAGGCCAAGGAATTGCCCCCGCCCGTGCCCACCACCGCCGCCGCCACGCGCTCCAGGGGCGGGTGAGGAGGGCGCCATGGTGGCAGCGCAGCGGCCCTGCAAGCTCCCGGAGTCGGTGCTGGTGGTGATCCACACCCCGGCGCTGGAGGTGCTGCTGATTCGCCGCGTGGGCGGCGAGGGGCACTGGCAGTCCGTCACCGGCAGCAAGGACCGCCTGGAGGAGCCTTTTGAGGAGACGGCCCGCCGCGAGGTGGCGGAGGAAACCGGCATCGATGCGCGGTCACCCGGCTGCGTGCTGACCGATTGGGCGCTGGAGAACGTCTACGACATCTGGCCGCAGTGGCTGTACCGCTACGCGCCCGGCGTGGTGCGCAACCGGGAGCGTGTGTTCGGGCTGCGCGTGCCTTCAGGCACCCCGGTCGTGCTCAGCCCGCGCGAGCACGATGCGTTCCGGTGGCTACCCTGGCAGGCCGCCGCGGACGCCTGTTTTTCCGCGTCGAACGCCGAAGCCTGCCTGCTGTTGCCCCGGTTCGCCGGGCAGGCCTGAGGCTTGGGGGGCGCCAGGCGCGTCGCCGATGGCACCGGAGGGGCGCCCGTCCAGCGGCGTTCCCGGGATTTTCAGACCGGCCGCAGGCGCAGCGCGGCCGCGGGGTCGGGAGGCTCGGCGGGGTCGGGGGCCAGGCTGTCCTGGGGCGGCGACGGGATGCGGGTGGGCTCATCGCCGCCGCCGCGCACGCGCAGCACCACGCCGCCGGGCCGGCGTTCGCTGTCCTGCCCCAGGATCGCCCGCGTGGGCGCGGTGCCCACACGCGTGCGCAGCGCGTCGATGGCGTCCTGCAGAGTTTCGGGCGAGGCCATGCGCGCGCGGTGGCGCAGCAGCACCTGCTGGGACATGTCCACCAGCTTGGAGTTGAGCGTGTGCCCGGCCTGCAGCAGCAGGTGGTTCACGGCGCCCGCCGGGTCGCCGGCCAGGCTTTGTGCCATGGCGGCCTCGGCGGTCTTGTTGATCTGCACGAGGCAGTCGCGCACCATCTCCCCGTAAGGTGCGTGCAGGCCGCAGGCGTTGGCCAGCAGCTCGGTGAGGCCCCGTGTGTTGGCGTAGCGCATGCCCAGCGCGCGCACCCAGCCCTCGCCCTCGGACAGGTCGATCGAGGTGACCGCGAGCACGGCCAGCAGGCTGCCCAGGTTGCACGCGGCCTCGAAGTCGAAGCCGCTGGAGGTGATCTCGCCGGCCATGCCGCGCACGGATTCCACGGCCTGCGAGAACTGGCGCTGCTGGATGAGCTGCAGCGTGCGCGCCACCGCCGCGAAACGCCGGATGCGGGCGCTGGACTCGTGCCGCTCCAGGATGCGGCCAAAGTCGGCCATGCAGCGCTCGATGCCCTTGCGGTCGTTGTCGGCGAAGTACGAGAACGTGAGCAGCACCAGCGACTGGAAGTCGAACAGCTTGGAGTCGATGCCCAGCACGGCCGCCCGTGCCAGCACCTTGGTGGCAGTTTCGCGGTCGCCCATGTAGTACGACATCATCCCCAGCTTCTGCAGCCGCACCACCGAATCCGGCGTGAGGCCGCTGGCCGTGCGGTAGGTCTCGATGGCCTGCGAGAAGTTGCCCAGTTCCACCTGCGCGCGGCCCAGCACGTCGTAGGCGTCGGCGAAGGAGGCGTCCTCGCCGATCAGCTCCTGCAGCGTGGTGATGGCCCGCGCCGCCTGCCCGGATTCGATCTGCGCGCGTGCCACCCCGAGCTTGGCCCAGGGCAGGGCGCGGGCGGCGATCACGGCCTCGAACAGCGTGCGGGCCTCGTCGTGGCGGGACAGGCGCAGCAGCAGTTCGGAGCCGATGCGCGCGGCATACAGCCAGTAGGGCTGGCGCGATTCGAAGCGCTCCACGCACAGCTGCGCGGCACGCTCGAAATCCTCGGCCTCGATGGCGTCGAAGATCGGGCGCAGATGGATCTTGCGCAGGCGCGCCAGGCTCAGGCGCTCGAAGAGCGCGCTGGGCGTGAAGGGCTTGAGCAGATAGCCGTCGAGCGCGGACTCGGCGGCCTCGGCCACGGCGGCGTACGAGGCCTCTGACGTGACCATGAAGAACACGGTGGAGAAGGGCAACAGCTGCGCGCGCCGCAGGTCGTCCAGCAGGGTCTGGCCCGAATAGCCCGATTCGCCGAAATACTGCTCGCACAGTACGTAGTCGAACACCGTGTGCTCCAGCCGGCTGCGCGCATCCTGCACCCGGGTGCACTGCACGATGCGGGTCACGCCGTACTCGCGCAACTGGCCCACGAGGATGCTGCGGGAAGTGGCATTGCTGTCGACGATCAGCGCCAGCACCGCAGGCGCGGCGGATGGGTCGTTCTCGGTAGCCATCAGGGTGTGTGCCGGCCCGCCATGGCGGGGGAGTGGAGTGCAACCAAGTGTAAACCGCCGCCGCGGCTTTCAGCGTCGGGCAAACCCGCAGCCAGTGCGGCTTGCGACACAATCAGGACATGGAACACGACGATATTCTGCGGGTGGCCACCTACAACATTCACAAGGGCGTGCAGGGCATCGGGCCCGCGCGCCGGCTGGAGATCCACAACCTGGGCCTGGCGGTGGAGCAGCTCGACGCCGACATCGTCTGCCTGCAGGAGGTGCGCAAGCTCCACCGGCGCGAGGCGACCTATTTTCAGCGCTGGCCCGAACTGCCCCAGGCCGAGTTCCTCGCGCCCGAGGGCTACGAGGCCGTGTACCGCACCAACGCCACCACCAAACACGGAGAACATGGCAACGCCCTGCTGTCGCGCTGGCCCGTGATCGGGCACCAGCACGAAGACATCTCGGACCACCGCTTCGAGCAGCGCGGGCTCTTGCATGTCGAGGTGGATGCCCACGGGCGGCGCATCCACGTGATCGTGGTGCATCTGGGGCTCATTCCCGGCAGCCGCATCCGCCAGATCGAACGCCTGCAGCGCTTCATCGAGCGCGAGGTGCCGTCCGGCGCGCCCGTCGTGGTGGCCGGGGACTTCAATGACTGGGGCCAGCAGGTCAAGCGCATGCTGGCCAGCTTTGCGCTGCACGAGTTCGACGCGCCGCGCACCTTCACCTACCCGGCGCGGCTGCCGCTGGCGCAGCTGGACCATGTGTACGTGCGCGGCCTCACGCCGCTGTCGCTGCATGTGCCGCGCGGCCGCATCTGGTGGCGCATGTCCGACCACCTCCCGCTGATCGCCGAGTTCAGGCTATGACCCCCGTTGTGCCGTTCGCGGCGCCTTCCTCCCTGGAAGGGGCGACGCCCCCGCCGGGCGACGGGCTGCCGAAATGAGAAGAAAGCCTTTCGCGCGGGCCCATGGGGCAGGATTTTCCGACGACCACCAGGTGCGCCTGCTGCAAGGGGCCGAGGAGCTTTTTCCCGCGCTGATCCAGGCCATGGACGCCGCCCTGTCAGACATCCAGTTCGAGACCTACATCTTCGACTTCACCGGCGCGGGCGCAGCCGTGGCCGAGGCCCTGATGCGCGCGGCGCAGCGCGGCGTGCGCACGCAGCTGGTGGTGGATGGCGTGGGCACGGGCGCCTTGCCCCACGGCTGGGCGCAGCGCCTGCAGGCGGCCGGCGTGCAGTACCGCGTGTATTCGCCGCTCGGCCCCCTGGGTCTGCTGCTGCCACACCGGTGGCGGCGGCTGCACCGCAAGCTGTGCGTGGTGGACGGCTGCATGCTGTTTTGCGGCGGCATCAACGTGCTGGACGACTTCCACGACCCCAACCACGGCGCGCTGGAGGCGCCGCGCTTTGACTTCGCGGTGCAGGCCACGGGCAGCCTGGTGGCATCGGCCAGCGAGACCATGGACCAGCTGTGGTGGCGCATGCAGGCCGTGCGCGACGCGCGCCAGCGCCGCCTGCCCGAGGCCCTGCGGGCCTTGCGCGCCGCCAGCGCGGCCAAGCATGCGCTGCAGGCCGCCGAGGCCGGCCCGCCCATGCGCGCCGCGCTGGTGCTGCGCGACAACGTGCGCAACCGCAGCCGCATCGAAAAGGCCTACCGCCGCGCCATCGGCGCCGCGCGGCACGAAGTCATCATCGCCAACGCCTATTTCATGCCCGGCGGCAAGCTGCGCCGCGCGCTGGTGATGGCGGCGCGCCGGGGCGTGCGGGTGCGCCTGCTGCTGCAGGGGCGCTACGAGTACTTCATGCAGTACCACGCGGCACGGCCCGTGTATGGCGCGCTGCTGGAGGCGGGGGTGGAGATCCACGAATACGCGCCCAGCTTCCTGCACGCCAAGGTGGCCGTGATCGACGCGATGGACGACAGGCCCTGGGCCACGGTGGGCTCGTCCAACCTCGACCCCTTGAGCCTGCTGCTGGCGCGCGAGGCCAACGTGGTGGTGGAGGACGCCGCCTTTGCCACCGACCTGCGCCAGCGCCTGGTGCATGCGATGCAGCATGCCGGCCGGCGCATGGACCCGGCGCGCTACGCGGGCCGCCCGCTGCGCCAGCGCGTGCTGGACCGCATTGCCTTCGGCCTCATGCGGCTGGCGCTGTGGATCACCGGAAAAAGCTATTGAGCCGCCCTGAGCGGCTGCGCCGCTTTCCCCTGGGGGTCGCCACCCGTGGCCCGGCAAAGCCGCTTCCACGGTGGCACTGGCGTGGGGCGGCGCCCTTGGCAAGTATTGCTATGAATAGCATAGCTGTTGGCGCTTTGCCATCAAGCGGTGGAGGCCAAAAACCTTTGAAATCTGCGGTGTGTCAATCGCTGTTACGATTCTGGCCATGTCCAGCCAACCCGCCGCCGATATGACGTCTACCCCGCCGGATGATGAAGGCACGCCTGTCTCCGTCAAGATCCGAGAGCGCCTTGCCGCTGCCCGCAAGCGTTTTCATGCCAATGACAACATCGCCGAGTTCATCGAGCCCGGCGAGCTGGAGAAGCTGCTCGACGAGGTCGAGGTCAAGATGCAGGGCGTGCTCGACAGCATGGTGATCAACACCGAAGGCGACCACAACACCAACAACACCGCGCGCCGCGTGGCCAAGATGTACCTCAACGAGGTGTTCAAGGGCCGCTACGTGGCGCAGCCGGCCATCACGGAATTCCCGAACGCCGAGCACCTGAACGAGCTCATGATCGTGGGCCCCATCACCGTGCGCAGCGCCTGCAGCCACCATTTCTGCCCGGTGATCGGCAAGATCTGGATCGGCGTGATGCCCAACGAACACACCAACGTGATCGGCCTGTCCAAGTACGCGCGCCTGGTGGACTGGGTCATGGGCCGCCCGCAGATCCAGGAAGAGGCCGTGGTGCAGCTGGCCGACCTCATCATGGAAAAGACCCAGCCCGACGGCCTGGCCATCGTGATGGAGGCCAGCCACTTCTGCATGTCCTGGCGCGGCGTGCGCGAGATGGACAGCAAGATGATCAACTCCGTGATGCGTGGCGTGTTCCTCAAAGATTCGGCGCTGCGCCGCGAATTTCTGTCCCTCATCCCTGGAAGGAACTGACCATGCTCGTACGCCTGCTCTATGCCAGCCGCGCGGTGGACACTTCGCCCGCCGCCATCGAAGCCATCCTGACGCAGTCGCGCCAGCACAACCCGGGCTGCGGCATCACCGGGGTGCTGTGCTACGGCGGCGGCGTGTTCCTTCAGGCCATCGAAGGCGGGCGCTCCGCGGTGAGCGACCTGTACGGCCACATCCAGAAGGACCCGCGCCACAAGAACGTGGAGCTGCTGCACTACGAAGAAATCGCCGAACGCCGCTTCGGTGGCTGGACCATGGGGCAGGTGAACCTGTCCAAGATCAACCACTCCATCCTGCTCAAGTACTCGGAGAAGCCCGAGCTGGACCCCTATGCCGTGTCGGGCAAGGTGTCGTTCGCGCTGCTCGAAGAACTGATGGCCACGGCCTCCATCATCGGCAGAGCCTGAAAGGCGGGGTGTTTTGCTGCTGCGCGGCCACACCCCGGGCCTGCGGTACTCGCCGCACGGGACTGCGGCTGCGTTCCTCCACCCAGGCTGAGACCGCTCGCTACACAAGTCACCCCACTTTTCGCTGATGCTCTGGCCTCGTTGCTTCGGCCGCAGCCCACCCGGTTCTGCGGCTTTTTGCATTCAGGCCGCTCTTCTTCTCATCCGTGACCCTTACCGCCTTCGCCCTCATCATCCTTGCCGGCCTCATCCACGCGTGCTGGAACATCGTGGCCAAGAAGGCCGGGGGCGATTCGCGGTTCGCGTTCTTCACCTCGGTGATCATGATGGTCATCTGGGCGCCGTTGGGCTGGTACCTGGGGCGCGATGCCGTGCCGCTGTGGGGGGCCACGGAGTGGGCCTTCGTCGCGGCCAGCGGGCTGCTGCACGTGGGCTACTTCGTCATCCTGCTGCGCGGCTACAGCAAGGCCGATCTCACCGTCGTTTACCCGCTGGCGCGCGGTTCCGGGCCGCTGCTGTCGTCGCTGGTGGCGGTGACGGTCCTGGGCGAGCGCATCTCGGCGCTGGGCGTGGCCGGCATCGCCGGCGTGGTGGGCGGGGTGTTCCTGATCGCGGGCGGCCCGGGCCTGCTGCGCGCCGCGCACGACCCTGCCGCCCGGGCGCGCGTGCACAAGGGCATGCTCTACGGCCTGCTCACGGGCGCCTTCATCGCCAGCTACACCGTGGTGGATGGCTATGCGGTCAAGATCCTGCTGATGTCCCCCATCCTGGTGGACTACATGGGCAACTTCGTGCGCGTGGGCTTGCTCGCGCCCGTGGTGCTGCGCGACCTGCCCACGGCCCGTGCGCTGTGGCTGGCGCAGTGGCGCTTCGCGCTGCTGGTGGCGGCGGTGAGCCCCGTGGCCTACGTGCTGGTGCTGTACGCGATGCGCGAGGCGCCCATGTCCCACGTGGCGCCCGCGCGCGAGGTGTCCATGCTGTTCGCGGCGCTCATCGGCGGCCACCTGCTGGGCGAGGGCGACCGCGTGGCGCGCATTTTTGGCGCGCTGTGCATTGCCGCGGGTGTCACCGCCCTGGCGCTGGGGTAGGCCGTCATGGCGGAGCCCATCCGTCCCCTGCTGCTGGGCTGCGATTTCTCCAGCAGCCCCACGCGGCGCAAGCCCGTCGTGCTGGCGCTGGGCCAGCGGCAGGGCGCGCGGGTACAGCTCGCCGCGCTGGAGCGCTTTGACACGCTGGCCGCGCTGGGCGAGTGGCTCGCCCGGCCGGGCGATTGGGTGGGCGGCTTCGACCTGCCCTTCGGCCTGCCGCGCGAGCTGGTGCGGGCGCTGGGCTGGCCGGTGCAGTGGCGCGCCTGCATGCAGCACTACCGCGGCCTCAGCCGCGCGCAGATCCGCGACCAGTTCGCCGCGTTCTGCGACGCACGCCCCGAGGGCGGCAAGTTCGCGCACCGCGCCACCGACGGGCCCGCGCGCTCCAGCCCGTCGATGAAATGGGTGAACCCGCCCGTGGCCTACATGCTGCACGCGGGCTTGCCGCTGCTGCTGGACGCCGGTGTCCATCTGCCGGGCCTGCACGGCGGAGACCCGCGCCGCGTGGCGCTGGAAGCCTACCCGGGGCTGCTGGCGCGCGAAGTGCTGCGGCGGCGCAGCTACAAGAGCGACGACCGCGCCAAGCATACGCCCGACCGGCTCATTGCCCGCAAGGACCTTGTGAATGCGCTGGAGATGGGCCAGACCCGGCTGGGCCTGCGCCTGAAGCTCAGCCACGCGCAGCGCGATGTGCTGGTGGACGACGCGAGCGGCGACAGCCTGGACGCCGTGCTGTGCCTGCTGCAGGCCGCCTGGGCCCAGCAGCGCCATGCAGAGGGCGACGCGCTCTACGGCCTGCCGCCCGGGCTGGACCCGCTCGAAGGCTGGATCGTGACCGCCGATGCCGCCGATATTGCCGCTTTTCCGGGCATCGGTCCGGCGCACGGTGCGTAGCATGGGCGGAACCCACGCCTGATATCTTCACCACCCCCATGCCGGTTGTCGCCCGCTCCCTGCTTGCCCTCGCCCTGCTGGCACCGCTGATGCCGCCCGCACAGGCCGCCCCCGCGCCCTGGTACTACTGGCGCAGCATGGTGGATGGCGCACGCGTCTGCGCGCAAGCCTCGCCGGGCCATGGCTGGCAGCGCGACAGCGCCGCCTACGAAGGCCCTGGCTGCCAGCCGCGCCGCAAAGTGCTCATCGTGCCCATGCGGTGACGTGCCGCACGGTGGGTGGTGGACAGGCTGCTGTTATAAAAAACATAGCTATCAGCGCTTGTTGCATAAGCGCTAGCAGTCAAAAGTGCTTGCAATCATGTGCATGCATTCGATAATGGCATGCATGACTGAATTGATTCTGATCCGCCACGGCGAGACCGACTGGAACCGCGAACTGCGCTTCCAGGGCCACGTGGATGTGCCCCTCAACGCCACCGGCCACGAACAGGCCCGCCGCCTCGCCGAACGCCTGGCCGCGGAACAGATCGTGGTGGACCACCTGGTCTGCAGCGACCTCATCCGCACGCAGCAGACCGCCACGCCCAGCCTGCAGGTGCTGTTCCCGGAACTGCGCATCGACACCCTCACCGACAGCAGCCTGCGCGAGCAGAGCTTCGGCGTGGTGGACGGCAAGCGCGTGGACGACATCAAGATCGAACACGCCGATGCCTGGACCCAGTGGCTGCGCTTCGATGCCGACTACGGCATGCCCGGCGGCGAGACCACGCGCCAGTTCCACACCCGCGTGATGGACGCCGTGCGCCGCATCGCGCTGCGGCACACGGGGAAAAAAGTCATGGTGGTCACCCACGGCGGCGTGCTCGACATGATCTGGCGCACCGCGCGCGGCACGGGCCTGGACGGCCCGCGCCAGAGCGACATCCCCAACGCCGGCCTGAACCGCGTGCGGGTGGATGGCGATGTGGTGGAGGTGCTGGACTGGGCCGATGTGCGGCATCTGGCGGACCTGCCGGCGCAGCCGGTGTATGACCAGACGAAGCTGCTGGTGAGATAGCCTGGCGGCAGGCACAGGGGAGGGCGGGCCGCGCCCGCGCCTGCTTCTATCGCCGGGCTCCGCTATCCCTGGTGTGGCAGCAGCAGCCCCAGGGCGCCATTGACCACCCCCACCTGCCGCGCGAGCCGCACCGACTCCGGCTGCGCATTGGCCATCGGCTGCAGCAGGTTCTGCACCGCCGCCCACTGCCCGTTGCGCTGCAGCGCATCCAGCCAGATCTGGTGGAACAAATCCCGCTGCGCGTGGCTGCCGCCGATCTCCAGCAGCCGTGGCAATGCCAGGCCCAGCTGCTCCGCCGCCGTGGCCCAGTCGCCTTGCGCATGCGCCAGCAGGCCGCGCGCGGCGGGCTCGCACACCTGCTTCCACACGGTGCGTTCATGTGCCTCGGTGCGCGTGGCGGCGTGGGCCTCGATGTTGCGCAGCAGCGTGCGTGCCGCCTCCGTGCGGCCCGCGCGGGCCAGGCCGTAGAGATACTGCAGGTCCAGGAACGGCAGTACATGGTCGGACAGGCGCAGTGCCAGGTGGCCGGCCACGTCGGCCCAGCGGTGGCCCACATCCACGCCCGCCAGTTCCAGCCGCGCCAGCAGCGAGACAGCGTTGATCTGGTCCTGCGTGTATTCCTTGACCACGCCCCACACCTGGCTGTCGTACAGCGCCAGCACCTCGGCGTGCCGGTCCTGCTCCAGCAGGAAGAGTGCCTGGTGCCACCAGTTGTGCGTGACCATGAAGGAGTTGAGCCCCGTCCAGGTGTCGCTCACGCCGGCCATGAAGTCCGCGCCTTCGCCGATGCGCCCCTGTGTCAGCATCACGTGTGCGAGGGCATGGTGGGCCCAGGGTTCCTTGCGGCACAGGCGCACCGCATGGCGCGCGGCGGCTTCCGCTTCGGTGAGCCGGTGGCACTGCTCCCAGCCAAAGGCCAGCATGCCGTGCAGGTAGGGCACGTCGGCGGCAGCGGGCAGGGCCTGCAGCGCCAGGCGCAGCATGCCGGGTGAGTCGCCGCGGTTGAACAAGTGGTATTGGCCGAGCTTGAGGGAGGCCAGGTCGCGCGGGAACAGGCGGGCCTGCTCCTCGTGCAGCGCGATGGCGCGCGGCAGGTCGCCGTGAACCCAGGCGGCGACGGCGGCCACGAAGCGCTGTTCGCGCTCGCTCGCCGCAGGGGCATGGGCGAGCGCCCGGTCAATGAAGGGGCGCGCGTTGCCCGGGGCCTGCGCCGATTCGGCGAACATGTGCAGTGCCGCGCAGCAGGCCTGCACGATGGCGCTGGGGTCGCCGGCGGCCTGCAGCACGTTCACCGCGCGGGCCTCGCAGGCGATGAAGCCTTCCACGAAGTCATTCAACGCCGCCGCGCTGCCTGGCTCGCGCAGGGTGGCGGTGTTGCCCAGGCTGTCGGTCAGTGCGTGCGTGGCGGTGGATGGCATGGGGGCATTGTTGGGCGGCAGGGCTCAGCCGCCCTTGATCAGCGTCAGATAGGCCTTGCGTGTCTCGGCCGATACGGAGGCCACCAGCTGCTCATGCGGCGTCTGGTGGCGCGCCAGCATGCGGGCCGTGGCAACGGTCTTGGACTTGCAGAACCAGTGGCAGGTGTGCTGCATCAGGAACAGCTCCGCCGTCATCATGTAGGCCCGGTCCTTGGGCGACAGGTGGCTGGTGTTCTGCACCACATGGGTGATGCCGCGTGCATGGATCGCCAGGGCCCGCCGCATGTCGAAGGTGAACGCCGGCAGGATCTTCTCGGCGAAGGGGATGGCCATCGCGAGGCGGCTGACCCGCGCGTCGGCGTCGCTCACCTTGGCGAAGTCCGCGGCGAAGCGGCTGAACTGCTCGCTCAGCTGCTGTTCGGTGGTGCTCAGCAGGCTCCAGATCTGGCTGCGGCGCTCATCGGTGCTTTCACCCAGGGCCCGCAGGTAGCCGTCTGTGAGCGCTTCCATCAGCTTTTCGATCTGGTAGTGGGCCAGATGGTTGCCCAGCAGCACGATGCGCTTGCGCTGCTCCTTGGCGTTGAGCATGAAGGTGCCGGTGGCGATGAGGATCGCCAGGATGAGGATGTCCATGCGGTGATTCGTTGAAGTGGTGCGTGTCGTGGTGGCCCGGGGCGCAGGCCAGCCCGGAGGGGGCGCCGCACGCGGGGCGTGCGTGTTGCCAACCCCTAGGTTACCAACATCCACCCCACCGGGCCCTCGGGGTTAAGCCGCAGGCGGCAGCGGCCAGGCCTTTTGCGGCTCGCGGATCAGCTCGAACGCATGGGCCACCTGCAGCACGCCCAGGTCGTCGAAGCGCGCGCCGGCGATCTGCAGGCCGATGGGCAGGCCGCTGGCGGTGTAGCCGCAGTTGACCGAGGCCGCCGGCTGTTCGGACATGTTGAACGGCACGGTGAAGCCGATGTGCTCGAGCGGGCGCAGCGGGTCGTTGGTGGGAGAGGGCAGTTCGGCCTGGAAGGCGGGCATCGGCGCCACGGGCGAGATCACGTAGTCGAACGCGCTGCAGGCCTTCACCGTATTCACGCGCGTGAGGTGGAACTGGTGGCTGGCGTTGAAGACCTCGGTGCCGCTCATGCTGGCGGCGCTGTCGGCCCAGGTGCGGATATAGGGCAGCACCTTGTCGCGCTGCTGCGCGGGCAGGGCCTTCAGGTCGATGTGGGAGCGCATGCGCCAGAAGTGGTCCATGCCGTCGAGCATGGCCTGGGTCATGAAGGGCAGCATGGGCACGATGGTGGCACCAGCGGCCTCCATCAGGCGGGCTGCGCGTTCCACGGCGGCCTTCACTTCGGGTTCCACCGGCAGGCCGCAGCCCGCGTCCAGCAGCAGGCCGATGCGCAGGCCGCGCAGGCGCTCCACGCCCTTGTTGAACTGGCTCCAGGCGATGTCCTGCGCTGGCAGGCTCATGCTGTCGCGCGCGTCCGGCTGGCTGAGTACCTGCATCATCAGCGCAGCGTCGGCCACCGTGCGGGTCATGGGGCCGGCGGCACGGCCGGTGTAGGGCGGGTCGATCGGGATGCGGCCCAGGCTGGGCTTCAGGCTGAAGATGCCGCACCAGCTGGCGGGCAGGCGCAGCGAGCCGCCGATGTCGGTGCCGATGTGCAGCGGCCCGTAGCCCGCCGCAGCGGCGGCACCGCCGCCGGCGCTGGAGCCGCCCGGGCCCTTGCTCACGTCCCAGGGGTTGCGCGACAGTGGGTGGAAGGTCGACAGGCCCGAGGACAGCATGCCGTAGTCGGGCATGGTGGTCTTGGCCACGATGACGGCACCGGCCTCGCGCATGCGGGCGGCGGGCGGCGCATCGGCGGCGGCGGGCACGAGTTCGACAGCGGCGGTGCCCAGGGGGGTCGGGTCGCCTTGCGTCGAGATGTTTTCCTTGATGGTGCTGGGCACGCCGTCGAGCGCGCCCTTGGGCTCGCCACGCAGCCAGCGCGCTTCCGATTCGCGGGCCTGCGCCAGGGCGGCCTCGGGCCGCAGCAGGTAGGTCGCCTTTATGTGGGGCTCCCAGCGCCCGATGTGGGCCAGCACGGCCTGCGTGACCTCGACGGGCGAGAGGCGGCGCGCGCGGTAGGCGGCCAGGAGGTCGTGGGCGGGCAGGTCGTGCAGGGCGGTCATGGTAGAGGGATTTTTGGTAAAAAAGGCTGATAACGCCTATGGATAAAGCGCTGGCAGCTATTGTTTCAGGAGTTATCTGCTCCCGAGCGTTTCAGCTATTCATTGCTCGGCGCGCCACCCACAGCCTCTGAAAAGGGCACGGCCCAGGCGCGGGCAGCCGAGCAAGGGCCGCCCCGCAGCGAGGGCTGCGTCCCCCTGCCCACATCGCGCAGCGATGTGAGAGCGGGGGGAAGGCCCGCAGGGCCTCAGGGGGGTGTCTCATCAACTCCAGGACAGCGTGGAGATGTCGTTCACGAACACGGGCATGTCTTTCCACAGGCCCTTGAGGCTCTTGTTGGCCACCGTGATCCACTGGTTGGAGTACAGGAACGCGTGCACCGCATCGTTGGCCAGCAGGCGCTGCGCGTCGCCCAGCAGGCGTGCGCGGTCAGCGGGGCGCGCGGCGTTCTTGATCTGGTTGAACAGCTCGTTGAACTTGGGCGAGTTGTAGGCCCAGTAGTAGTCGGGCTTGGCGAAGTTGCCCAGGTCGAACGGTTCCACGTGCGAGATGATGGTCAGGTCGTAGTTCTTGCTGCCGTAGGTGCCGGACAGCCACTGCGCCCATTCCACGTTCTGGATCTTGGCGATGATGCCGACCTTGGCCAGCTGGGCGGCGACCACCTCGCCGCCCTGGCGGGCGTAGGGCGTGGGCGGCAGCGTCAGGGTCAGCTCCAGCGGTGTCTTGATGCCGGCCTCGGCCAGCAGCTTCTTGGCCTTCTCGGGGTCGTAGGGGTTCACGCCCGTGGTGTCCACGTAGCCGAACGCGCCGGGCACGTAGTGGCTGCCGATGGGCGCGCCATAGCCGTCGCCCGCACCTTCGATCACGGCCTTGCGGTCCACGGCGGCGGCGATGGCGCGGCGCACGCGCACGTCGTCCAGCGGCTTCTTGCCGTTGTTGATCGCCAGGATGGTCTTGGCGCGCGAGCCGCTCACCACCACCTGGAACTTGGGGTTGCCCTTGAACTGCGGCACGCTGCGGGGCGTGACGCGGGGGAACGCATCCACGTCGCCGGCCAGCAGGGCGGCCACCTGGGCGGCGGGGTCGGAGATGAAGCGGAACGTGGCGCGCTTGATCTTGAGCGCCTTGGCATCGCGAAAGCCCTCCCAGGCCGTCAGCACCACGGAGGAGCCCTTGTTCCAGGCCTGCAGCTGGTAGGGGCCGGTGCCCACGGGCTTGTTGGCGTTGGTGTCGGCGCTCTTGGGCTCCACGATGATGGAGGTGGCCTGGCCCAGCACGAACAGCAGGTCGGGGTCGATGTCCTTGTTGAGCAGCACGACGGTGTAGTCGTCCACCACCTGCGTGGTGAGGTTGGCGAAGGTGCGCTTGTCCTTGTTGGTGCTCTTTTCGCCGCCGGCGCGGTCGTACGAGAACTTCACCACGGCCGCGTTGAAGGGCTCGCCGTTCTGGAACTTCACGCCCCGGCGCAGCTTGAAGGTGTAGGTCTTGAGGTCGGGCGAGACCTCCCAGCTCTCGGCCAGCAGCGGCGACACGCTGCCGTCGGCGTTGATCTTGGTGAGCGTCTCGAAGATGTTGTACTGCACGATCTCGGCGATGGCCGATGCGGCGCCGGCCGTGGGGTCCAGGCCCGGGGGTTCGAGCGTCATGGCCAGCACCACGGCGTCTTTGCGGCCCTGCGCCAGGGCGCCGAGCGAGGTGGACAGGGGCACGGCGGCGATGGCGCCAGTGGCTAGGACGGTACGGCGGTTCAGCATGTTCGGACTCTCCAGACAAAAAAACCAGACGAAAGCCCCGGTGTCATTTCAATTTGTTACCGGGGAGCACAAAAGCTTTTTACACCATCGCGTGCGCATTTGGTTATGCGGTTTTTGCGGTGGCCGTGGCAGCGGCCGCCGCGGCGCGGCGTGCGCGCGCCCGGCCGGGCTGCACCTGCGGCACGGCGCCCACCAGCGACTGGGTGTAGGGGTGCTGCGCGTTGCGGAACAGTTCAGCCGGAGAGCCGCGTTCGACGATGCGGCCCTGGTACAGCACCACGACTTCATCGCACAGATGGTTGACCACCGCCAGGTCGTGGCTGATGAGCATGTACGTGATGCCGAACTCCTGCTGCAGGTCCTGCATGAGGTTCAGCACCTGGGCCTGCACGGACACGTCGAGCGCGCTCACGGGCTCGTCGGCGACGATGAGGCGCGGGCGCGTGATGAGCGCGCGCGCGATGGCGATGCGCTGGCGCTGCCCGCCCGAGAATTCATGCGGGTACTTGGAGAGGTCGTTGGTGCGCAGGCCCACCTGGGCCAGCACCTGGCCGGCCTGCTCGCGCTGGGCGGCGCGGCTGGTTTCACCCTGGGCCTGCAGGGGCTCGGTCACGATGCGCTCCACCGTCTGGCGCGGATCGAGCGAGCCGTAGGGGTCCTGGAAGACCATCTGGAAGTCGCGCCGCGCGTGGCGCAGCTGCTCTGCGGGCAACTGGTGCAGGTTGCGGCCCTGCAGCTCGACGGTGCCGGAGGTCGGTGTGTCCAGCGCCATCACCAGGCGGGCCAGGGTGGATTTGCCCGAGCCCGATTCGCCGACGATGCCCAGGCTGCGGCCTGCAGCCACCGAAAAGCTCACGCCGTTGAGTGCATGCACCTTGCCCGGGGGCTGGAACAGATGTTCCCGCGGCAGCGTGTATTCACGCACCAGGTCTTTCACCTGCAGCAGGGGGGCGTTGGAAAGGGACGCCAGGGGGGTCATGCGGTCACCTCGACAATGTTCACCGCCTGGGCACTCTGGGCCTCGGCGATGGCTTCGCGGCGCAGGCAGCGCACCGCGTGGTCGCCATCGGCATCGGTGGCCACCAGCGTGGCTTCGGGCCGATCGTGGTGGCAGGCATCCACGGTGTAGCTGCAGCGCCCGGCGAACGGGCAGCCGGCCGGCAGGTCCACGAGTTCCGGCACGGTGCCGGGGATGGTGGACAGGCGCGGGCGCTGGCCGGGTGCATGCACGGCGCCCAGATGGGGCCGTGCCGCGAACAGTCCGCGTGTGTAGGGGTGGGCCATGGCGGAGAAGACGGAAGCGGTGGAGCCGCTCTCGACCACGCTGCCGCCATACATCACCATCATGCGGTCCACGTTCTGCGAGATCACGCCGAGGTCGTGCGAGATGAGGATCAGCGCCATGTTGCGCTCGGCCACGAGGTCGCTGATGAGGTCCAGGATCTGTTGCTGGATGGTCACGTCCAGCGCGGTGGTGGGCTCGTCGGCGATCAGCAGGTCGGGCCCGCAGGCCAAGGCCATCGCAATGGTGATGCGCTGGCGCTGGCCGCCCGAGAACTGGTGGGGGTAGGCATCGAAGCGCTGCGCGGCGTGGGGGATGCCCACGCGGTCGAGCAGCGCCAGGGCCTCCGCGCGCGCGGCCGAAGCGCTCATGCCACGGTGCAGACGCAAGGGCTCGGCCACCTGGCGGCCAATGGTGTGCACGGGGTTCAGGGCCGTCATGGGCTCCTGGAACACCATGCCGATGCGGTTGCCGCGCATCTTGCACATCTGCGCATCGGTGCGGCCCACCAGCTCCTGGCCATCAAAGCGGATGCTGCCCGTGACCTGCGCGCTGTCGGGCAGCAGGCCCATGAGCGACATGGCGGTGATGGACTTGCCGCAGCCCGACTCGCCGATCAGGCCCAGGGTTTCTCCGCGCGCCAGCGAAAAGCTTACGCCGCGCACGGCGTCGGCGGGGCCTCGGTGGGTCTGCAGGCGGATGCGGAGGTTGGAGACTTCTAACAGAGACATCGTGGGATTCTGGTGGTCTGCTTGGCGGGATCAGCGCTTGCGTGAAAGGCGGGGGTCCAGCAGGTCGCGCAGGCCGTCGCCCAGCAGGTTCAGGCCCAGCACGGCCAGCGCGATGGCAACGCCGGGCCACACGGCCAGCAGCGGCGCCTGGAACATCAGGGTCTGTGCCTCGCTGAGCATGCGGCCCCACGAAGGCTGGGGTGGCTGCGTGCCCAGGCCCAGGTAGGAGAGGGCGGCTTCCGCCAGGATGGCGATGGCGAACTGGATGGTGGCCTGCACGATGAGCACCGACAGGATGTTGGGCAGCACATGCTCGAGGGTGATGCGCCAGCCGCCCTTGCCGCAGGCGCGCGAGGCCATGATGTACTCGCGCGACCACACGGCGTTGGCCGAGGCGCGCGTGACGCGCGCGAAGGTGGGGATGTTGAAGATGCCGATGGCGATGATGGAATTGACGATGCCCGCCCCGAACACCGCCGTCATCATGATGGCCGAGAGGATGGCGGGGAACGCGAACGTGAAGTCCGCCAGCCGCATGATCAGTTCTTCCACCCAGCCGCGCTTGGCGGCGGCCAGCAGGCCCAGGGCCGTGCCGATGGTCAGGCCGATGCCCACGGCGATCACGCCCACCAGGATGGAGTTGCGCGCGCCCACCAGCAGCAGCGACGCGACATCGCGCCCGAAGGCATCGGTGCCCAGCCAGTGGGTGCCGGATGGACTCGCCAGCTTGTTGGCCAAGTCCATCTCGTAGGGCGACCAGGGCGTCCAGACGAAGGAGAGCAGCGCAGCAAGGATCAGCAGCGCTGACAACACAGCACCAATGACAAAACTGCGGTGGCGCAGGGCGCGGTGCAGCCAGCCGGGGGCGGAGGGCGTGGAAGAGGAGGGGGTGGACACGGCGGCGCTCATGGGAATCAGATGTCGGAAGCCTTCACGCGGGGGTCGATCACGGCGTAGAGGATGTCCACCACGAAGTTCACGATCACCACCATGGCCGCGAGCAGCATCACGCAGTTGCGCACCACGATCAGGTCGCGGTTGGAAATCGACTGGAAGATCAGGCGCCCCAGGCCTGGCAGGTAGAACACGTTCTCCACCACGATGGTGCCGGCCAGCAGGTTGGCGAACTGCAGGCCCATGACGGTGACCACGGGGATCATGGCGTTGCGCAGCACGTGGCCCCAGAGCGCGGCGCGCTGCGACAGGCCCTTGGCGCGCGCGGTGCGCACGAAGTCTTCGCGCAGCACCTCCAGCACGGCCGAGCGCGTGATGCGTGCGAGGATGGCCGCCTGCACCACGGCCAGCGCGATGGCCGGCAGCAGCAGCGCCTTGAGAGCTTCCAGCGGGCCGCCGCCGGCGTCCTCCGTCCAGCCGGGGAAGCCGCCGGCGGAAAACCATTGCAGCTTCACCGAGAACAGCAGGATCAGCAGGATGGCGAACCAGAAGTTGGGAATGGCGATGCCGATCTGCGCCAGCCCCATCACGCCCACGTCGCCGAGCTTGTTATGGCGCGCGGCGGCGTAGACACCCGCCGCGAGCGCCAGCACCGTGGTGATGACCATGGCCATGAGGGCCAGCGGCACGGTCAGGGCCAGGCGCTCCAGCACCAGATCAAGAACCGGGGAGCTGTAGGCATAGCTGTCGCCCATGTTGCCCACCACCAGGCCGCTGACCCAGTTCCAGTAGCGCAGGCCGGCGGGCTGATCCAGCCCCAGCTTGGCCGCCAGCGCGGCCACGGCATCGGGAGAGGCGTCGGGGCCCATCAGGATCTGGGCGGCGTTGCCCGGCAGGATCTCTAGCACCAGGAACACCACGACCGAAGCACCGATCAGCGTGGCCAGGAGGGTGATGAATCGCTTGAGGAAAAACAGGCCCATGGGAGGGTGGCGTCAGGAAAAAGGAGGAAGGCGCGAGTGCGTCAAATTAATGTGTATACACAGCATAACGGTAAAAACATCCCCGTCGGCGGTGGTGGGTTGCAGTGTCGCATGCAAGGCACATGCCACCATCGCGGGATAATACGGAGCATGAACTGCGCTGCGTACCTTCTGGCCCCTGCTTCCGGCTCCATGCCCAGGGAGGCCGCATGGCGCTGATGATCACCGACGAGTGCATCAACTGCGATGTCTGCGAGCCCGAATGCCCCAACCAGGCGATCTACCTGGGGCAGGAGATCTACGAGATCGACCCGAGCAAATGCACCGAATGCGTGGGGCACTTCGATGAGCCCCAGTGTGTGCAGGTCTGCCCCGTCGCGTGCATCCCCGTGAACCCGCAGCACGTGGAGAACCGGGAAACCCTGTGGCAGAAATTCCAGCGGCTGCAGGCTGCACCGCCGGCCTGATTTCAAGCCTTGGAGGCGGTAAGCGCTTGTGTATCAAGCGCAGGATGCTATGAAATAAATAGCAATGACTGCCATGCCCTGTGGGCAGGGCCACGCCGCCAGGGGGGTCAGTCTTCCGCGGGACGGGGTGGCTTGGGGCGTGGCGGCTTGGTGGTGTGGATGAGCAAGGTGGCCTTGTCCATCTCCCCCGCCAGCATGGCCGGGTAGGCCTTCAGGGAATGGGCGATGCTGTCCTCGATCAGCGTGCGCTGGTCGGGCGAGGGTTTCTTGAGCACCCAGTTGGCGACTTCACTTTTCACGCCCGGATGGCCGATGCCCACGCGCAGGCGCCAGTAGTCGGGCGAGCCCAGCTGGCCGTGGATGTCGCGCAGCCCGTTGTGCCCGGCATGGCTTCCGCCGCGCTTGAGCTTGACCTGCCCGGGCGGAATGTCCAGTTCGTCATGCACCACCAGGATTTCTTCGGGCTGGATCTTGAAGAAGCGCGCCAGCGAAGCGACGGACTTGCCCGAGAGGTTCATGAAGGTCTGCGGCTCCAGCAGCCACACGCTCTGTCCATGCACCGTGGTGCGCGCGACCAGCCCGTGGTAGCTGCGCTCGGGCACCAGCGTGGCCTTGAGCTCGCGCGCCAGGGCATCGATCCACCAGAAACCGGCGTTGTGGCGGGTGGCCTCGTAGTCTGGCCCGGGGTTTCCAAGGCCTACAAACAGCTTGATCATGGGCGGGATTATCCGTGTGCGGCGGTGGTGCGAACTGCAAGGGGTGCGGAGCGGCTCCGCCGGGGAAGGGGGGCTTGCCCGGCAGCGGGACGGTGCCCGCCAGGCCGCGTCTTCCAATGAAAACGGCCCACGCAGGGTGGGCCGTTTCGGTGGCCAGCGTCGCCGGAGCGCGCTGGCCGTGGGGAAGAAGCAAAGGGTCGTCCGTGAAGGACGGCTGATTACTTCTTGCCCTTGCCCTTGCCCTTGGCGTCGGCCGCGGGGGCTGCTTCGGCAGGGGTCTCGACGACCACGACCGGAGGCACCACGGACACCAGAACGGGGTTGTTGTTCTGGCCACCACGGACCTTGGCCACCACGCCCTTGGGCAGCTTGATGTCCTTCAGGTGCAGGGATGCGCCCTTTTCCAGCTTGGACAGGTCCACAGCGATGAACTCTGGCAGGTCCGAAGGCATGCAGGTCACGTCCAGTTCGTTCACGATCGGGTTGACCATGCACTTGTCGACCTTGACGGCGTTGGACTCTTCAGCGCCGCTGTAGTGCAGTGGCACCTTCATGTGCAGCTTGGTCTTTTCGTCCACGCGCTGGAAGTCGATGTGCAGGACGAGCTGCTTGTAGGGGTGGTATTGCACGTCGCGCAGCAGGACCTTAGAGGTCGTGCCGGCCACTTCCATGTCCAGCACGCTGGAGTGGAAAGCTTCCTTCTTGAGGGCGTGCCACAGTGCGTTGTGGTCCACCTCGATGAGTTGGGGTTCGGTGGTGCCACCGTAGACGATGCCAGGCGTCTTGCCCGAATTGCGCAGACGGCGGCTCGCACCCGTACCTTGCTTGGCGCGCTCAAAAGCGACGAAGTTCATAACTAGCTCCTGAAAAGGACAGACCGCGACCAGTCTTGCCCTGTTGAAAAAAGCCTGCGGTGCCATTCCTGGCGGCAGGCCCATGCAATGCCCTCGAACAGGCAAGCCTCCCGAAGGAGGCCTGCACGCAATCCGGTCCGCAACGCTCCCGTGGGAAGCGCGTCAGAACAGGTTGTCCTGGTCCGAGAACAGACTCATCACCGACTCACCCTTGGCAATGCGTTGTATCGTCTCTGCGATCAGCGGTGCCACGGAGAGCTGGCGAATCTTGGTGCATCCCCGGGCGTTGTCGCTCAAGGGGATGGTGTTGGTCACCACCACTTCGTCGAGGGCGGAACCCTTGGCGATGCGTTCGATGGCAGGACCCGAAAAAATGGGGTGCGTGCAGTAGGCGTACACCTTCTTGGCGCCACGCTCCTTGAGCACTTCGGCCGCCTTCACCAGCGTACCGGCGGTATCGATCATGTCGTCCATGATCACGCAGTTGCGGCCTTCGATCTCGCCGATCACGTGCATGACTTCCGACACGTTGGCCTTGGGGCGGCGCTTGTCGATGATGGCCAGGTCGCAGTTGAGCTGCTTGGCGAGCGCACGCGCCCGCACGACGCCACCCACGTCGGGCGAAACCACGATCAGGTCTTCGTAGTTCTTCTGGCGCAGGTCACCCAGCAGCACGGGCGATGCGTAGATGTTGTCCACGGGGATATCGAAGAAACCCTGGATCTGGTCGGCATGCAGGTCCATGGTCAGAACCCGGGCAACGCCCACGGCCTGCAGCATGTTGGCCACCACCTTGGCGGTGATCGGCACGCGCGTGGAACGCGGGCGGCGATCCTGGCGGGCATAGCCGAAGTAGGGGATCACGGCGCTGATCCGCTCTGCCGACGCGCGCTTGAGCGCATCGACCATGATCAGCAGTTCCATCAGGTTTTCGTTGGTCGGCGCGCAGGTGGACTGCACCACGAAAACATCCCGTGCACGCACGTTCTGTTTGATTTCTACGGTGACTTCGCCGTCGGAGAAGCGACCCACGTCGGCTGCACCGAGGGTGGTGCCGAGGTGTTGGGCGATTTCAGCTGCCATGCCAGGATTGGCATTGCCGGTGAAAACCATGAAGTCGGGGTGGTTGGCTTGCATGAGCGTCCCAGCAGTCTGAAAAAAAAGCCCGTACGCGAAAAGAAATTTGGCAGGGGAAGAAGGATTCGAACCTTCGCATGCCGGAATCAAAATCCGGTGCCTTAACCAGCTTGGCGACTCCCCTACACAGGTCAACTGCCGAAGGCAGCGAACCTTAATTCTCGTCTGATGCCCAGCCTGCCAGAGGATGGATCATCAGATTTTCACATGCCTTGATCTGCCAGCCCTCGGGGGCGCGGTCCAAATCAACTGCGTGTGACATTTGTGCAAACACCGCACTGCCTGAGCCTGTCATCCGGCCTTGCAACCCTCGCGACCTGAGCCATTCAATGGCTTCGGTGACTTCGGGGCAGAGCGCCTGGGCAACGGGCTGCAAGTCGTTTCGACCGAAGTCAAAGTGTGCTGCAGCAAAGCCTAAGATTGTAGCACTATCTGAATCGCGTTTCAAACTTGGTGACGAAAAAATTGATTTTGTCTCCAAGCCTGCTGCGGGCTTCACGATGGCAAAGCGCGCTGGCGGCAGTTGGTGTGCTTTCTCAAGCGGCGTGATTGTCTCACCAATTCCTTCGACCCAGGCGTTGTGGCCGCGTAAAAAAAATGGAATGTCGGCACCCAGCGTCAATCCGATCTTTTCGAGCGCCGTGCGCGGCAGGGCCAGGCCCCACAGCCGATTGAGGGCCAGCAAGGTGGTTGCGGCATCCGACGAGCCGCCCCCCATGCCCGCTTGCGAAGGCACGCTCTTCAAGACGCCGATGCGCGCGCCCTGGCGGCAGCCCGTGGCCTGCTGCAGGGCACGCGCCGCCTTGATGGTGAGGTCTATCTCCGGCAATGCGGGGCCGATGTCTTCACGCGTGATCTCGCCTGACGCGCAGCGCTCGAAATGGAGCGTGTCGCACCAGTCGACCAGCATGAAGACCGACTGCAGCAGGTGGTAGCCGTCCGGGCGTCGGCCTGTGACGTGCAGAAAAAGGTTGAGCTTGGCCGGGGCCGGCACGTCATACAGGGCTTGCATGGCAACAAACGGTGCGCGAGGAGGGGATGCGGGCTAGCGGGTCAGGGCGATGCGCAAGGTGGCCTGTGGCACGGGGTCGTCCCGGTGCGCGACCAGCCGCCCCTGCTCCAGGGCGGAGAGGTCCGCTCTCCAGCCTGGCACCGTGGCTTGCACGCCCTTGAGCCAGCCAAACAGGGCCGCGACGGGGAGGCGCGTGCCGGTCACATCCTGCAGCAGTGCATCCAGCGAATCGGAGGTGCGGGTCTCCTGCGCGCTGACGAGCTGCGCGTGCCCATCCTTCCAGTCCAGCTGCGCGATGCGGCTGCCCAGGGGGCTTATCAATGCAAGCCCCCCGCTCTGGGCATTGCCGCGCAGCTCGAACATGGCGGAAAACGACTGCGATGCCTGCCCATCGACTTGCAGGGCCAGGCGACCGCTCCATGCGTCTTCTTCAGGAGCGGTTTTTTGCATCGGCTGCGCACAACCGGCCAGCCACAACGCGCAGGCAAGCCATGCGAGCAACACGGCGAAACGCCGCAGACCTGCAAGGCCGACCATGGGGTGCAGCGGTGTCGTTTGCCAGCCCCGCATCAAAGGCTGACTCCGAGGCGCGCCAGTGTTTCCTTGAGGGTCTCGTTGTCGGGGCTCGCGCGCTGGCCTTCCTTCCAGACCCTGACGGCCGCTTCCCTGTCTCCCAGGCTCCAGAGCACCTCGCCAAGGTGCGCGGCGATTTCCACGTCCGGACGCGCCTTGTACGCGGTTTCCAGGTGCCGCCGCGCTTCCGCCTTGTTCCCCATCCGGAATTCCACCCAGCCCAGGCTGTCCGTGATGAAGGGGTCCGACGGAGCGAACTCCATGGCCTTGAGAATCAGCTGCTTGGCTTCGTCCAGGCGCAAGCCTCGCTCCGCCAGGGAGTAGCCGAGCGCGTTGTAGGCGTGATGGTATTGGGGCTTTTGCGCGATGACCTGTCTCAGCAGCCGTTCCATCGTCTCGGGTTGGCCTGCTTTCTCCGCCAGCATGGCCTGGTCGTAGACCAGCTCCGCGTCATCGGGCGCCAGCGCCACGAGATCGCTCTGCACCGCGTAGGCCTCCTGGTACAGCCGCAGGTCGCGCAGCAATTGCACTTCGGCCAGCAGCTTCATCCGCTTGTCTTCGGCCGACGTACCGGGCAGGTTGCGCAGCAGCGCGCGCGCCTGGGCCACCTTGCCCTGACGCGCCAGCAGGGATGCGCGGCGGCTTTGCGCGCTGAAGACTTCATCGACATTGTCGATGCGTCCCAGCCATGCCTCGGCGGCCGCGAAATCCTGCTTCTTCTCTGCGATTTGCGCGTACAGCAAGTAGGCTTGCGTCAGCCCCTTCTGGCGCACGTCCGCATCCGGAGAGGCCGACACAAGTTCCATGAAGCGCTGCAGCGAACTCTCCGACGCGGGCAGGCGGTTGTCCTGGAATTGCAAGGTGGCGAGCACCAGCCATGCTTCCACCAGTGCGGGCTTGTCCCTGGTGACAAATTCCAGCTGATGGCTGGCGTCCGGATAGCGCTGCAAGCCCAGAAGCACCCGGGCATACGCCATCCTGAGCTCGGGGACCGGCTGCTTGGCGAGTGCCTGTGTCACCAAGGGTTCGGCCTCGGGGGTGTTCTCTTCCATCAACTCGAGCGCCAGCACGGCGGCAGCCTCGTTGGCGTTGTCCAGGGCCTGCGCCCTGCGCGCAGCGTCCAGCGCTCCCGGCTTGTCGCCAGCCGCCATGCGCAGGCGCCCCAGGGACACCCAGGCCACCGGTCCGGTGGCGGGGTGCGCGAGTTCGTCGACAAGGGCCGCTTCCACCACCTTGGCCGCCAGTGCCTTGTCACTCGCGCGCCCGTACATCTGGGGCAGTGCGGAAAGCGTGGACGCCTTGGCGCGGGGCGGGGACTGGGCAAGCTCCTGGCGCAGCAGATCGGGGGTTTCGCCAATCCGGTTCAGCGCAACCAGAATCTGGAGTACATAGCGGTTGGCTTCCCGTGACTGCGGCAGTGCTTCCTTCCACGCCTTGGCGGCTGCCAGCGCGTATTCGCCCGAGCGCGACTGCAGTGCGATGTCCGCTGCCCTCTGGTAAAGCTGTCCATCCGCGCTGCGGCGTGCCGCCTCGAGCATGAACGCGTAGCCGGCACCCGGGTCACCGGTCCGAGCACTGATCTCGCCCAGAAAAATCTCGTAAAACAATTCCGCATCCAGCGCCGGATTGGATGCCACGGGGGCTTCGCCGGTGGCGGGAGGGGCGTCGCCCCCCGGCTGTTGCGCCCATGCTGAGTGGGCAGCTACCGCGACAACGGTAGTCAATGCGGCGATCCGAAAACTGTGAAATGGCACCATCGGGTCATAATAATCCATGCCTGTTAACCCATTGCCGGGGTCTTCGTATGCCTGAGTTGCCCGAGGTGGAAGTGACGCGCCGCAGTTTGGCCGATGCCATCACTGGCGCCCGCATCGAGGCCGTCACACTGGGAAAACCCCTGCGCTGGCCCCTGGGTTGCCCCCCTCAGACCCTGATAGGCCAGCACGTGGTGGACCTGCGCCGTCGCGGCAAGTACCTGCTGGCCGATACCAGCAGCGGGGTCCTGCTCCTGCACCTCGGGATGTCCGGAAGCCTTCGGTTCACCCGAGGGTTGCCTGCGGCGGGCGTCCATGATCACTTCGACATGGTGACCAGCCAGGGAACGCTGCGGCTGCATGACCCCCGCCGGTTCGGTGCAGTGGTTTACGCCACGGGGGAGGAGGACCCGGTCGCTGCCAAGTTGCTCGGGGGATTGGGCATGGAGCCGCTGTCCGATGCGTTTTCTCTCGCGGCCTTCCAGTCGGGGCTGAAAAAGAGCCAGATGCCCATCAAGCAGTTGCTCCTGGCCGGCCGGCTTGTGGTGGGGGTCGGCAACATCTATGCCTCGGAAGTGCTTTTCCTGGCCGGCATCCGGCCGACCACGAGTGCTTCGCGCATTGGGCCCGCACGGGTGCGGAAACTGCATGAAGCCATTCGCGTGGTGCTTGCGCGGGCGGTGGAGCTGGGGGGCAGTACATTGCGCGACTTTTCCAATGCGGATGGCACCGCAGGGCACTTTCAGACCCAGGCAAATGTCTATGGGCGCGATGGAGCGCCGTGCCACGTGTGCGCCACTCCGATACGCGTTCTGCGCCAAGGACAGCGGAGCAGCTATTTTTGCCCGGCATGCCAGCGGCCCTGAGGCGAGCGGGGGCGCGGCCTGGCCCAAATGACAGCCCGTGGGCCGTCGATGCTATATTTTGTGTATATGCCTGCCTTGTAGGCCATACATAGATCTCTGGGAGCACAGTGGGACCTTCATTCAACGAGCAGTTCGACCAGCACGGCGTCTGGCGGCGTGAGTTCGCCCAGCAACTCAAGCGGCTGGCCGAGTGGATGTCTTCGCACGAGCTCATGGACGCTGCCGTGCAGGAACGGCTGTACCGTCTGGAGGAGCAGGTTCGCAGCGACAAGGTCATGGTGGCGTTCGTTGCCGAGTTCTCGCGCGGCAAATCCGAGTTGATCAACGCGATCTTCTTTGCCGACTATGGACGCCGCATCATGCCGGCGAGTGCGGGGCGCACCACCATGTGCCCCACGGAACTCGGCTACGACGCCAGCGTGGCGCCCAGCCTTCGGTTGCTGCCGATTGAAACCCGCCTGCAGATGCAGAGCCTGGCCGAGTGGAGGGTCAAAACGGATCGCTGGCAGGAGATTCCTCTGGACGTCGGCAACGCAGACCAGATTGCCAAGGCGCTCGAGAAAGTCGCCGAAGTGCGCAAGGTCAGCCTGGACAACGCGCGCGCACTGGGCTTCTGGCACGATGACCTGACCGATGAGAACCCCGTGCCCGACGCCCAGGGGCTCGTGGAAGTGCCCATGTGGCGCCACGCCATCATCAATATTCCGCACCCCTTGCTCAAGCAGGGGCTGGTGATCCTCGATACCCCAGGGCTGAACGCCGTGGGCGCGGAGCCCGAACTCACGGTCAATCTCATCCCGCAGGCACATGCGGTCGTTTTCATCCTGAGTGCCGACACCGGCGTGACCCGTTCCGACCTGTCCATCTGGCGCGAGCATCTGGCCATTTCAGCGGACAGCATGGATGCCCGGCTGGTGGTGTTGAACAAGATCGATACGCTGTGGGACACGCTCAACTCGGCCGAACAGGTGCAGGCGCAGATGGAGCGCCAGTGCAGCACTTCCGCGGAAATGCTGGGGGTTCCCCTGGAGAGGGTGGTCCCGGTGTCCGCGCAGAAAGGCCTGGTCGCCAAGATCACCGCCGACGATCTGCTGCTGGAAACCAGCGGACTGCCGGTGTTGGAAGAGGCTCTGGCCAAGGGCATCATGGGCCGGCGTCAGTCGATTCTGCGGGCGGCGGTGGCCAATGGCGTCGCCAGCCTGCGCACTGAAACCTCCCGCGTCATCAATATCCGGCGCCGCGATCTCGACGACCAGATGGCCGAGTTGCGCAGCCTCCGTGGCAAGAACGCATCGGTGATCGAATCGATGCGCCACCGCGTCGAGCAGGAGCAGCGCGAATTCGACCTGAGCACGACCAAGATACAGGCGGTGCGCGCTGTTCACCTCAAGCTTCTCCGTGACGTGTTCCAGCAACTGGGCGCCAAGGCGCTCAAGGCGGAACTCTCTGAACTGGCGCAGACGCTGCAACAAAAGGGGCTCAAGCTGGGGGTCAAGAAAATTTATGTCCAGACCTTCGACAAACTGCGCGGCACGCTGGACAAGGCACAGGCATCGGGCACCGAGATCCAGGCCATGCTGGGTGGAACGTTCAGGCAACTCAATGCCGAGTTCGGTTTTTCCCTTCAGGTGCCTTCAGCCCCCCAGCTGGAGCATTTCACGCACGATCTGAACCAGATCGAACAAAGCCATCTGCAGTACCTCGGCATGGGCAATGCGCTGAAGCTGGCACAGCCCGAGTTCGCGGAACGCCTGGTGCGGGCCTTGGCCATGCGGCTGCGCACCGTGTACGAGTCCGCAGCGAACGATCTGGAACTGTGGAGCAAATCCGCCACCGCCCAGCTGGATGCCCAATTGCGTGAACGTCGCCGCAGTTTTGCGCGCCGCATCGAAGCCGTCGATCGCATACAGCATGCGGCCAGTGGCTTGGTGGAGCGCATCGCGGAAATAGAGTCGAGCGAGGACGAGCTGGTTCAGCTGGAGCACAGGCTGCAGGAACTGACCGCGAAGCTCATTGCCCTGCCGGGACTGGAATCCGCGACCACCGACAGCAGCCATCCTGTCTCGGCATGAGCGCCACGGAGCACGGGAGCGTGGCGGAGCGCGTGGTCGCATGGCAGTCGACGCACGGGCGCAACCATCTGCCCTGGCAGCAAACACGTGATCCGTATAGGGTCTGGCTGTCGGAAATCATGCTGCAGCAAACCCAGGTTGCCACGGTTCTCGACTACTACGCGCGTTTTCTTGCGCGTTTCCCCGATGTGAGGGCGCTGGCGCTGGCCGGGCAGGACGAAGTGATGGGGCTGTGGAGCGGGCTGGGCTACTACACCCGTGCCCGCAACCTGCATCGCTGCGCCCAGCAGGTGGTCGCCGAACATGGGGGCGTATTTCCCGACACTGCCGCGGTGCTGGCGACTTTGCCGGGGATTGGCCGGTCCACGGCGGGAGCGATCGCAGCCTTCTGTTTTTCTGAGCGAGTCCCCATTCTGGATGCCAATGTCCGCAGGGTGCTCACGCGCCTGCTGGGGTTCGACAAGGATCTGGCGTCGGCAGGAAATGAACGTCTGTTGTGGGAGGAGGCGCAGGCACTGCTCCCCAGGAAAAACCTGCATGCTGCCATGCCCCGCTACACGCAGGGGCTCATGGATCTGGGCGCCTCGGTCTGTACTCCAAAAATGCCGCGCTGCGGGCAGTGCCCCCTGGCAAGCGGCTGCGCAGCGTCCAGGGCCGGCGACGCGGAGCGTTATCCCGTCAAGACGCGCAGGCTGGTGCGCCGTTCAGAATCCTGGCAACTGCTCGTGCTTCGAAATCCCGGGGGCCGGGTTTGGTTGCAGCGTCGTCCGGCGGCTGGCATCTGGGCGGGAATGCACTGCGTTCCGGTATTTGCCGACGGTGCCTCTCTCATGGGCTGTGTCGCGTCTTTGGGCGATGCGTCCCGCATTTCCTGCAATGAGCTGCAGCCGTTTCTTCACGTGCTGACGCACAGGGATCTGCATCTTCATCCCGTTCTGGTCGCGGGGGACATTGCAGAGCGTCCCACGGAAGACGGCGGGTGGTTTGGTGCCGACGAATGGCACTCCATCGGCCTGCCGGCGCCTATCCGCAAGCTGCTTGATTCGACGCAGGCGCAGCTTTGGTGATGGGGGTGTGCGCGGTACCGCGCCTTACCGCCCATCCAGTTCCCGGTGCCTCTTCAGTGCGGTCCAGCGGCTGTTCAGAACCTCGGCGAGGCGCTCCACCAGATAGACCGAGCGGTGCTGGCCACCGGTGCAGCCTATGGCCACGGTAACGTAGCTGCGGTGGTTGCGGTCAAGCATTTCCAGCCAGTGCGCAAGGAACTGCTCGATGTGCGCCTGCATCAACGAGACGTCGGGCTGCTGGCGCAGGAAGTGGGCAACAGGCTCGTCCAGCCCGGTCAGATCACGCAATGAGGGCTCATAGTGCGGATTGGGCAGCATCCGAACATCGAAGACGTAGTCCGCGTCCATCGGTATGCCGCGCTTGAACGCAAAGGATTGAAACACCAGGGTCATCTGCCCCCGGGCCGTGACGATCAAGCTCTTGACGTAGCTTTGCAGTTGCGAGGCCCGTATCGTGCTCGTGTCGATCACATGCGACTGCTCTCGTAGCTCGGCCAGCAGCTCGCGCTCCAGTTCGATGATCTGCACCAGCGCCTTGCGCCCCTGCTGGAGGTCGTCGTGCGACAGTGGGTGGCGTCGCCGTGTTTCCGAAAAGCGCCGCACCAGGGTGTCGATCGTTGCATCCAGAAAAATGGATTGCACCAGCACACCCTGGCTCCTGAGCCTATGGAGCTCCTGCGGCACCTGGTGCAAGGATGTGGCGCTGCGGACGTCCATTGCGATGGCAACGCGGTTCCCGTGGTGGCGGTGCTCCAGTGCCACGAAGGCCGGCAACAGTTCGGGCGGCAGGTTGTCCACGCAGTAGTACCCAGCGTCTTCCAGGGCATGCAGCGCCACGGATTTTCCGGAGCCCGACATGCCGGTGATGAGGACGATTTCGAGCGCCATCAGCCGTTTCCTTCCGAAGTTGCGGCAGCGATATCCAGCATTTCCCGTGCGTGGGCGAGTGTCGTGCCCGTGGAGCGTTCTCCTCCCAGCATGCGGGCGATCTCCGCGACACGTTGCTCCTCCTGAACCGCCAGGACGGTGCTGGTGGTGCCTTGTGGGCTCTTGCGCTTGGAAACCTTCAGGTGATGGTGGGCGCAGGCTGCCACCTGGGGCAGATGGGTGACTGCGAGCACCTGCCGGTTGCTGCCCAGCTGCTGCATGAGGCGTCCCACGGTTTCGGCCACCGCACCGCCGACACCGGAGTCCACTTCGTCAAAGATGAGCGTGGGCGCCATGCCCAATTCGCTGGTCGTCACCGAGATGGCAAGGGAGATGCGCGACAGCTCGCCCCCCGACGCCACTTTGCCGATGGGTTTGGGGGTCATGCCGGGATGGCCGGCCACGAGGAAGACGACGTCGTCGATGCCATGGGCTGAAGGCTCCTGCGCTTTGGTGACGGACACCTCGAATTTCCCTCCTTCCATGCCAAGGCCCTGCATGGCCAGCGTGATGGCCTGGGACAGCCGGGGAGCTGCCTTTGCGCGGCCCAGTGACAGAGACCGCGCCGATGCCTGGTAGGCCTTGGCGCTGGAGGCTTCCGCGGCCTGCAGCTGCTCCAGATCGGTGGCCGCATCCAGGCGGCGCATGTCTTCCTTCCAGCCTGCGAGCAGGGCAGGCAGCTCTGCGGGAGTGCGCTTGTACCTGCGCGCCAGAGTCATCCAGAGCGATATGCGCGCGTCGAGTTCTGCCAGGCGCTGTGGGTCGATCTCCGCATGCCTCAGGTACAGCTGCAGCGAGTGCACGACATCGCTCGCCTGCGCGAGGCTGGAGGAGAGGATGTCCGCAAGATTGGCGAACTCGGGCTCAATATGTTCCTGGCTTTGCAGGAGGGCGTGCGCGCGCGCGAGCCCGGCGAGCGCCCCGGCCTCGTCGTCCTGCAGGGTCTGGATCGCGCCCTCCGCGCCTTCCAGCAGGGCCTGCGCGTGCGAGAGGCGCTTGTGCTGGGCGTCGAGCTCTTCCCATTCGCCATTGGCGGGGGCCAGCTTGTCCACCTCGCTGATCTGCCACTGCAGGCGCTCACGTTCCTGCTGCAGCGTGGCCTGCGCCTGGCGCGCCTGTTGCAGGGCCTTCTGGTCCGCACGCCATTGGGCCCAGCGTGCAGTGGTCTCTGCGGTGCGCACTCCTGCAAATGCGTCGAGCAGCCCGCGCACGGAGTCGGGCCGCGTAAGGCTCTGCCACGCATGCTGGCCATGAATGTCCAGGAGGCTGTCGCCCAGCGTCCGCAGTTGCGCCGCAGTGGCGGGCGTTCCATTGATCCATGCCCGGCTTTTACCCTGCGCGTCCACGGTGCGGCGCAAGAGCAGCAGGTCATCGATGTCGAAGCCCGCTTCCTCCAGCCAGGGGTGAACATGGGCCGGGCAGTCGAATTCCGCACACAGGTCGGCCTTGTTTGCGCCCTCGCGAACCACGCCCGCATCCGAACGGGAGCCCAGCACCAATTGCAGGGCATCGATCAGGATCGACTTGCCGGCGCCGGTTTCTCCGGTCAGCACGGTGAAGCCGGAGCCCAGTTCAAGCTCCAGCGCCTGAACGATCACAAAATCACGCAGGGTGATCCGCCTGAGCGCCATGGTCAGGAACCTCCTTCGTTCCAACGTAGTTTCTTGCGCAGCGTGGCAAAGTAGTTCCAGCCCAGGGGGTGAAGGAACCGCACGCAGTGCTCCGACCGTTTGACCAGGATGCGGTCCCCGTGCAGCAGAGAGGCCAGGGACTGCATGTCGAAATTGGCGCTGACATCCCTTCCGCTGACCACCTCGACCGCCACTTCGGTGGCATCCGACAGGACGATGGGGCGGTTGGACAGCGTGTGGGGGGCAATGGGCACGAGCACCCATCCTGGAATGGAGGGGTGCAGCATCGGCCCGCCGGCGGAAAGCGAGTAGGCCGTGGACCCCGTCGGCGAAGCAATGATGAGGCCGTCTGCGCGCTGGTTCGCCACCAGGCGGCCGCCCACCTCGACACGCAGCTCCACCATGCCCGACGTAGCGCCCCGGTTCACCACCACATCGTTCATCGCGAGGGCCTCAAAGACAATCCGCTCATCCCGCACCACCGTGGCGTGCATGAGCGGCCGCAGGTCTTCCTCGTACTCGCCTTGCAGCATGGGCAGCAGGGTGGCTTGGTACGTGTCAAACGGAATGTCCGTGATGAAGCCCAGGCGTCCCTGGTTGATGCCGATCAGGGGGGTGCCAAACCGGGCGAGCCTGCGACCTATGCCGAGCATGGTGCCATCGCCTCCGACCACGAGGCCCAGGTCGCACTGGCTGCCTATCTGGTCTACATTCAAGGCTGGGTAGTGTGTCAGCCCGGTGTTGCTGGCGGTTTCAGCCTCCAGCATCACTTCACAGCCTTGGCGCTCCAGAAAATGGGCGATGTCTTCCAAGGCTTGGCGAGAGCTGTCGCCCATGGAGCCTGCCGATGAAGCCTGGTACTTGCCGATGAGCGCAACATGGCGGAAATTGGACGTCATCGCGAAATTACATCATTAAAATCATTCAATGCTCGATGACCGTGCCAAGTTGTTGCTCAAAGCGCTGGTCGAGCGCTATATCGCCGATGGTCAGCCCGTTGGATCGAGGACCTTGTCGCGCGCGTCGGGGCTCGATCTCTCGCCAGCCACCATCCGCAATGTCATGGCGGATCTGGAGGAACTGGGGCTGATTGCAAGCCCCCACACTTCGGCAGGGCGTATTCCCACGGCACGTGGCTACCGGCTCTTTGTAGACACCATGCTGACGGTGCAAAGGGATCCGCTGACACCTCCACAGCTTGCGCCGGAGCAGCCCCAGAAGGTGATTGCGAACGCGGCGCAATTGTTGTCAAACCTCTCGCAGTTCGTCGGGGTGGTCATGGCGCCACGGCGCACTTCGGTATTTCGCCACATCGAATTCCTGCGGCTTTCCGAGCGCCGGTTTCTGGTCATCATCGTTTCTCCCGAGGGGGACGTTCAGAACCGCGTCATCTTCACCGAGGCGGACTACTCGCAATCGCAGCTCATTGAAGCCTCCAACTTCCTCAACGCGCACTATGCGGGTCTCGCGATGGAGCAGGTGCGCGAGCGCCTGAAGTCCGAAGTGGATGTGCTGCGCGGCGAGATCGCCTCCCTCATGCAGGCGGCCGTCAACGTGGGTTCCGAGGCTCTGTCGGAGGCGCAGGACGAGGTTGTTATTTCGGGCGAGCGCAACCTGCTGGCTGTCAGCGATTTTTCCAGCGACATGGGAAACCTGCGGCGGGCCTTCGATCTGTTCGAGCAAAAGACCCAGATACTGCGGTTGCTGGATATCTCCAGCCAGGCGGAAGGTGTGCGCATCTACATCGGCGGCGAAAGCCATGTGGTGCCATTTGAAGAGCTGTCCATTGTCAGTTCGCCGTACGAAGTGGACGGCAAGGTCGTGGGCACGCTGGGTGTGATCGGCCCTACGCGCATGCCCTATGACCGGATGATCCAGATCGTGGACATCACGTCCAAGCTCGTGTCCAACGCACTCAGCCATCGCAAGTAAAGCCCCTACAATACGGCGCTTGCCCCGTTGTATGGCGCTGGAGCATGGCTTGGGGCGTTAGCTCAGTTGGTTAGAGCAGAGGACTCATAATCCTTTGGTCGTTGGTTCAAGTCCAACACGCCCTACCACCCGTCGTTCGCACGGGCGATCATCGCGATTGCAGCCATTTTTCTTGTCGCAGTGCAGTCCTTTTCTCTTTGGAGTCTCTGGAGTGCATTACAATCCTGGCTTGCGTTGAGTTGAGTGTCTGATTGAGTTTGCCTTCAAGGCAGGAACAAGCAGAAAAATCTGATTTCAAGGGTCGCCAAGAAATCATGCTATAATTCAAAGCTTAGCGGCTGTAGCTCAGCTGGATAGAGTACTTGGCTACGAACCAAGGGGTCGTGGGTTCGATTCCTGCCAGCCGCACCAATGTTTAAAGCCTGCAATCGAAAGATTGCAGGCTTTTTCATTTGTCCAGAGCGCTTTGCGCTGATCGGGAGATGTGGCTATGAGCAAGGCTTTTACCAAAGAAACCGATGGTGGCGACGAAGATGAATTGGCGCTGCCTCCGCTGCCTGCGGGTGGCAAGAACTACATCACCCCCGCTGGCTATGCCCGCCTGCGGGATGAGCTGCTTGACCTGATCGACAACGAACGTCCCAAGATCGTGGACATCGTGCATTGGGCCGCCAGCAACGGCGATCGCTCCGAAAACGGCGACTACCTGTATGGCAAGAAGCGTCTGCGCGAAATCGACCGGCGCATCCGGTTCCTGACCCAGCGGCTGGAAATTGCTGAAGTGGTGGACCCCAGCCTTCACGCTGGAAGTGACCAGGTGTTTTTCGGGGCCACGGTGACCTATGTGGATGATGAGGCCGTGGAGCGCACCATCACCATCATGGGCATCGATGAGGCGGACAGCCACGAGTCGCAGGTGAGCTGGATTTCTCCGGTCGCCCGCGCATTGCTCAAGGCCCGTGTCGGTGACGAGGTGCAACTGCCCACGCCGGGCGGTGTCCGCAATCTGGAGGTGGTGGAGGTGAGATACCCGCCGCGAGCCGGGTAGCAGCCAACCGCGCAGCAACTCAGCCGAAGCCGAGTGGCTGGTGGGGCCTCCAGGCCAGCTGGATTTCCTACGCCTGTGGCGTGATCCTGGCGGCGCGAATGACTGCCTGGGTGCGGCGCAGGTTTTTCAGCGCCAGTTCCAGGTGTGCCTGGTCGCGCACGGCAACGATAAACCGCAGGTCGGTGGTGTCGAGCGCGGCCTCGTCATCCATGTCGACATGGGTGATATCCGCTTCTGAATTTGCCAGTTCCGCGGCCACGCGGGCCAGGACACCCTTGCCGTTGGTGACGGTGACCACGACCCCTGTTTCAAACATGCGGGTGGGCTCGTCGGACCAGTCCACCGCGATGAAGCGTTCGCTGTCCTTGTGCTGCAGGCGCTTGGCCACCGTGCAGTGCACGTTGTGGACGACCAGCCCTTCGCCCCGGCCGAGATAGCCGACGATGCTGTCGCCGGGCACGGGCCTGCAGCAGGTGGCGTATTGCACCGACGCGTTTTCGCTGCCGTCGAGCGTGACGGCCCCCTGAGACAGCGTTTCATGCGAGGTATAGCGCTCGCGGGTCATGAGCAGCGCGTCGGGGCGGTGGCCATGCTCGGACATCAGCACCATGAGCCGTTTTGCGACGATGCTGGCAATGCGCTTGCCAAGGCCCAGGTCCGTCATCAGTTCGCTGCGGGTGCGGTTGCCGGTGAAGCGCAGCAGCTTCTCCCACATCGGCTGGGTTTCCGCGTCCAGCGGTGGCAGTTGTTCAAGGCCTTCGGCGCGGATGGCCTGTGTCAGCAGCTTTTCCCCCAGCCCTTCCGATTCGGTCTGCGCCAGGGTTTTCAGATAGTGGCGGATCTTGGAGCGCGCCCGGCCGGTGCGCACAAAGCCCAGCCAGGCCGGATTGGGGGTGGAGACGGGCGCGGTGATGATTTCCACCACGTCGCCGTTCTTGAGCTCGGTGCGCAGCGGCACCTGCTCGTTGTTGATCTTGGCGGCGGTGGTGCGGTCGCCCACGTTGCTGTGGATGGCGTAGGCAAAGTCCACCACCGTCGCGCCGCGGGGCAGGGCCATGATCTGGCTCTTGGGGGTGAACACGTACACGGCGTCGGGGAACAGGTCCACCTTCACGTGGTCCCAGAACTCGGCGGCATCGCGGGTTTCGTTCTGGATGTCGAGCAGCGATTGCAGCCATTTGGTGCCCAGGCGTTCGGCAGACGTGCCGTCGCCATCCTGTGCCTTGTACAGCCAATGCGCCGCCACGCCGGCCTCGGCGATCACGTGCATTTCGTCCGTGCGCATCTGGAACTCGATGTTCACGCCCGAAGGGCCGACAAGGGTGGTGTGCAGCGACTGGTAGCCGTTGAGCTTGGCGATCGCGATATGGTCCTTGAACTTGCCGGGCACGGGCTTGTACATCTGGTGCAGCACGCCCAATGCGGTGTAGCAGTCCGTTACCGTGGGCACGATCACCCGGAAGCCGTAGATGTCCGTGACCTGGGCAAAGCTCAGGTGCTTGAGGTCCATCTTCTGGTAGATGGCGTACAAGGTCTTTTCCCGGCCGGCCAGGCGAACCTTCATGCCGATTTTCGAGAAGGCGGTATCCACCTCGGCCTGCACCTTCTGCACCAGGTCGCGCCGGCGGTTGCGCGATTTGTTGACGGCCTTGGACAGCGTGGCATACCGCCACGGATGCAGATGCCGGAATGCCAGGTCCTGCAATTCACGGTAGGTCTGGTTGAGCCCCAGGCGGTGGGCGATGGGGGCGTAGATCTCCAGCGTTTCGGATGAGATGCGGCCCCATTTGCTGCGCGGCATGTCGGACAGCGTGCGCATGTTGTGGGTGCGGTCCGCCAGCTTGATCAGGATGACCCGCACGTCGCGCGCCATCGCCAGCAGCATCTTGCGGAAGGACTCCGCCTGGTTTTCCTCGCGGGTGTTGAACTGCAGCTTGTCGAGCTTGGTCAGGCCGTCCACCAGCTCGGCCACGGGGGCCCCAAAGCGGTCGATCAGGTCGGCCTTGGTGACGCCGCAATCTTCCATGGCATCGTGGAGCAGGGCCGCCATCAGCGCCTGTGCATCGAGCTTCCAGGTGGCGCACTGGGCCGCCACGGCGATGGGGTGGGTGATGTAGGGCTCGCCGCTGTTGCGCAACTGGCCCAGATGGGCCTCGTCCGCGAAGCGGTAGGCCTGGCGCACCTGCTCGATGCTGCCGGCGTCCAGGTAGTCCAGGCTGTCCGTCAGCGCGGCAAAGCTGGCCGCAGCGGCATTGGCGGCCGCTGCGGCTGCCGAAAGGGTGCCCGCCGTTGGCGATTCGCCAAACCGGGGCTGCGTTGCAGAAGGTGAGTTGAGCACCGCGTTCATGCCTTAAATGTAGCGCGGGAGCGCATCAGACGACTTCTGGGCAAAAAAAAGCACCGCTGCCGCGGTGCTCTTTAGGGACTTCGCCCGGGAAAAGGCTCAACCAGGAACCTTCTTGAGCATTTCCAGGCCAACCTTGCCTTCGGCGATTTCGCGCAAGGCGGTCACGGCGGGCTTGTTGCGGCTTTCGATGCGGGGGGCGTGGCCTTGGCTCAGCATGCGGGCACGGTACGTGGCGGCCAACACGAGCTGGAAGCGGTTGGGGATCTTTTCCAGACAGTCTTCTACGGTGATGCGTGCCATCGGTTTACTCCGGATTCAGGTGATATTGAGCGACTGGAAGGTGTCAGCACGGGCGCGGCGCTGGGCGGCGTACTTGAGTCGCTGGGCGTGAACTACGGCTTTCAGGTCGAAAAGCGCGCGCTCAAACAACTCATTGATTATAACGAAGTCGAATTTGCTGACTTGCGCCATCTCGATGGCAGCGTTCTTGAGGCGGACTTCGATGACATCGGGAGAGTCTTCGCCCCGCCGTTCCAGGCGCGAGCGCAGTTCTTCCCAGCTGGGGGGTAGGATGAACACCAGGATGGCGTTGGCAAATGCCTGCTTGATCTGCAGGGCGCCCTGGAAATCGATCTCCAGGATCACGTCCGAGCCCTGGGCAATCCGCTCCTCAATGGCTTTCTTGGAGGTGCCGTAGCGGTTGCCGTGCACATGCGCCCACTCCACGAAGGCATTGCCCTCCACCATGGCGTCGAATTCGGACTGCGAGGCGAAGTAATAGTCGCGGCCGTGTTTTTCCTGGCCGCGTGGCGCGCGGGTGGTGTGGGAGATGGACAGGTGGACGTGAGAGTCCAGCTCCAGCAGGGCCTTGACGAGGCTGGATTTGCCAGCTCCGCTGGGGGCTGCAACTACGATGAGATTTCCGGGGTAGTCCATAGTTGATGTGCGCTACGCGCTATCAAAAAATGAGTATTACTCGATATTTTGCACTTGCTCGCGCATCTGCTCGATCAGCACTTTCATGTCCACGCTGATGCGTGTGAGGTCAAACGCGGCAGACTTGGAGCCCAGCGTATTGGCCTCGCGGTGCAGTTCCTGGATCAGGAAGTCCAGCCGCTTGCCCACTTCGCCGCCCTTCTTGAGCAGGCGTTCGATTTCGTCCAGGTGGGAGTCCAGCCGGGTGATTTCCTCGGCCACGTCGATACGGATGGCAAAGGCGGTGGCTTCTGTCAGGGCGCGGTCGCGGGCGGCCTCGGGCAGGGTGGCGCCATCGGTCAGGGCCATGGCCTCCTTCCAGCGCTCCATGAAGCGCAGCCGCTGCTGCTCGACCAACAGGGGCACCATGGGGACGGCCTGTTCCGCCAGGGCGCGCAGCTGCTTGACCCTGTCCAGAAGCATGGTGGCCAGCCGCTTGCCCTCCCGCTCGCGGGCGGCCATGAGCGCGGTCAGCGCTTCTTCCGCGAGGGCGGGCACGGCTTCGCTCCAGTCCTCGGAGCCCGACGGGGCGTTGGCGCACAGGCGCAGGGCATCGGCCACCGTGAGGGGGGCGGCAGTGGGCAGCCATGCCTTGACGGAGTCCTGCAGCGAGTTGAGCCGCTGCAGCAGCCGCGCGGGCGGATCCTGCAGCGTGTTGCTTTCCTCGTTCTCCAGGGCGGCCCGGACCTCGACCTTGCCGCGCTTGAGCCGGGCGGTCAGCAGGCTGCGCAGCGCGGGCTCCATGGCGCGCAGTTCATCGGGCAGGCGGAACGACAGGTCCAGGAAGCGGCTGTTGACCGACCGGATTTCCAGCCCCAGCCTGCGCGATTGGGACGCGCGGGCCTCGGTTTCTGCGCCAGTGGCGGACGCGCCGTGCTGTGCGCTGGCGTATCCGGTCATGCTGTAAACTGGCATTGGACTTTTTGATGGTTGCTTGCGATCCGGCGATTATCCGGGTTCCGCTCTACCCCCGAGTCATCTTCGCAAAATATGTCAAAAATCAAGCCGGCTCCCTTGCCGCCCGACACCGCCATTGGTGGATACCGCGTGGTTCGCAGGGTGTCCTCCGGGGGCTTTGGCGTGGTCTACCTCGCCACGGACAGCGAAGGACAGCAGGTCGCCATCAAGGAATACCTTCCGTCGTCCCTGGCGACGCGCGCGCCTGGCGAATTGCTGCCCAAGGTGCCGTCCGAGAAACTCTCGCTCTACCGCCTGGGGCTCAAGAGCTTTTTTGAAGAAGGGCGCTCGCTGGCCCAGATCTCGCACGCCTCCGTGGTGAGCGTGCTCAATTTCTTTCGCGAGAACGAAACCGTCTACATGGTGATGAACTACCTGGAGGGCGCGACCCTGCAGGACTTCATCATCACCGCGCGTGACCTCAAGACGCAGAAGGTGTTCCGCGAGTCCACCATCCGCTCGCTGTTCGACGAGGTGCTGCGCGGCCTGCGCATCGTGCACCAGCACAAGATGCTGCACCTCGACATCAAGCCGGCCAACATCTTCATCACCGACGACAACAAGGCCGTGATGATCGACTTCGGCGCCGCGCGCGAGGTGCTGTCCAAGGAGGGCAACTTCATCCGCCCCATGTACACGCCCGGCTTTGCCGCGCCCGAGATGTACCGGCGCGACTCGTCCATGGGCCCGTGGACCGACATCTACGCCATCGGTGCCTGCATCTACGCCTGCATGCAGGGCTTTCCTCCCAACGAGGCGCCCCAGCGCATCGAAAAAGACCGCCTGTCGCTGGCGCTGACCAAGCTGCGCGGCGTGTACTCCGACAACCTCATCGAGGTGGTGGAGTGGTGCATGGCGCTGGACCCCCTGTCGCGCCCGCAGTCGGTGTTCGCGCTGCAAAAGGAGCTCAGCCGCGAGGGCGAGCGCCGTTACACCAAGCTCACGGTGGCCGAGAAGATGCGCCTGCAGCTGGACACCCTGGTGTCCGACACCAAGAAGAACGTGCAAAAGGTGGGTGAAGCCACCGGTATCGGAGCCAAACCCAAATGAAAACGACCCACGCGAAGCGGGTTGGGGCGGGGCGCCTGTTCATTAACGATGCCGTGGTGCATCCTTGTTTGCGTGGGTCACTATGAAGTTCTCGGTTTTCCAGATCAGCCGCCGTGGCGGCCGCGAGAAGAACGAAGACCGCATGGGCTATTGCTACACGCGCGAATCGGGCCTGTTCGTGCTGGCCGACGGCATGGGCGGCCACCCCGAAGGTGAAGTGGCCGCGCAGATCGCGCTGCAGACCATCTCGGCGCTGTTCCAGCGCCAGGCCAAGCCCCAGCTCAAGGACGTGCAGGAATTTCTTTCGGGCGCACTGCTGGCCGCGCACCACCAGATACTGCGCTACGCCACCGACAAGGGGATGCTCGACACGCCCCGCACCACGCTGGTGGCGGCCGTGCTGCAGGCTGGCACGGCCACCTGGATCCACTGCGGCGATTCGCGCCTGTACATGGTGCGCGACGGCGACCTGCTCACCCGCACGCGCGACCATTCGTACATGGAGCTGCGCAATTCGCCCCCGCCGGGGCTCGAGCGCATCAACCGCAATGTGCTGTTCACCTGCCTGGGCTCGCCGACCAAACCCATCTACGACATCACGGGCCCGGTGTATCTGGAGCAGGGCGACCGCATCCTGCTGTGCTCGGACGGCCTGTGGGGCACGCTCAGCGACGAGGAAATCGCCAAGCAGCTCGCCCGCAATGCGGTGTCGCACGCGGTGCCCGAACTGGTGGAGGATGCCCTGCGCAAGGCGGGCGACAGCAGCGACAACGTCACGGTGGTGGCGATGGAATGGGAAACCCCCGACGCGTTCGAGTCCACCCAGGGCGTCTCGACAGACAGCATCAGCGACGACGTGTTTGCGTCCACCATCCAGGCGGGCCCGCTCGACGGGCTGGTGGATGACCTGGACGACGCGGCCATTGAGCGGTCCATCGCCGAAATCAACGAAGCCATACGCCGCTCTGCCGCCCGCAAGGCGTGAGTTCCCGGCCGGCCAGGCGCCGATGGATCTGGCGGCCTGAGTTTTTGGGGCGCGGGAGTGTGTCCCTGCACGCAGGTCCTTCACTCCTCCGCCTTGTGTTTTTTTACGAGCCACCCACACCATGACACCCTTTGTCCGTACCGGCGGCCGCGCCGCCGACCAGTTGCGCACCGTGCGCATCACCCGCCACTACACCATGCATGCCGAGGGCTCGGTGCTCATCGAATTTGGCAACACCAAGGTGCTGTGCACCGCGTCGGTGGAGGAGCGGGTGCCGCCCCACAAGCGGGGCAGCGGAGAAGGCTGGGTGACGGCCGAGTACGGCATGCTGCCGCGCGCCACCCACACCCGCAACGACCGCGAGGCCGCGCGGGGCAAGCAAAATGGCCGCACGCAGGAGATCCAGCGTCTCATCGGCCGCTCGCTGCGCGCCGTGTTCGACCTGAAGCTGCTGGGAGAGCGCACTCTCCAGCTCGACTGCGACGTGATCCAGGCCGACGGCGGCACGCGCACCGCGGCCATCACCGGCGCCTGGGTGGCGGCGCAGGACGCGGTCAACCAGCTGCTTGCCAGCGGCAAGATCGCCCAGTCGCCGCTGGTGCAGCCCGTGGCCGCCATTTCGGTGGGCATGGTTCAGGGCACGCCGCTGCTCGACCTGGAGTACGTCGAAGACGTGGACTGCGACACCGACATGAACATCGTGATGACCGGCGCTGGCCATTTCGTGGAAGTGCAGGGCACGGCCGAGGGCGTGGCCTTTACCCGCGCGGAGATGGACCAGCTGCTGGCGCTGGCGGAAAAGGGCATTGCAGAGCTGGTGCAGCTGCAGCAGCGGTCGCTTCTGGAAACCACATGACAGGAATACTCATTTATTGATAGCTGCTAGCGCTTGATAGATAAGCGCCAGAGGCTATTTTGACCCATGAAAATTGTTCTTGCATCCAACAACCGCGGCAAGCTGGCGGAGCTGCAGGCCATGTTCGAGCCGCTGGGCGTGGAACTGGTGCGCCAGGCCGATCTCGGCGTGGGCGAGGCCGAAGAGCCTTTTCGCACCTTTGTCGAGAACGCCCTGGCCAAGGCCCGCTTCGCCTCGGCACACACGGGCTTGCCTGCATTGGCGGACGACGCCGGCATGTGCGTGGACGCCTTTGGCGGCCTGCCGGGCGTCGATACCGCCTACTACTGCACCCAGTTCGGCTACGAGAAGAGTGACGACAACAATGTGCGGGCCCTGCTGGAGCAACTGCAGGGCGTGGCCAACCGCCGCGCGGCAATGGTCAGCACCCTGGTCGCCGTGCGCAGCCCGCTGGACCCGGAGCCGCTGATTGCGGTGGGCCGCGTGGTGGGCGAGATCACCACGGCCCCCCGGGGGAGCAACGGTTTTGGCTTCGACCCCGTGATGTTCATCCCTGAATTCGGCAAGACCTTCGCCGAGCTGCCCGTGGAGGTGAAGAACGCCCACAGCCACCGGGGCCGTTCTGCCGCGCAGATGCTGGCGCTGATGCGCGAGCGCTGGCTGGCATGAAGTTCCCCCTGAGTCGCCTCGCGCCTTCCCCCCAAAGGGGGACACCGCCAGCGCACGCAAGTGAAACGCAGCTGCGCCGCCTGGGCGGCCCTTGCGCGGCGGTCGTGCGCGCGACAGCTCCCGCTGCAGGCGGGGACTGCGGCGCGAGCGCTATGAACCTTTGAGGCTTGCAATGGCTATTCCTATCATTCCTGCTGCTGCTGATGCGCCCGCCGTGGTGCGCGACATCCAGCACTACATGCGGCCCGGCCTGCTGCAATTGCCCAGCCTGCCTCCACTGTCCTTGTATGTGCACCTGCCCTGGTGCCTGAAGAAATGCCCGTACTGCGACTTCAACTCGCATGAGTACCGCGAGGCCGCCGGTGATCCGGGAGAGGGCGGTTTGCCCGAGCAATGCTACATCGACGCGTTGATGGCCGACCTGGAGGCGGCGCTGCCGCTGATCTGGGGCCGCACGGTGCACAGCATCTTCATCGGCGGGGGCACGCCCAGCCTGTTCTCGCCCGCAGCCATTGACCGGCTGATCGGCGACATCCGCGCCCGCCTGCGGCTGGAGGCCGATTGCGAGATCACCCTCGAGGCCAACCCCGGCACCTTCGAAAAAGACCGCTTCCGAGCGTTCCGTGCAGCGGGCGTCACGCGCCTGTCGGTGGGGGTGCAGAGTTTCAACGACCGGCACCTCCAGGCCCTGGGCCGGGTGCATGACCGCGCCCAGGCCCTGGCGGCGGTGGAGGAGGCTGCCCAGGCCTTCGACACGTTCAACCTCGACATCATGTACGCGCTGCCGGGGCAAACGCTGCAAGAGCTGGAGCAGGACATGCAGACGGCGCTGGCCCTGAAGCCGCCGCACATCTCCATCTACCACCTGACCATCGAGCCCAACACCTACTTCGCGAAGTTTCCGCCGGCCGTGCCCGAGGATGACCAGGCCTATGCGATGCTGGACCGCATCACGGAGATGACCGGACAGGCGGGCCTGGGGCGCTATGAAATCTCGGCCTACGCCCGGGCGGGGCACCAGTGTTTTCACAACACCAACTACTGGCAGTTCGGCGACTATCTGGGCATTGGCGCGGGCGCGCACAGCAAGCTGAGCTTTGCGCACCGCGTGGTGCGCCAGGTGCGCTTTCGCGATCCGGGCCGCTATATGGACAACGCCCTGGCCGGCCGCGCCGTGGCCCAGGATGACGAGGTGCGCCGCGCCGACCTGCCGTTCGAATTCATGCTCAATGCCTTGCGGCTGCGCGAGGGCTTTGCGCTGCAGGACTTCATGGCCCGCACCGGCCTGCCCGTCACCGCCATCGCCAAAGACCTGGAGGCGGCCGAGCGCAAGGGCTTGATCGAACGCGACATGGCCCGCGTGCGCCCGACGGAGCGGGGCTTCGATTTCCTGAGCGACCTGCAGGAACTCTTTCTGGCCGACTGAAGGATCGCGGGCGCCCGCCGCGCGCCCGGTGTCGCGGGCCGGATCAGCCGCAGCGCACGGCGATGATGCGCCCGTTGGCATCCACCTCCAGGTTCAGGCGCTGCGCATCAAACTCCTTGGTGATCATCTGCCCCGGCCGCAGGATGCGGGCCAGTTGCGCGCCCGATCGGGCGCGTGCGGACTCCATGACCGAGGAGGTGCTGTTCTGCCCCACCGCGAACTGCGCGGGCTGGGCGTTGCACACCGCTGCCGCAGGCGCCGCCGGCGGAGGCGTGGCGCTGCCGGGCCCACTGGAGGAGGACGGGGCGGGTGTCTGGCCATAACCGGAGCAGCCCGTCATGGCGGCAGCCAAGGTCACGCTGCCCACAAGGGCAAGAGAAGCTTTCAACATGTGGATCCTTCGGGTATCGAATCCGCTCACCATACTAGAACCCTCCGCCGGGCGGCGTGTCCGCGCGTAACAACCCGGCCTGCGGGTTTGCATCGGCCCGGTAGCCCCTGCCCGCGGCGGCGCGGACCGCACGCGATGTTGTCCTACAGCTGGCACCAGACGGGCGTTTTAGGATGCGTGCGTCGATACCCTCTCGACATCCCTCCCGCTTGCACAAGCAAGTGTTCAGCCCGCGCACTGCGGGCTTTTTTTTGCGTGCTGGCCGGGGGCGCTGAGGGCCTGCGAACCAACGGAGCCGGTCCGGACAGCAGCCGCGAGGGCTTGGTTTCGAGTCAGCGGCCGCAGGGCCTTACCCCTGCCCGCCGCCTGCCGTGCGGCCACGTGCGCAGCCAGAAGTTGGCCGACTTCTCACGGCGTGTTACAAACGTTCGCTCACAGGGGGAATCAATGAAAATCGTCCAATGCGCGGCCATGGCGCTGGTGTTTGCTTGCGGCCATTCACACGCTGCGTACACGCTGAATTTTGTCCAGAGCGGCCCAGATGTCGTCGCCACGGGAAGCGGCAGCATCAACACCTCGGGTGCGACTTTTGCCGGGAACACCATTTCACCGGCGGTGATCATCCCCAATCTTGGAATGGCTCTGGTCGGAACGCCGCCGTCGAGCATCTATGCGATCACTACGCTGGGGCCTGCGGACTATGGGGCTGGCGCAGGCATCCTGTCCTCCAGTACCTCCGGCGACGCGGCGGGCATCACGTCGGGCGCGTGGATTGGAGTGCCTGTCGGCTATGTTTCCGGCGCCCCCCTGGCGCCCTCCACAACGACCTGGGCGGGAACCACGATGGCGGCCCTCGGCCTCACCCCGGGCTCCTATACCTGGACCTGGGGGGCTGGGCCCACCGCAGATTCCTTCACCATTGTGGTGGCTTCGACAGCCAGCATTCCCACGCTCAGTGAATGGGCCATGCTCCTCATGTCTGGCCTGCTGGCCGCCGGTGCCCTCGTGGGGCTGCGGCGCCGGCAACGCTGAGCCAGGCTGTTGCACAGCGCAGAGCCCACTCCGGGGGGCTGTTTTTTGCGCCCTGCTGCGTGGTGCGAAGGTGCAGGGATGATGGCGTCAAGGACATCGCGGTTCGCACAGGCACCTCGGCCATTGCGCGCGGCCAGTCCATTTATTCATCCATCCATCCATCGCAAAGATAAAGGCGAGGATGTAGGACCGCGCCCATAGACGGATGCCGCGCGGTGGCGCAAGCTGGAGGCGGCATCGATGACCGCTGGGGCTGGGTCTCTTCGCTGCAAGCTCAGCAACCCTGCAACCAAGGTCAGACATGAACATCCACATCACCATTGCACAGAAGGTGCCGCAAGAGGCTTTTGAACGTGTGCTGGACGTAATGCGTTGCCTTCAGCAGACCGACGCCAACTTCGACGGCATTGCCATCGCGGTCACCCGGGGCCCGGTCGAGGAGTTCGTGGTCACCGACACGGTCGACAGCTTGCGCGAGAACCTCCTCCGGCTCGTGGTGGAAGACGCGCTGAAAGGTGGCTTTGTGAATGCGCCGCGCAGCGCGCAGGGTGCCAGGCACGCGATGAATGATTGAACCTTGAGGCGCACTGACCGGCTTCGCCAAGGACTCCATGAGCAGCACCATCACGGTTGCGAATTCGATTTCGGACAGCGACTATGCACGGGTTGAGATCCTGGCGCGCCACCTGCAATCCACCACGGGCGACGCGAACTTCAATGGGCGCGCCATCTGGGTGCAGCGCGGCCTCGTCACGGGGGTTACGGACACCAGCGACGACTTGCGCGCAGCACTCTTGATGCTGCTGGTGGACGGCGTGCTGGGCTTCGCCCCGCCGGTTTCCGGGGGGTGATGGATGCCGGATCGTTGATGGATACCGTTCGGGATGACCGAAGGTGCGCCACCACGGTGCTTGCCATGGCCAGCCGTAGCGAGTTCGGCTTGTGCGGAAATGAAAGGCCTGTCGGATGCCCTTCATTGTGATCGGCCACGCGAAGACAAAGAGGTCTCCACTGCGGGGGGCCATTCTTGCGTTTTGGCGGAGACTGTGAGATTCGAACTCACGGACGGTTGCCCGTCGGCAGTTTTCAAGACTGCTGGTTTAAACCGCTCACCCAAGTCTCCGGGAGGGAAGGCGCGAATTCTAGCCCACGGCGGGCGCGGGTTTTTGCAGCATGCCGCGCGTCTCGATGAACTTCACCACATCGGCCACGCCTGCCAATGTCTTGAGGTTGGTCATCACGAAGGGCTTGAGGCCCTGGGCGTTGGTGCGCATGCGGGTGGTGTCGGCGTGCATGACGTCCAGGTTGGCGCCCACGTGGGGGGCCAGGTCGGTCTTGTTGATGATGAACAGGTCGCTCTTGGTGATGCCGGGGCCGCCCTTGCGGGGGATTTTTTCGCCGGCGGCGACGTCGATGACGTAGATGGTGAGGTCGCTCAGCTCGGGGCTGAAGGTGGCGGCGAGGTTGTCGCCGCCGCTTTCCACGAACACGATGTCGGCATTGGGGAACTCGCCCAGCATGCGGTCGATGGCTTCGAGGTTGATGGAGCAGTCTTCGCGGATGGCGGTGTGGGGGCAGCCTCCGGTCTCCACGCCCAGGATGCGCTCGGGGGGCAGCGCGCCGCTCACGGTCAGCAGGCGCTGGTCTTCCTTGGTGTAGATGTCGTTGGTGATGGCGATGAGGTCGTAGTCGTCGCGCATGGCCTTGCACAGCATTTCCAGCAGCGTGGTCTTGCCGGAGCCTACCGGGCCGCCGATGCCCACGCGCAGGGGGGGCAGTTGCTTGGTACGGTTCGGGATGTGGTGCAGGGTGCTGGTGGTCATGATCGGAAGAGGCGGGAGTATTGGGTTTCGTGCTGGGAACTCAGGATGGCCAGCATGGGAGAAAAGGCCTGGCGCTCGCAGTCCATCAGGCCGATGGCGTGGTCGGCGGCGGGGGGGATGGCATCGGCCAGGCGCGCCAGGATGCGCTGGCCGGCGCTTTGACCCAGTTGCATGGACTTGAGCGCGGCCTGGACCATGTTTTCGGCCCAGCCAAAGGCGTAGGCCAGCAGCACGTCGCGCACGGGCGCCTGGGTGGTGGAGGCGGCCAGCGCGAATGCCACGGGGTAGGTCGGGGGCAGTGCGGCCAGGTGGCGGATTCTGGGCAGGGTCTCTTCATCGTCCTGGTGCTGGTTGCGCAGCCAGTCGGCCATCGACCGGCCCATCTGCTCGGTCTGCAGCCTCAGTTCGCTGGTTTCGCGGGTGTGCAGCACCCAGTCGTTGAGTTCACGCACATGCGCCCAGTCGGCGCGGCGCCAGGCGCCCACGGCCTTGGCGATCAGGGCCATGTCGCCGCGTGCCTGGGTGATGTGCAACTGGTCCAGCAGCCACTCGGCCACGGCGGCTTCGCTGGCGATGCCTGCGTTTTCAATCGCGCTTTCCAGCCCCTCGGAATACGAGAAACCGCCCACGGGCAGCGCGGGCGAGGCGAGCCAGATGAGCTGCAGCAGGCTGGCTGCCGGCAGGGAGGCGGGGCGTTCGAGGCGCATGGCGGGGAAGGGATGTACTCAGCCCGTCAGTGGCTGTGTCCGTGGCTTTCATGGTCATGGCCGTGGTTGCAGCCGGGGCCGTGCACATGGCCCTGGGCGACGACCGGGATGGCCACGGGGCGGGCGCGGGCCGGGGCGGCGCCTTGTTCGTGTCCGTGCGCATGGCCGTGACCCTGGCCGGCATCGTGGGAATGCCCATGATCGTGCCCGTGGTCATGGTCATGGCCGCCGTGCCCTGCGGCATAGGCGCCGCCCTCGGGTTCAAACGGCAGGTCCTGCGCTTTAACGATCAAGTGCATGGCGCGCAGCATGTCGGCCAGCACGTGGTCAGGTTCGATCTTGAGGTGATCGGGCTGCAGCTCGATGGGCACATGGCGGTTGCCCAGGTGGTAGGCGGCGCGGGTCAGATCGAACGGGCTGCCATGGTTGGCGCAGTGTGTGATGACCAGCACGGGCTGCGGCGCCGCGATCACGCGGACCATGGAGCCGTCTTCGGCCACGAGCACATCGCCACCGCGCACCAGCGTGCCGCGCGGCAGGAAGATGCCCAGCTCGCGCCCGGCGGAGTCGGTGGCCGCGAAACGGCTTTTCTGGCGCACGTCCCAGTCCAGTTCGATGGTGGTGGCGCGCTTGACCAGAACGGGAGCAAGGCCTTTGCCTTGGGGGATGAGCTTGGAGGCTTGGATCATGGCGTTTCTTTTCTTTGTTCCAGCGGGTAGACCGTGCATTGTCGGCCAGGGGCGCAACCCTGTTGGGCGCCCCCGGTTTACAGCCGACGGGTCATGAAGAAGCTGTAAGGGTCGGGGCCGTAGTCGGCAAAGGGGCCGCACTCGGAAAAGCCGTTCTGGAAATACAGCTGGTGCGCGGGCTCGAAGAAGGGCTGCGGGCCCGTCTCCAGGCTCATGCGGGCAAAGCCGCGCGAGCGGGCCTCGTGGAGCAGGTGGTTCAGCAACTGGCGGGCGATGCCCTGGCCCCGGTGGCGGGCGCTGGTGCGCATGGACTTGAGTTCGGCGTGGGTGGCGTCGAGCTGCTTGAGCGCGCCGGTGCCCACCAGCACGTCGCCCTCCGCGTCAGGCAGCCAGGCGGACCAGAAGGCAATGCCGGGCTGGCGCAGCTGGTCCATCTCCAGGGCATGCACGCTTTCCGGCGGCGACACCGCGTACATGTCCTGCAGGTGTTCCTGCATGAAGGCTTCGATGCGTGGATCGCTCAAATCGTCCAGGCGGATGTGCAGGTCTTGCAGCACAGCATTCACGGAGCGCGACCTCAGAACAGGAAGTAGCGCTGCGCCATGGGCAGCACGGTGGCGGGCTCGCAGGTGAGCAGCTGGCCGTCGGCGCGCACGGTGTAGGTTTGTGCGTCCACTTCCATCTTCGGGGTGTAGCTGTTGTGCACCATGTCGCGCTTGCGGATGCCGCGGATGTTGTGCACGGCGGACAGCGTCTTGCGCAGGCCGAAGCGTTCGCCGATGCCCGCATTCAGGCCCGCCTGCGACACGAAGGTGAGCGATGTCTTGGCAATGGCCCCGCCGAACGCGCCGAACATGGGCCGGTAGTGCACGGGCTGCGGCGTGGGGATGGACGCGTTCGGGTCGCCCATCGCGGCCATGGCGATCAGGCCGCCCTTGAGGATGAGCGCGGGCTTGACCCCGAAGAACGCGGGTTTCCAGATCACGATGTCGGCCCACTTGCCCACCTCCAGCGAGCCCACCTCGTGGCTGATGCCGTGGGCGATGGCCGGGTTGATGGTGTACTTGGCCACGTAGCGCTTGATGCGCGTGTTGTCGCTCCGGGCGGTGTCGCCGGCCAGGCTGCCGCGCTGCACCTTCATCTTGTGCGCGGTCTGCCAGGTGCGCAGGATGACTTCGCCCACGCGGCCCATGGCCTGGCTGTCGCTGGACATCATGCTGATGGCGCCCAGGTCGTGCAGGATGTCCTCGGCGGCGATGGTCTCCTTGCGGATGCGGCTTTCGGCAAAGGCCAGGTCCTCGGCAATGCTGGCATCGAGGTGGTGGCACACCATGAGCATGTCCACATGCTCGTCCAGCGTGTTCTGGGTGTAGGGCATGGTGGGGTTGGTGGACGATGGCAGGAAGTTCTCCTCGCCCACCACGCGCAGGATGTCGGGGGCGTGGCCGCCGCCAGCGCCTTCGGTGTGGAAGGCGCAGATGCCGCGCCCGCCCACGGCCCCGATGGTGTCCTCCACAAAGCCTGATTCGTTGAGCGTGTCAGAGTGGATGGCCACCTGCGTGTCGGTGGCTTCGGCCACGTCCAGGCAGTTGCTGATGGCAGCCGGTGTGGTGCCCCAGTCCTCGTGCAGCTTCAGGCCGATGGCGCCCGCGTTGATCTGCTCATGCAGCGCCTCGGGCAGGCTGGCGTTGCCCTTGCCCAGAAAGCCCAGGTTCATGGGGAAGGCGTCTGCCGCCTGCAGCATGCGCTCCAGGTTGAAGGGGCCGGAGGTGCAGGTGGTGGCCAGCGTGCCCGTGGCGGGGCCGGTGCCGCCGCCCAGCATGGTGGTCACGCCGCTGGCCAGGGCTTCCTCGATCTGCTGCGGGCAGATGAAGTGGATGTGGCTGTCGATGCCGCCCGCGGTGACGATGTTGCCCTCGCAGCTGATGACCTCGGTGCCGGGGCCGATGATGATGTCCACGCCCGGCTGGGTGTCGGGGTTGCCCGCCTTGCCGATGGCGGCAATGCGGCCTGCCCTGAGTCCGATATCGGCCTTGAAGATGCCGGTGTGATCCACCACCAGGGCGTTGGTCAGCACCGTGTCCACCGCGCCTTGTGCATTGCTGCGCTGGCTTTGCGCCATGCCGTCGCGGATGGTCTTGCCGCCGCCGAACTTCACTTCTTCGCCATAGCTGCCGGCGCGCAGCGTGTGGTCGGCCTCGACTTCGAGGATGAGTTCGGTATCGGCCAGGCGCACGCGGTCGCCCACGGTGGGGCCGAACATTTCGGCGTAGGCGCGTCGTCCAATGGTTGCCATGGGGTGTGCTCCGCGAGAACTGATGACTATATTTTTGATAGCTGCCAGCGCTTGTTCAAAAAGGCGCTGGAGGCCGTTTTGGCTTGGTATTTCTACAGGGCGCCGTGCGTCAGGCCCTGAAAGCCATACACCCGGCGCTGGCCCGCGTAGTCCACCAGTTCCACGGTGCGCTCCTGGCCGGGCTCGAAGCGCACGGCCGTGCCCGATGCGATGTTCAGCCGCATGCCGCGTGCGGCGGCGCGGTCAAAGCCCAGTGCGTTGTTGGTCTCGGCAAAGTGGTAGTGCGAGCCCACCTGGATGGGGCGGTCGCCGGTGTTGCGCACCACCAGCGTGAGGGTGCGGCGGCCCGTGTTGAGCGGGTGTTCGCCGGGTTCGGTGAAGAGTTCGCCTGGGATCATGGGATGCTCCTGTGGGGCGGATTGGCTCAGGCCATCTGCGCCAGCAGCGCACCACCGAACACTGCCACGCCCGCACCCGCAGCGCGCGCCAGCCACACGTGGCGGTGGCGCAGCGCCCAGCCCGCCGCCAGGCCCGCGCCATGCAGCAGCACGGTGGCGGCCAGCATGCCCGCCAGGGTTTGCCAGGCGCTGTCGCTGCCCGCCAGCTCGTGGCCGTGGGCCACGCCATGGAACACGGCAAACACCCCCACGCCCAGCGCGGCCACCAGGCCGGGAACGCGCAGGCGCGACACGACGAGCAGGCCGGTGGCCAGCAGCGAGGCTGCAATCATCGGTTCCACCGCGGGCAGTGCCACGCCCTGCAGGCCCAGCACGGCGCCCGCCAGCAGCATGGCGGCAAAGCCCACGGGGCCCCACAGCAGTTCGCGGCCGGCGCCGCGCGCGGCCAGGGCGCTCCACAGGCCCACGGCCACCATGGCGGCCAGGTGGTCCAGGCCAAAGAATGGGTGGGCAAAGCCGCTCAGAAAACTGCTGTGGATGTGGGTTTCCGCGCCGGTATGGGCGACGGCACTGGTACTGATGGCACTGGCAGCCATGAAGAGAAGAGCGGCTGTGTGGCGGTGTGAGAGTGCGATGCGCATGGGGGCTCCACAGAGAGAAAGAGGGAGAAAAGGGGTCAGACGATCGGCTGGTGCACGGTGACGAGCTTGGTGCCATCGGGGAAGGTGGCCTCGACCTGGATGTCCGGAATCATCTCGGCGATGCCGTCCATCACGTCCGCGCGGGTCAGCACGGTGCGGCCTTCGCTCATCAGCTGCGCCACGGTCTTGCCGTCGCGGGCACCTTCCATCACGGCGGCGCTGATCAGGGCCATGGCCTCGGGGTAGTTGAGCTTGAGGCCCCGGGCCTTGCGGCGCTCGGCCAGCAGGGCGGCGGTAAAGATCAGCAGCTTGTCTTTTTCGCGAGGCGTCAGTTCCATGTCGTTGTACTCAATGCTGGTGTTGTTGGCTCGCGCGTCAGCCGATGCGGGGTGACCACGAGGGGCGTGCTATGGCGCACGGGGGTGATCTGGCGAGAGCTGTTCCATCATAGGCAGCAAGCCCCGTGCCCGCCATACGTCATCTGGCGCACGTCCCCAGGTGCAGTGGCATGGAAACTGCACCTGAAGGGGTGACCGCCGCCATTGCCCATGCCTTCCCACACCCCCTCCATCGCCCCTGCTGAGGCCACCCCGCTGCAGCCGACAGAGCCCGGCATGGCTGCACACGAGCCCCAGCAGGCCCCGCAGCAGGTCGTCAAGGTCCGGCGCGACTACAACAGCTGGGTGGCCACCGAGACCATGGAGGACTACGCGCTGCGCTACACGCCCCAGCGCTTTCGCAAGTGGTCCGAATGGCGGGTGGCCAACACGGCCTTCGGTGCGGCGTCGTTCCTGATCCTGGAGGCCGTGGGCGCGACGCTGCTGGTGCAGTACGGCTTCATCAACGCCTTCTGGGCCATCGTGGCCACGGGGCTCATCATCTTCCTGGCGGGGCTGCCCATCAGCGTGTATGCGGCGCGCTATGGGGTGGACATGGACCTGCTCACGCGCGGCGCGGGCTTTGGCTACATCGGCTCCACGCTCACCTCGCTGATCTACGCCAGCTTCACCTTCATCTTCTTCGCGCTCGAAGCCGCCGTGATGGCCTATGCGCTGGAGCTGGCGCTCGACATCCCGCCCACCTGGGGCTACCTGATCTGCGCCATTGTGGTGATTCCGCTGGTCACGCACGGCGTGTCCGCCATCAGCCGCCTGCAGGTGTGGACGCAGCCGCTGTGGCTGGTGATGCTGGTGGTGCCGTTTGCTTATGTGCTGGTGCGCGATCCTGGTGCGTTTTCCGGGGTTGTGCACTATGGTGGTGAATCGATGCGCGGTGCCACGTTCCAGTTGCCCTTGTTTGGTGCGGCGCTCACGGTGGGCATTGCGCTCATCACCCAGATGGGGGAGCAGGCCGACTACCTGCGCTTCATGCCCGCCAGCACGCCCGCCACGCGCGGGCGCTGGTGGCTGGGCGTGCTGGTGGGCGGACCGGGCTGGGTGGTGCTGGGGGTGCTCAAGATGCTGGGCGGCGCGCTGCTCGCCTACCTGGCGCTCACCCACATGGTGCCGGCCGACCGGGCGGTGGACCCGAACCAGATGTACCTGGCCGCGTACGAATATGTGTTCCCCCACTACGGCTGGGCGGTGGCGGCCACGGCCTTGTTCGTGGTGATCTCGCAGCTCAAGATCAACGTGACCAATGCCTACGCGGGCTCGCTGGCGTGGTCCAACTTCTTCTCGCGCCTCACGCACAGCCACCCGGGGCGCGTGGTGTGGGTGGTGTTCAACACGCTGATCGCCTTCATGCTGATGGAGATGAACGTGTTCCGCGCCATGGGCGAGGTGCTGGGGCTGTACTCCAACATCGCCATCGCCTGGATCATGTCCGTGGTGGCCGATCTCGTCATCAACAAGCCGCTGGGGCTGTCGCCCCGGGGCATCGAGTTCAAGCGCGCGCACCTGTACGACATCAACCCGGTGGGCGTGGGTTCGATGGCGCTCGCGTCCATCCTGTCCATCAGCGCGCACCTGGGGTTGTTCGGCCCACTGCCGCAGGCGTTCTCGGCCGTGATCGCGATGGCTGTCGCGTTTGTCACGGCACCGCTCATTGCCTGGGTCACCGGGGGGCGCTACTACATCGCGCGCCAGCCCGAGCCCGCTGCGCTGGCCGACGTGGTGGCGGTACCCCTGCACGGCCCGGTGGGCCGCAAGGCCGGCGGCGGAATGGATGCGGCCCTGGGCAGCTACGTGCGCTACACCGTGCAGCGCTGCGTGATCTGCGAGCGCGAATACGAAGCGCCCGACATGGCCCAGTGCCCCGCCTACCGGGGCGCCATCTGTTCGCTGTGCTGCACGCTGGACGCGCGCTGCGGCGACCTGTGCAAGCCCGACGCCAGCATGGCGGTGCAATGGTCTGCCGCCCTGCGCTGGGTGCTGCCGCGCGCCATGTGGCGCTACCTGGACACGGGCCTGGGCCACTTCCTGCTGCTGATGCTGGTGATCGCACCGCTGCTGGCCTCCGTCATGGGGCTGCTGTACCACCAGGAGCTCAACACCATCGCCAATGCGATGACCGACACGGAAGTCCTGGCCGCCCCGGAGGTCGCGTTGCGCTCCGGCCTGCTCAAGGCCTACCTGGCGCTTCTCGTCATCTCGGGTATCGTGGCCTGGTGGCTGGTGCTGGCGCACAAGAGCCGCCAGGTAGCGCAGGAGGAATCCAACCGCCAGACGGGCCTCTTGGTGCGCGAGATCGAGCTGCACCGCCAGACCGACGAGGCCCTGCAGACCGCGCGCAGCGTGGCCGAGCAGGCGCGCCAGGTGGCCGAGGCGGCCCAGCGCGCGGCCGACCAGGCCAACCAGGCCAAGAGCCGCTACATCAGCGCCATCAGCCACGAGATCCGCACGCCGCTCAACTCCATCCTGGGCTACGCGCAGCTCATGGGCGAGGACGCGGGCGTGCCCCCGCACCGCAAGCAGGCGGTGCACGTGATCCGGCGGGGGGGCGAACACCTGCTCTCGCTCATCGAGGGCACGCTAGACATCGCGCGCATCGAATCCGGCAAGCTCACGCTGGATGTCACGCCCATGCGCTTTGCCGATGGCCTGCACGAAATGGCCAGCCTGTTCGAACTGCAGGCCGCCGCCAAGGGCCTGGCCTTCCAGTTCGATGTGCTGGGCGTCATTCCCGAGGTGGTTCGTGCCGACGAAAAGCGCCTGCGCCAGATCCTCATCAACCTGCTGGGCAACGCGGTCAAGTTCACGGCGCACGGCACCGTCACGCTGCGCGTGCGCTATGCGCGCGAGATGGCGCGCATCGAGGTGCAGGACACGGGGCCGGGCCTCACGGCCGAGGAGATCGAGCGCATCTTCGAGCCCTTTGCGCGGGGCGGCTCGGGCGGTGGCAACACCGTGGCCGCGCCGGGCGCGGGCCTGGGCCTGACCATTGCCAAGATGCTCACCGCGCTCATGGGCGGCGAGCTGACGGTGAGCAGCACCCCCGGCGTAGGCTCGGTGTTCCACGTCAAGCTGTTCCTGCCCGAGGTGCATGGGGACGCGCTGGGCAAGACCGCGCCAGCGCCCGCCGCATTGGCCACACGCACCCAGCGCGCGCGCAGGGGTTACGCGGGGGACCGCCGCCGCATCCTGGTGGTGGACAACGAAGAGCCCGACCGCGAACTGCTGGTGCAACTGCTCGAGCCCCTGGGCTTCGAGCTGCGCCAGGCCGCCAGCGGGCACGACGCGCTGGACCTGCTGGCCACGGGCTACCGGCCGCACGCGATCTTCATGGACCTGGCCATGCCGGGCATCGACGGGTGGGAGACCCTGCGACGCGTGCGGCAGATGCACCTTGCGAACGTCCACTGCGCCATTGTGTCGGCCAATGCGTTCGACAAGGCGCTGGACAACGACGTGGACATCGGCCCCGAGGACTTCATCGTCAAGCCCGTGCGCCACACCGAGCTGCTGGACTGGCTGGAGCGCCGCCTGGGCCTGCAGTGGCAGCACGGCGAGGCCGATGCCGCCCCCGCCTTGCCCGCGGCAGCGGAAGCGCCCCTCACGTACCCCGATGCCGCCGCCCTGGCGGCCTTGGCCCAGGTGGTCGCGCTGGGCTACTACCGGGGCATCCTCAACACCCTGGACGACATCGAACGCGGCCAGCCCGCGCACGGCGCTTTTGTCGGCACCATGCGGCAGCTGGCCAGGCAGTTCCAGTTTGATGCCATGGGCCACATCCTGGAGCAGGCGCCACCGTGACGACCACCGCGACCCCACCCTCCCTGCCGGTGCATGCCGCGGCCCTAGATCGCGGCGACAGCGACGTGGTCCTGATCGTGGACGACGTGCCCGACAACCTGGCCGTGCTGCACGACGCGCTCGATGAATCGGGCTACACGGTGCTCGTGGCCACGCACGGCGAGGCCGCGTTGCAGCGCGCCGCGCAGGCATTGCCCGACATCGTGCTGCTCGACGCCATGATGCCCGGCATGGACGGCTTCGAGGTGGCGCGGCGCCTGAAGGCGTCGCCCGCCACCGCGCACATCCCCATCATCTTCATGACGGGCCTCACCGAGACCGAGCACCTGGTGGCCGCGCTGGAGGCGGGTGGCGTGGACTACGTGACCAAGCCCATCAAGCCGCGCGAGGTGATGGCCCGCATGGGCGTGCACCTGGGCGCGGCGCGCAGGGCGCGCCAGGACGCGAGCCAGGCCCGCGAGGCGCGCAATGCGCTCGATGCCTTCGGCTATGCCAGCATCACGGTGCGCGCGGTGGACGGCCGCATCGTGTGGCAGACCCCGCTGGCGCGCGAACTGCTGCAGGGCTACTTTGGCGAAGCCAGCCCCTGGGCGCCCGGGATCGTGCAGGCCTGGCTGCGCCGCCATGTGCTCGCCGAAAACGCGGCGGAGCTGCTGGCCCATGCGCTGGCCGAGCCGCCGCGCCTGGCCATCGAGCAGGGCGCGCGCCGCCTGACCTTCCGCCTGCACCAGCAGGCGGGCGACAGCGAAGGCGGGGGCGACTGGCTGATCGTCATGCGCGAGGTGTCGGACGCCAAGATCATCGAATCCATGAGCCTGTCCTTCAAGCTCACCGCGCGCGAGGCGGAGGTGCTGTACTGGGTGGTCAAGGGCAAGATCAACCGCGACATCGGCGACATCCTGGGCGCCAGCCCCGCCACGGTGAAGAAGCACCTCGAACGCGTGTTCGCCAAGCTGGGGGTGGAAACGCGCACGGCGGCGGCCGCCATGGCGATGAACCGCATCCGGCAGCTGCACCCGCAGTTCGAGGGCTAATTCTTCGGTATTTTGGGCTGCTGACGCTTGTGGAATAAGCGCGGAAAGCTTTCAATTTAATAGCTTTGGTGAGGCCTGGGCCTGCGGTGCGCAAGGCCGGCCGGGTGCCGCTCAGCGGCCCACCGCGCGTTCCAGCTCCTGCTTGTTCATCCTGGAGCGGCCCTCGATCCCCTTGCGCCGGGCCTCTTCGTACAGCTGGTCGCGCGTTCGGCCCTGCGCGCCCTGGTGGGACCGCTGGCCGCCGCGCACCGGGGCCGGGGTGTCGCGCAAGGTCTTGGGGTTGGCGGTCTTGCTTTCGCCGTGCTGGGCGCGTTCCTTGTTCACGGTGCGCGCCGCAATCTCTTCGGCCGTGTCCGTGCTCTTGCCGCGCTGTTTCAGGCTGGTCTTGATGTGTTCGTACTGGCGTTCGCGCTTGGCGCTCCACTGGGCTTGGGGCATGGCGGGCTCCTTCGATGGGTTGGCGGGCGGGGCAGCCAGGCTGGCCCCGCATCTGAGCCCAATCTATCCGGCGCGCGGCCCGCGTGCGTCAGCAGGCCCGGCATGCAGCTGTAGGACAGCGGACCTCCTCGCTGACAACGGCCGCGGCCGCCATGCCCCATGGTGGCGGTATGAAAAATGGCCGTGGCGCTGGATCGGCAAGCGCGGGGAGCTACTTTTTTGATAGCGAATGGCCTGCGGGCCACGGGGCGGCCGCAGGGGGCCGCGCTACATCCCCAGCGACTTGAGCAGCGCGTCCGTGTCGTCCTGCCCGGCGGGGGGCGGCGCGGGCACGGGGGGCGCGGCCTGCGACTGGGCCATCAGCGCATCCGGGTCCGGGGCCTCCTGCGCCTCGAAGTCGTAGAGCTTGATGAATTCGGTGCGGTCGATCGCCAGTTCCAGGTAGAAGATGTTGTTGTTGCTGGTGTAGAAGGTCACGCGCCGCGCCTCGGGCTTGTCCAGGTTGGCGTCCACGCTCAGCATCACCTGCTTGTTCAGCACCAGCATCTTGGGCTGGTTCTGGGTGATGTGGGTCTGCAGCTCGCGCCGCACCTTGCCGGTGAAGTCGCCCACCACCTGGTTCATGAGCTCGCCCATCACGTTGCTGACCTCGTCCGAGGTGTAGGAGGTGACCAGGTCGTCCTTGGACATGCCCATGTTCAGCAGGTAGTTGGCGTACAGCTCCATGGCCGCCGTGGCCGAGAAGTTGATGATCACCAGGCCCGAGAAGCCGCCATCGAACAGCACGAAGCAGCCGATGTCCGGCTTCAGGCAGGTCTTGCTGATGCGCTGCACCATGCCGGAGTAGTGGATCTGGCTGTGGGTGGCCACATTCAGCACGCGGGTGACGGAGTTGCACAGGCTGATCAGCAGGTCTTCGGTGCCGTAGACGGAGTTTTTTTCAGGGTGGCTCATGGTGTGTGTGGATGGCGGACAGTCGAATTTCTGGCGCGGTGCGCTGGGCAGAGCATAGGCGAAGCCGCCGCGCGAAACCAGAGTGCTTTCCGCGCCACGGGCCGCGGCGCGGTCCGCTGCCTACCACGCTTTGGCCTTTGTTCCGCGCGGGATGGCGCGGGTTGACAACCGACCGGGCTGGCGTATCGTGCCAGCCATCCATGAGAGGGGCGAGAGATGGGTGTTTATTCCTACGGGCTGAACGAGTTCCAGTCGGTGGCGGACGGCGCGGCGGTGCTGGCCAGCGGCGGCGGTGGCAGTTACCACGACGCGTGCTCCATCCTGGAGGAGCTGGCCCGCCAGGGCTTCACGGGCACCGTCCAGGTGCAGGACTATGACGGGGCGACCAACGCCTGCGTGCTGGCCATCATGGGCTCGCCCGACGCGGCCGACAGCCTGACGCTGGCCGCCATCCAGAACTCCATCCGCAACACGGTGCAGGTGCTGGCGGACGCCACCGGGGCGTCGCCGGGGGCCTACATCCCGGTGGAGATCGGGCCCATCAACTCGCTGGTGCCGCTGATCGGCGCGGCCATGGGCGGGGGGGCGGTCTGGGTGGTCAACGGCGACGGTGCCGGGCGCGCGGTGCCCGAGCTGCCGCAGACCACGTTCACCGGCAATCCGCCGCTGGCTCCGTGCCCTGCGGCGCTGGCCAGCGATGCGGCAAGCCCCGCCGACATCGAATCCGCCGTGCTGGGCGCGAGCACGGCCGCGCGGGTGGAAACGCTGGCCGGCGGCGTGGTGGGCGGCTTTGGCGGGTATTCCGGCATCGCGATGTGGCCGTCCAACGCGGGCAACGGCTTTGCGCTGTCGGGCAGCTACATCGCGGGCACGCTGGAGCAGGCGCGCGCGCTGGGGCAGTTCCTGCGGGACAGCGGCACGCCGCAGGCCACGGGCGCGGTGGCCGATGCCATCGCCCTCATCACGGGCCGGCCCGCCGCCGCCGTGGTGACCAACTTCTTCATCACCTCGGTCTCGCAGTCCACGTCCAGCGCATCGCTGGATTCGGGCATCATCCGCCTGGACAACACGCAGGATCCGCGCCAGAGCACGCAGACGCACTACCTCTACAACCTCAACGAGAACCTCATCATGTACTCGTCGTCGAGCGCGGTGCCCGACATCATTGCCCCGGACTCGATCTGCTACTACTCCGAAAGCACCGGGCGCGGGTTCTCCAATGCCAGCGACGATCTGGCGCTGTACTTCGATGCCGCCACCGGCCAGAGCACGGGCCGGATGGTGAGCGTGATCGCGGTGCAGACAGCGCCGCAGCTGTACGGCACGCCGGGCGTGGTGGCCTCGTTTGCGTCGCTGCTGCGCAACATCGGCTACGCGGGCGCCATGCCCCCGGCCTGACCATGCGCAGACAGACAGACAACCAGCCCACCAGCCAGCAACCGGCCAGGACACGGACAGCGCGATGAAGGCAAGCCGCCATGGGTGAAGCAGATCTGAACCGGGAGCGGCTGGAGCTGGCGCTGGAGGCCGCCGGGCTGGACCTGTGGGAGAACGACCTGGTGACCGGCAATGTCACCCGCAAGGCGACCAAGACCTTCCTCGAACTGGGCTTCACCGAGGAGGAGATCGTCTCGGGCGTGCAGGACATCTACGGCCTGTTCCATCCGGAGGACGTGGACAGTGTCCGGCAGGCCGTGGCCGACCACCTCTGCGGCGTCACGCCGCAGTACCGCTGCGAATTCCGCCTGCGCGCCAAGGGCGGCGACTGGGTCTGGTACGCGAACTATGGCCGCATCATGGACGGCCACAGCGACACGCCGGGCAAGCGGCTCATCGGGGTCACCTTCAACATCGACGACCGCAAGCGCAAGGAAGACGAGATCGCCCAGATCAACCGCCAGCTCGTGGAGCAGAACCGCCTGCTGCAGCAGCTCAATGCCGCGCTGGAGCTGCTGGCGGCCAACGATGCGCTCACGGGGCTGTCCAACCGCCGCACGCTGATGGAACTGGGCGCCAACGAATGCCAGCGGACCCAACGGTTTGGCCACCCGCTGTCGCTGCTGGTGGTGGACATCGACCTGTTCAAGCCCGTCAACGACGTGTGGGGGCACCTGGCGGGCGACCGCGTGATCTGCGCCGTGGCCCAGGCCTGTGCGTCACGCAAGCGCAGTGGCGTGGACATCGTGGCGCGTTTCGGGGGCGAGGAATTCGTCATCGTGCTGCCCGAGACCGATGGGGCCAGCGCCCAGCGCATGGCCGAATCGCTGCGCCACGACGTGTCGGCGATGAGCGTGCCCGTGAACGACGAAGGCGCCAGCATCTCGGTCACCGTGAGCATTGGCGTGGCCACGCTGCACCAGGGCTCGGGGCTGGATTTCGAGGAGCTGGTCAACCGCGCCGACAAGGCGCTGTACCGCGCCAAGGAGTCGGGGCGCAACACCGTGCACTGCGCGGATGCGCACCCCGCGCACGCCCGGGTGCATGTGCTGCCCAACCCGGGCGAGGCACCGGGCGGCGTGGTCGCAGCCTGAGGCCCGCGGGCCGCCGCTCACTCCTCGCTGGTCCACTCCACCTGCACGCCCAGGCTGCGCAGGTTCTCCACGAAACGCGGGTGGGCGCGGCGGATGGGCGTGGCGTTGCGGATCTCGGAGCGCCCGGGCGTGCTCGCCGCCACCATGAACAGCGCGATCGCCACGCGGATGATGTAGGGGCTCTCGACCACGGCCGGGCTCAGGGGGTTGCCTCCGAAGGTGACCAGGCGGTGCGGGTCGGACTGGAACACGTGCGCGCCGAACTTCGACAGCTCGCCCGCCCAACCCAGGGCCCCGTCGTACACCTTGTTCCAGAACAGCGCGTTGCCCTCGGCGCGCACGCCCAGGGCAATGAAGATGGGCAGCAGGTCCACCGGAAAATACGGCCAGGGCGCGGCCTCCACCTTGGTCAGCACATTGCTCGTGAAGGGCGTCTGCACCTTGAGCGGCCCGTCGCACGCCGCGCGCGACCAGCCGTCCTCGTGAGTGACGGTGACGCCGAACTTGGCGAAGGTGCGGTCGATGAGCGGAAAGTTCCCGGGCGCGCTGTTCTTCACCACCACGTCCCCGCCGGTGATCGCGCCCAGGGCGAGGAAGGTCGTGATCTCGTGGAAATCCTCGTCGAAACGGAACTCCCCGCCGCGCAGGGCCGTGCCGCCGTGCACGGTGATGCGCGAGGTGCCCATGCCCTCGATGCGCACGCCGATCATGGCCATGAAGCGGCAGAACTCCTGCACGTGCGGCTCCGACGCCGCGTTGGTCAGCACCGAGGTGCCCTCGGCCGTGGCGGCGCACAGCACGAAGTTCTCGGTGGTGGTCACCGATGCGTAGTCCAGCCAATGGTGGTTGGCCTGCAGCCGGCCCGCGCTGCGGATCAGCAGCGAGCCCTCGGCCCGCTCGACGGCGCCCCCGAAGCGGCGGAACACCTCCACGTGCGGGTCGATCTCGCGCACGCCCAGCGTGCAGCCCTTGACGTTGTCCTCCAGCCGCGCCACGCCAAAGCGCGCGAGCAGCGGGGGCACCAGCATGATGGACGAGCGCATCTCCTCGGGCAGCCGGTGCTGCGCGGCATCGAACACCGTGGCGTGGTGGTGCAGGTCGAGCGTGCCGGTGGCGTGGTCCATGCGGACATCGCTGCCCAGGGTGCGGAAGATCTCCAGGATCTTGCGCACATCGGTGATGTCGGGCACGCCCAGGAGCTTGAGCGGCTCGTTGGTGAGCAGCGTGGCGCACAGCACGGGGAGCACCGCGTTCTTGTTGGCGGAAGGCGTGATGCGGCCCCGGAGCGGGGTGCCGCCGTGGACGACGAGGTTGGACATGGGTGGAGCAGGGCTGAAGAAGGGGCCGGGCAGGCCGGGGGGGCTGCGCGAGGTCGATACTCTAACTGGGTCTGGTTTCCCGTGGTGGGGGAGGGGCTGGATGCTATGCAATCAATAGCATTCCGCGCTTGGCAGGCGTGCGCGGAGGCCATTCCAGAGGGGTGGCATCCTGGCGCCCGCCTGGCGTCTGGCCCCCGGAGCTTGCCGCCATCCCCCGGGGCACGGGGCGGGCGTCACGCCTTTTCCGTGGCCGCCGCCTGGTGGATCGCCGCGCGAATCCGCTGGTAGGTGCCGCAGCGGCACGCGTTGCCCGACATCGCCGCGTCGATGTCCGCATCGCTGGGCCGTGGCGTCTTCTTCAGGAGCGCGCAGGCCGACATGAGCTGCCCGCTCTGGCAGTAGCCGCACTGCGCCACATCCAGCACCGTCCATGCGGTGCGCAGGGCGGTGGCCTCGGGGCCGTGCAGGCCTTCGATGGTGGTGATGTCGGCGTCGCCCACGGCCGACAGGGGCGTGATGCAGGCGCGCACGGGCTCGCCGTTCAGGTGCACGGTGCAGGCGCCGCACAGCGCCATGCCGCAGCCGAACTTGGTGCCGTTCAGATGCAGCTCGCCGCGCAGCACCCACAGCAGGGGGGTGTCGGGTTCGGCGTGGACGGAGATGGCTTTGCCGTTGATGCGCAGGGTGGTGGGCATGGAGGGTTCCTTCAAGCCGGTCAGGCCAGTTTCAGGGGCAGGGCGCGCAGGCGCTGCCCGGTCAGGGCAAACAGCGCATTCGCCACAGCGGGCGCGATCGGCGGCACGCCGGGTTCGCCCACGCCTTCGGGCGGCTCGGCGCTGTCGATGATGTGGGTCTCCACGCGCGGGCAGTCGGCCATGCGCAGCAGCGGGTAGTCATGGAAGTTGCCCTGCTGCACCTGCCCGTCCTTGACCGTGACCTCGCCGTGCAGCGCCGCCGTGAGGCCGAACACCACGGCGCTTTCCATCTGCTGCGCGATCAGGTTGGGATTGATGGCCGCGCCGCAGTCGATCACGCACACCACGCGGTGCACGCGGATGGCCTTGTCGGCGCCCACCGACACCTCCGCAACCTGCGCCACGATGGAGCCGAACGACTGGTGCAGCGCCACACCGCGCGCACGTTTCTCACCTGCCGCGCCCGGTGCCATTGGCTTGCCCCAGTCCGCCAGCTCGGCCGCCTTGTGCAGCACCTTCAAGTGGCGCGGGTGTTTTTGCAGCAGCGCGGCGCGGAAGGCCACCGGGTCCTGCCTGGCCGCTGCGGCGGCCTCGTCCACAAAACTCTCCTTGAAGAACGCCTGGTGCGAATGCCCCACCGAGCGCCAGAAGCCCACGGGCAGGGGCACGTCGACCACCTCATGCGCGATGCGCGCATGGGGCCATTCGTAGGGCTGGTCGAAGGCACCTTCGGACGTGGTCTTGTCGGGGCCCGCGCCCGCCAGGCCAAAGGTGCGCACCAGCACCTGCGGCACGATGGCCTGGCCCACGGAGATGTTGTGCCACGCCACCAGGTGTCCCTGCGCATCAAACCCTGCCTTGAAGCGGGCCATGCAGGCGGGGCGGTAGAAGTCGTGCTGCGTGTCCTGCTCGCGGGTCCACAGCGTCTGCACCGGCGCGCCCCCGGCGGCCTGGGCGATGGCGGCGGCCTGGCCCACGTAGTCCACCTCCAGCCGCCGCCCAAAGCCGCCCCCCAGCAGCAGCTGGTGCACGGTCACTTTCTCTTCGTCGATGCCCAGCGCCTTGGCGGCTGCCCTGCGGGCCAGGCCCGGCACCTGGGTGGATGTCCACACGGTGGCGGCCCCGTCCTTGAATTGCACCGTGCAGTTGATGGGCTCCAGCGCCGCGTGGGCCAGGTAGGGCGCGCGGTAGTCCGCGGTGATGGTGCTGGCCGCGCCCTGCAGGGCCGCATCCACGTCGCCCGTGCTGTGGTAGCCAAAGCCCTTGGCCTGGTCCAGCGCCTGCGCCATGCGCGCCATCACGGCGTCGCTCGACAGCGTGGCGGCGGGGCCGTGGTCCCATTCCACGGTGACAGCGGCGGCGGCCTTCCTGGCGTGCCAGGGCGTGTCGGCGATCACGGCCACGGCGCCGGTGCCGCCGTGCAGGGGCGCCACGGCCAGCACGTGTTTCACGCCCGGCAGCTTCCGGGCGGCGGCTGCATCAAAGCGCGCCACCTTGCCGCCGCGCGTGGGGCACATCACCACGCTGGCATGCAGCAGGCCGGGTGGGTGGGCGTCGATGCCGTACACGGCCGAGCCATCCAGCTTGGAAGGCGCCTCGATGCGCGTGAGCGGCTTGCCGATGAGCTTGAACTGCGCGGGTTCCTTCAGCGTGACCTTGCCCCGCATGGGCTGCTGCGCGGCCAGGGCGGCCAGTTCGCCAAACGTGGCGCGCTGGCCGGCCACATGTTCCACCACGCCCGCGTTGGCCGTGCACTCCGCCGCTTGCACGTTCCATTGCGCGGCGGCGGCGCGGATCAGCAGGGCGCGCGCGTGGGCGCCGGCCTCGCGCATGGGCAGCCATAGGTCCTTGATGCTGCTCGATCCGCCCGTCATCATCACGCCCACCTCGCGCATGGTCTTGGCCGTGAGCCAGCCCGCCACGGCCTTCATCGAGCCGTCGTTGTCGGGGTGGAAGGGCAGGCCGTCCACCACGGTGGCCAGGTTGTTGTAGATGTCATCGATGGGCGCCATCTCCAGCCGCACCTGTGCCCAGTCGGCATCCAGCTCTTCCGCCAGGATGGCGGCCAGGCCCGTGTGCGCGCCCTGGCCCATTTCGGATTTGGCCATCATCACCGTCACGGTGTTGTCGGCGCCCACCTTGAGCCAGCCGTTCAGCGCCGCCTGCCCGCTGGCGCTGGGCACCGGGTCGGCCGGGTGCAGGCGCTGGCGCGGCGGCATCACGCCCCAGCCAATGACCAGCGCGCCCGCTGTCGCGGCGCCACCGAGGAGCACTGTGCGTCGTTTCACCATGGGGTTGTTTCCTTCGTGGCGTAGGTGGGCTGGATGGGGGCATGCGAGCCCGGCGCATGGGGTGATGGTTCAAATATCGTAAACCTGCGACCGAGATTCCCCCGCCCTTCGGGGACTTGGATTTTGAGTGTTTTTGACCTCCAGCGCTTATCCATCAAGCGCTAAAAGCTATTAAATGAATAGCGTTTCGCCTACCCGACACAAGCTGGGTGAGCAGACCCTGGCGGCCTGCGGCCGGGCCACCGTGTACGCCACCCGGCGTATTTCCCAAGCCGGCCTCGCTCTCCAGAATCCATTCCATCGCCCGATCCGCCACGGCTCCACCACGGAGCCCGCCGGGCGAAGCGGTTTGATTGATTCACTGATTGAAACCACCACCGGAGAAGCACACATGCAACGTCGTTATTCCCTCAAGGCCCTTGCGGCCGTCGCTGCGCTCGCTGGCCTGTCTGCGCTGCCAGCCCACGCACAGGACACCATCAAGGTCGGCATCCTGCACAGCCTGTCGGGCACCATGGCCATTTCCGAGACCGTGTTGAAAGACACCGTGCTGATGGCCATCGACGAGATCAACGCCAAGGGCGGCGTGCTGGGCAAGAAGCTCGAGCCCGTGGTGGTGGACCCCGCCTCCAACTGGCCCCTGTTCGCCGAAAAGACCAAGCAGCTGCTGGGCCAGGACAAGGTCTCGGTCATCTTCGGCTGCTGGACCTCGGTGTCGCGCAAGTCGGTGTTGCCGGTCGTGGAAGAAATGAACGGCCTGCTGTTCTACCCCGTGCAGTACGAGGGTGAGGAACTCTCCAAGAACGTGTTCTACACCGGCGCCGCGCCCAACCAGCAAGCCATCCCAGCGGTCGACTACCTGATGAGCAAGGACGGCGGCAGCGCCAAGCGCTGGGTGCTGCTGGGCACCGACTATGTGTACCCCCGCACCACCAACAAGATCCTGCGCGCCTACCTCAAGTCCAAGGGCGTGAAGGATTCGGACATCGACGAGAAGTACACCCCGTTTGGCCATTCGGACTACCAGACCATCGTGGCCGACATCAAGAAGTTCAGCCAGGGCGGCAAGACGGCCGTGGTGTCCACCATCAACGGCGACTCCAACGTGCCCTTCTACAAGGAACTGGGCAACGCGGGCCTGAAGGCCAAGGACGTGCCGGTCGTCGCATTCAGCGTGGGCGAGGAAGAACTGCGCGGCGTGGACACCAAGCCGCTGGTGGGCCACCTGGCCGCCTGGAACTACTTCCAGTCCATCAAGAGCCCGGCCAACACCGAGTTCATCAAGAAGTGGAGCGACTACGCCAAGGCCAAGGGCATTGCCGGCCACAAGGACAAGCCGCTCACCAACGACCCGATGGAAGCCACCTACATCGGCATCAACATGTGGAAGCAGGCTGTCGAGAAGGCCAAGAGCACGGAGGTGGACAAGGTGATCGCCGCCATGGCCGGCCAGACCTTCAAGGCACCGTCGGGCATCGTCAGCAAGATGGACGAGAAGAACCACCACCTGCACAAGAGCGTGTTCATCGGCGAGATCAAGGCCGACGGCCAGTTCAACGTGGTGTGGAAGACGCCGGGCCCCGTGAAGGCCAAGCCATGGAGCCCGTACATCGAAGGCAACGACAAGAAGAAGGACGAGCCGGACGGCAAGTCGAAGCTGTGATCTCCCCCTGAGCGGCTACGCCGCTTCCCCCTCTCTCACGCTGCGCGTGGGAGGGGGACGCCGCCAGCGCGGCGGGGCGGCCCTTGCGCGGCAGCCCTGGTCTGGGCCCTGCGCGCTGCACAGGCCCATCTTGTTCGACGCCACTGGCCCTTCCATGCTTTCTTCATTCTTTTCTCGCTTGATCGCCTGCCTGCTGTTGTGCACAACGGTGCAGGCGCACGCGCTCACGGCCGAGGCGGCGCGGGCCATGGCGGCGGGTGATACCGACGACCGGATCGCCGCGCTGCAGAAAGCCATCGCCACGCCCGACGAGGCCACTTTGGCGTTTATCCGCGCGATGGGTGACGACGCCGTGAAGATCGCGGGCGACAAGGCCATCGTGATCAAGGGCGACAAGGGGCTGGACCCCGTGACCGGCGCCGAGGTGCCGGTGCCTGACGACGCCGAAGACATCGTCAACAACAACCGCATGCGCGGCGAGTTCGACACGGCACTCGCCTCGCTGCAGCTCATGTCCACGGATGTGGCCCAGCGCCGCAAGGCCATCGAAGCGCTGCGCGAAGAGACCGACGAGGCCCGCCTGCCGCTGGTTGAGAAGGCCCTGGCCGCCGAGCAGGACGCAGCTCTCAAGGGGCGCCTGGCCAGCATCCGCGCGCGCATCCTCCTGAGCAGCAGCGATGCCGCCAATCGCCTGGAAGCCGCCCAGCACCTGGCCGCCAGTGGCAACCCCGCTACGCGCACGGTGCTGCTGGAGCAACTGCGCAACGAACAAGATCCCAAGGTCAAGGCCGCGCTGCAGGCGGCACTCAAGACGGTGGAAGACAGCCTGCAATGGGGCGAGCGTCTGGCGGCGATGTTCACGGGCATCAGCCTGGGCTCCATCCTGCTGCTGGTGGCGCTGGGCCTGGCCATCACCTACGGCCTCATGGGCGTGATCAACATGGCCCATGGCGAGCTGATGATGATCGGCGCCTACGCCACCTACGTCATGCAGGGCGTGTTCCAGCGCTACTTTCCGGGCGCGTTCGACTGGTACCTGGTGGCCGCCGTGCCCGCCGCCTTCCTGGCCTCGGCGCTCATGGGCGCGGTGCTCGAGCGCGGCGTGATCCGCTTTCTGTACGGCCGGCCGCTCGAGACCTTGCTGGCCACCTGGGGCATCAGCCTGATGCTGCAGCAGCTGGTGCGCACCGTGTTCGGCGCGCAGAACGTGGGTGTGGAAAACCCCTCGTGGATGAGCGGCGGCGTGCAGCTCATGGAGAACCTGCAACTGCCCTGGAACCGCGTGATCATCGTCGCCTTTGCGCTGGCGGTGCTGGGCGGCGTGGCCTTTCTCATCAGCAAGACGCGCCTGGGTTTGTTCGTGCGCGGCGTCACGCAGAACCGCCCCATCGCCTCGTGCATGGGCGTGAACACGGCGCGTGTCGATACCTACGCCTTCGCGCTGGGCTCCGGCATTGCGGGCCTGGCAGGCTGTGCCCTCAGCCAGGTGGGCAATGTGGGCCCGGACCTGGGCCAGGGCTACATCGTCGATTCGTTCATGGTGGTGGTGCTCGGCGGCGTGGGCCAGCTGGCCGGCACCGTGTATGCCGCGCTGGGCCTGGGCGTGCTCAACAAGTTCCTCGAAGGCTGGACGGGCGCCGTGCTGGCCAAGATCGCCGTGCTGGTGTTCATCATCATCTTCATCCAGAAGCGGCCGCAGGGCATCTTCGCGGTCAAAGGGCGTACCGCCGACTGAGCGGATCGAGACAGAACATGACGACGACTACGCCTTCCTCCTCCATCCAACTCCCCGCACCCGCGCCGCTGCTCACGCGCGGCGGCTGGTCGGCCTTCATCGTGGCGCTCATCGTGGTGTGCGCCGTGGCACCCGTGCTCAACCTGTGGGTGCCGGCCGGCAGTGCGCTGCACCTGTCCGACTACGCCGTGGCCCTGCTCGGCAAGATCATGTGCTACGCCATCTGCGCGCTGGCCATGGACCTGATCTGGGGCTACACCGGCATCCTGAGCCTGGGCCATGGCCTGTTCTTCGCCTTGGGCGGCTACGTGATGGGCATGTACCTCATGCGCCAGATCGGCCGCGACGGCAACTACCAAAGCGACCTGCCCGACTTCATGGTGTTCCTCGACTGGAAGGAGCTGCCCTGGCACTGGATGTTGTCCGACAGCTTCGTTGCCACCTTGATCCTCATCGTGGCGGTACCTGGCGTGATCGCGTTCGTGTTCGGCTACTTCGCGTTCCGCTCGCGCATCAAGGGCGTGTATTTCTCGATCATCACGCAGGCCATGACGTATGCGGCCATGCTGCTGTTCTTCCGCAACGAGACGGGCTTTGGCGGCAACAACGGCTTCACGGATTTCAAGCGCATCCTGGGCCAGCCCATCGCCACGCAGAACATGCGCATGCTGCTGTTCGTGATGACGGGCGTCACGCTCTTGGTGTTCTTCCTGCTGGCGCGCTGGCTGGTGCGCAGCAAGTTCGGCAGGGTGCTGCAGGCGGTGCGCGATGCCGAGACGCGCGTCATGTTCTCGGGCTACTCGCCACTGCCCTACAAGCTCACCATCTGGACCATCAGCGCCATGATGTGCGGCGTGGCGGGCGCGCTGTACGTGCCCCAGGTCGGCATCATCAACCCCGGCGAGATGAGCGCCGCCAACTCCATCGAGATCGCGGTGTGGGCAGCCGTGGGCGGCCGTGCCACGCTGATCGGACCCATCGTGGGCGCCTTCATCGTCAACGGTGCCAAGAGCTGGCTCACCGTGACGGCGCCGGAGTTCTGGCTGTATTTCCTCGGTGCGCTGTTCATCGCCGTGACGCTGTTCCTGCCCGATGGCGTGGTGGGCCTGGTGAAGAAGCTGAAGAAAAACAAGAAGACCGAAGGAGCCGCGCCATGACCCCCGATCTGATGGACGAAGGCGCAAGGCGCCTAGAGGCCAGGCTGGCACCCGCCGCCCTGGGCCAGACCGAATCCGGTGGCCGGGCTGCAGGCTTCTCGCGCATCGCCACGCCCGGCGAGGTGGACATCACCCACGGCCGCATCCTGTACCTCGAAGACGTGAACGTGAGCTTCGACGGCTTCAAGGCCATCAACAACCTGAGCCTCGATATCGCGCCCGGCGAGCTGCGCTGCATCATCGGGCCCAACGGTGCGGGCAAGACGACGATGATGGACATCATCACCGGCAAGACGCGGCCCGACAGCGGCACGGTGTACTTCGGCTCGACCATCGACCTCTTGCGCCACAACGAGCCGGAGATCGCGAGCCTGGGGATAGGCCGCAAATTCCAGAAACCCACGGTGTTCGAGCAGCTCAGCGTGTTCGAGAACCTGGAGCTGGCCTTGAAGACGCACAAGGGCGTGACGTCGAGCATGTTCTTCCGGCTGGACTCCGCGCAGTCGGACCGGCTGACGGAGATCCTGCACACCATCCACCTGGCCGACAGCGTGGCGCGCATGGCAGGGAACCTGAGCCATGGGCAAAAGCAGTGGCTGGAGATCGGGATGCTGCTGATGCAGGACCCCAAGCTGCTGTTGCTCGACGAGCCCGTGGCGGGCATGACGGACGAGGAGACGGCGCGCACGGCGGAGCTGTTCCTCACGCTCAAGGGCAAGCACTCGCTGATGGTGGTGGAGCATGACATGGGGTTCATCCGCACCATTTCGGAGATCGTGACCGTGTTGTGCGACGGGGCGGTGCTGGCGCAGGGCACGCTGGACCAGGTGCAGGCGGATGAGCGGGTGATCGAGGTCTATCTGGGGCGGTGATGGAGGTTGCCTGTTCTCTTTTCCTGGCGGGCGGTGGGCTGTTGCGAAGGCTGGGGCCGGGGCGACTCTCGGAATCCGGACTCGGCACAGGCGCACCGAATGCTTCCAAATTCATAGCTGCTGGCGCTTGATGAACAAGCGCCAGAGGCCCAAAACACTCCAAGTACCATGCTCACCGTCCAGAACATCAACCAGTACTACGGCGGCTCCCACATCCTGCGTGATGTGAGCCTCACGGCGCAGGCCGGCAAGGTCACCGTGCTGCTCGGCCGCAACGGCGTCGGCAAGACCACGCTGCTCAAAAGCCTCATGGGCCTGGTTCCCATCAGGAGCGGGGGCATCACGTTCGACGGCAAGCCCATCGACAAGGCCACGCCGTACGACCGTGCCCGCGCAGGCATCGGCTTTGTTCCCCAGGGGCGCGAGATTTTCGGCCGCCTCACGGTGGAAGAAAACCTGCGCATGGGCCTGGCCTACAAGAGCGGCGCCACCCCCGTGCCGCCACATCTGTACGAGCTGTTCCCCGTGCTCAAGCAGATGCTCGGCCGCCGGGGCGGCGACCTTTCGGGCGGGCAGCAGCAGCAGCTGGCCATCGCCCGGGCGCTGGCGCCGGGGCCGCGCCTCTTGATCCTGGACGAGCCCACCGAGGGCATCCAGCCCAGCATCATCAAGGACATCGGCCGCGTGATCCGCATGCTGGCCGACAAGGGCGAGATGGCCATCCTGCTGTGCGAGCAATACTACGACTTTGCGCAGGAGCTGGCCGACGACTACCTGGTGATGGAGCGTGGTGAGGTCATCGCGCGCGGCCCTGGCAGCGAGATGGAGGCCAAGGGCATCCGCAACCTCGTCGCGATCTGATGGCTCATGGCCGTTGCGCCGCAGCGCCGGGGGCGGGGCCGCGCCAGCGCGACACACTCTCCATGATCAGCACCGTGCACACCATCCAGGTGCCGCCCAGCAGCCAGCCCGCGAGCACATCGCTGGCGTAGTGCACATGCAGCACCACGCGGCTCCAGCCGGTGGTGAAGATGAACGCGCCGGCCAGGAGCGCCGCGGGTGCGTGCCAGGGGCGGGGCAGCAGCCGCGTGGCCAGGTAGGCCAGCATCGCGTACGCCACCATCGACGCGCTGCTGTGGCCGCTGGGAAAGCTGTAGCCCTGGGCCTGGGCCACGCCGTGCACGTGCTCGGGCCGGACACGCTCGAACACCTCCTTGAGGACTTTGGTCAGGGCGCCGTTTCCCGCCATGGCGACGAACCAGCCCGTGGCCAGCAGCCGGTGCCGGCGCAGCCACAGCGCCAGGGCCACCACCAGCGTCAGCCCGGCCAGCACCCCCGAGTCCCCCAGGTGGGTGAGCGCGGCGAACCAGCGCAGCACGGCGGTGTCCGCCTGCGCGCGCAGGCCGTCGGCAAGGGCGTCGTCCAGCACGCCCCAGCGGCCATCGGCGGCGCGCCCGCTGTCGGCCAGCTCCGCCATCGCGGCGCCCGCCAGCACCAGGGTGCAGGCCGACGCGCCCATGGCCGCGATCATCACCCAGCGCGCCCGTGCCGGCAGGAGGCGGCGCAGCGGCGGGGCCGCGCGGCGCAGGCCGCGCAGGCCCGCCAGGCCGCCCAGCCCCAGCAGCGCGAAGGCGAGCGTGCCCGCCCACCACCAGGCCATGGGGTGCTGCGCCAGCAGGGCGCCAATGTCGGATGCGGGGATGGTCATGGGTTGCGGGCGGCGTCAGCTTCTTCTTCGCCAGGCTAGGAGGGAGCCCGCGTTTGTACCGGAGTTCCCAGCGGCCCTGCCGGGCATGGGTGAATCGTCGTGGCACCGTGGCGCTGCCCCGGCCCTGTCGGCGGGCGCTGACAGGGCAAAGGCGTGGCTACCGGCTGCGCATGCGCTGCCCGCCCGCCATCATCGGACGACCGCACCGCAATCCCCGGCGCGCAGCCAGCACGGTGCCGGCCTGGCGCCCGGGTCCGGTGCCGCAGCCTGTTGCAGACCCTTCTCTTCATGACACCTTCAGAGCGTCCCGTCCCTGCCCGGCCCCACGGCCCCATCCACCTGGTGGTGCCCCGGCGCCCCGGCGCCGACCTGGACCTGCTGCGCGCCAAGCTCGAGGGCGTCTCGGCCCTGCAGGCGCACAACCTGGTGTGGCACGTGCCGGACCAGCGCGGCGACATCGTGGCGCTGGCGGGCGAGGCGGCGCATGCCGCGCGCGCCGACGGTGGCCTGGTGGTGGCCGCGGGCGGTGACGGCACCATCAACGCGGTGGCCGCCGCGGTCCTGCGCCTGGGGGTGCCCATGGGGGTGGTGCCGATGGGCACCTTCAACTATTTCAGCCGCGAACACGGCCTGGCGCTCGACCCCGAGGTGGCCGTGCAGGATCTGCTGCAGGCCCTGCATGCGGGCGACATGCGCCCCGTGCAGGTGGGCTATGTGAACCGCCAGCTGTTCGTGGTCAACGCCAGTGTCGGCCTGTACCCCAAGCTGCTGGCCGAGCGCGAGAAGGCGTCGCGGCGCTTTGGCCGCTCGCGCCTGGTGGCCGTGGCGTCGGCGGTGTGGAGCATGTTCCGGCCCGCGGCCGGCCGCCGCTGGCGTGTGGTGATGAAGACCCACGAGGGCGCACGGGACCGGCAGGAGGAGCACCTGGTCACCACGCTGTTCGTGGGCAACAACCCGCTGCAGCTCGACCGCATGGGCCTGCCCCAGGCGCAGATGGTGGCCGATGGCGGCAAGATGGCCGTCGTGCTGCTGCAGCCCCAGGGCCGCTGGGCCGTGGCGCGCACGGTGTGGAACGCGGCCACCGGCCAGCTCGACAGGGACGGCGCGGTGACCAGCGTGGCGTGCACGGAGCTGACGGTGGCCCCGGCCAGCTGGCGCCCGCCGCAGGTCAAGGTGGCTTTCGACGGCGAGCGCGCGTGGATGGCGCCGCCCCTGCATTTCCGGATCAGCGCGCGGCCGCTGTGGCTGGTGGCCTCGTCCACGCTGATCCGTGACGATGCCTCCGCGCCCGCGCCGCCGGCTGCCATGCCCGTGCAGCACGAAGGGGCGCCGGCCGCCCCTCCGGTGGAAGGGATGCTGCCGGCATGACGCAGCAGCCTGGCCGCCCAGCCCCGTTCGGAGAGTGCCCATGGACGTCCTGATGCACCTGTCGGATCTGCATTTCGGGGCGCACGATCCCGATGTGTGCGCCGCGGCCCAGCGGCTGGCGCAGCGGCTGGGGGTGTCGATGGCGGTGGTGTCGGGCGACCTCACGCAGCGTGCCACCGCCAGCCAGTTCGAGCAGGCCGGGCGTTTTGTGCAGGGCCTGCACGCCCGCTCCACCCTGGTGCTCGCGGGCAACCATGACCTGCCGCTGTTTGCCTGGTGGATGCGCTGGGGGCGGTCGTACGAGCGTTTCGCGAGCCAGTTCGGGGTGGACCACGAACCCGTGCGGCAGGCGGGCGCGTTCTATGTGGTGGGCGTCAACACCACGCGTGCCTGGCGGCATGAACGCGGCAGCCTGTCGTCTGCCCAGATCCACCATGTGGCCGACCTCCTGGCCCGCGCCCCCCCCGATGCCTGGCGCATCGTGGCCAGCCACCACCCCCTGGTGGCGCGCGATCCGGCCGACCGCGCGCACCGCCCCCACCGGGCCGACGAGGCCCTGCAGTGCTGGCGCTCCGCCGGTGCGCAGATGCTGCTGTCGGGCCACGCCCACCAGCCTGCGCTGCTCAATCCCCTGCCCGGGCTGTGGGCCAGCCACGCGGGCACCGCCGTGTCGTACCGCCTGCGCCACGGCAGCCCCAACAGCCTGGTGGTGCTGACGGTCGAGGCATCCGGCGCGGTGGAGGGCGGCTGGGCGCGCTATGCCGCCCGCTGGGACTACGACGCGGCGTCGGGTGAATTCCAGCGCGTGCTGCGGCAGACCGTGGGCTAGGGCGGACGGTCCCGGCTCCGTGGCCAGGAAAACTGTTGCTATATTTTTGATAGCTGCTGGCGCTTGAAGGGATAGCGCCAGAGGCTCGAAACATCTGAAGTGGCCGCCGCGCGCAGCGGTGGGCGCGCGTGCCCCGCACGCGGGTGCAGGCGGCGGTGTGGGCGCGCACCGGGGTGTTTTCACCGGTTGACCGGCCGGAGGGCGCCACCTATTCTGGTGGCCTGGCGGGCGGGCCGTGCGGCGGATGCGGGGCCGGGCCGTGCCGCCGTTTTTGCAGCCTCTCGTCACTCATGCACAAAGAATTCAACCACGATGCGGTGCGCCGGCTGCAGGCGCTGATCGAGCGGGAGACCGGTGCGCCGCTGGGCGAAGGGGCGCAGGCCGAGATGGCGGCGATCCTGCGCGGCAGCGAATGCCCCGATGGCGCCGCCGCCGAAGGCCTGGCCGTGGCACCGCGCGAGGTCACCATCCTGCTGGCGGACCTGCGCGGCTTCACCGCGCTGTCGGGATCGCAGCCGGCGGCGGTGGTCATCGCGGCGCTCAACCGCTGTCTGGCGCGGCTGAGCGAGGTGGTGTTCAAGCACCAGGGCAGCATCGACAAGTTCATGGGCGACTCGATCATGGTGCTGTTCGGCGCGCCCATGGGGCGCGACGACGACGTGGACCGCGCGCTGCTGTGCGCGGTGGAGATGCAGATCGCCATGCGTGACCTGAATCTGGAGCACCTGCGCGAACGCCTGCCGCAGGTGTTTCTGGGCATTGGCGTGAACACCGGCAACGTGATGGCGGGGCGCTTCGGGTCGGAGCTGTATTCCGAATACACGGTCATCGGCGAAGAGGTGAACCTTGCCTCGCGCATCGAGGCCTTCAGCCTGCGCGGGCAGGTGCTGATCAGCGAGGCCACCTACCAGCGCTGCTGGGGCCTGGTGTCGGCCACCGCGCCCATGCAGGTGTACGTGAAGGGCCGCGTGCAGCCGGTGAGCCTGCGCGAGCTGGTGGCGATCCCCTCGCACAAGCTCAAGGTGCCGCGCCAGGAGTTCCGCCGCAGCCACCGCGTGGACACGCGCCTGCCCTGCCTGTGCCAGCGCATGCAGGACAAGATCATCGTGCCGCACATCGTGCACGCCGCCATCCGCGACATCGGCTACCACGGCCTGCTGATCGAGGTGGCGGAGCCGGTGGCGCTGCACAGCGAGGTGAAGGTGGAGTTCGACCTCACGCTCGTGGACTACCACGCCACCGACGTGTATGCGCGCGTGGTCACGCTCAAGCCCGAGCGCGAGCAGTGGCTGGCCGGGCTGGAGTTCACCTCGATCAGCCCCGAGTGCAACGCCAAGGTGCAGATGTTCGTGCAGCTGCTGGTGGCGGCGCGGTAGCCGCGGCCTGGGCCGGCAAGGATTCCGCGGGCGGCCTCGCTGGAACCGGCGCGGGGGCGGCGCCTGCGGGGTGGCACGCGCCGCTCTCAGCAGCCCAGCATCCGCGCCAGGTCGTTCAGGTCGGTGGCATGCAGATCGTTGCCGGGCTGGGGCGACCCGTCCTTGGGCCGTGCCTTGCCGAGTTCGTGCGGGCGCTCGATGTAGGCGGTGCGCAGGCCGCAGGCGCGTGCGGCCGCCAGGTCGTCGTGGTGGGTGGCCACCAGCGCCACCTGTCCGGGCCGCAGGTCGAACACGCGCGCCACGCCCAGGTAGGTGTCGGGGCTGGGTTTGTAGGCCTTGAACACTTCCGCGCTCAGCACGCAATCCCACGGCAGCCCCGCGCGCTTGGCCATGTGCGTGAGCAGGCTGATGTTGCCGTTGGACAGCGTCGTGAGGATAAAGCGGGTTTTGAGCCGCGTGAGGCCCGCCACGCTGTCGGGCCACGGGTCCAGCCGCTGCCACACATGGTTCAGGTGCTGGCGCTCGGCCTCGGCCAGGTGAGCGAGGCCGAAGCGCGGCAGGATGCCGTCGAGGATGCCCCGGTGCAGCGCGTCGATGCGCGTCCAGCCCTGCTCGCCGCGCATCACCCGCGCCATGGCCGGCTGGTAGCCGCTGCGCCAGGCGATGGCGAACGCGTCGCCGTCGATGGCCGGGTACAGCGCCTGCATCTCGCGCACGATGCTGCCGTGCCAGTCCACCACGGTGCCGAAGATGTCGAAGGCCAGCACCTTCACGCTGCTGGCGATGGGGTCTGCCGTGCTCTGGGTCGTCGTCATTCGCGGTCCTGGGTGGGGAGGAAGGAAGGGCGGGGTCGGGGCGCCAGCGTAGCAGCCTTGCGTGTTGGGCCGGTGTGCCGGGGTTGCACATGCCCTCGCCCCTGCAGGGCGGCGCGGGGCGTGCTATGGTTACAAAAATCGGGTTTACCCCCGTAACTGCGTTTCTTCTCTACCCCCGTCCATCGCCTGCGCCGCCCGCCGCCTGCCGGTGCAGCGCCCCTTTGTTGCTGTTGTTCCTGCTGCCATGACCGCGCCCCTGACTCCCACGTCGTCCCTCGCCCACGCCCCGACCGACGACCGCACCCTGGTGCGCGCCGTGCTGGCCCTGGGGGTCGGCGGCTTTTCCATCGGCACGGGCGAATTCGTCATCATGGGCCTGCTGCCCGAGGTGGCGCGCGACATCGGCGTCAGCATTCCGCAGGCCGGCCACGTCATCAGCGCCTATGCGCTGGGCGTGGTGGTCGGTGCACCGGTGCTGGCCGTGCTGTGCGCCCACTGGGGGCGGCGCGCGCTGCTCATGGCTCTGATGGTGGTGTATGCGCTGGGCAACTTCGCATCGGCGCTGGCGCCGGGCTACCTGTCGCTCAGCGCCATGCGGTTGTTCACCGGCTTGCCGCACGGCACCTACTTCGGCGTGGCCGCCCTCGTGGCCGCGGCCCTGGCGCCACCGGGGCGCCGCGCGCGCGCCGTGGGCTGGGTCATGCTGGGGCTGACCACGGCCACCCTGGTGGGCGTGCCCATCGCGGCGGCCCTGGGCGAATACTTCGGCTGGCGCGCGGCGTTCGTCTTCGTAGGGCTCATCGCCGTGGCCGCCGTCGCCATGGTGCGCCTGTGGGTGCCCGACATGCCCGCATCGCACGGCGCCAGCCCCCTGCGCGAACTGGGCGCGCTGGCGCGCAAGCAGGTGTGGTTCACCCTGGGCATCGGCGCCATCGGTTTTGGCGGCATGTTCGCGGTGTTCAGCTACATCAAGCCCACGCTGCTGGAGGTGGCCGGCATGCCGCCCGCGCTCATGCCTTTCGTGCTCTCGCTCTTCGGCCTGGGCATGGTGGCGGGCAACATCGTGGGCTCGCGCATGGCCGACAAGGCCCTCATGCCCGCCATCGGCAAGGTGCTGCTGTGGTCCATCGCGGTGCTGGCGCTGTTCGTGCCCGCCGCGCACCACCCCGTCACCGCCGCGCTGGCCACCTTCTTCCTGGGCACGCTGGTCGCCATCGGCCCCGCGCTGCAGATCCGCCTGATGGACGTGGCGGGCGAAGCGCAGACCCTGGCCGCCGCGCTCAACCACTCGGCCTTCAACGCCGCCAACGCGCTCGGTGCCTGGCTCGGCGGCGTGGCGATTTCCGCCGGCATGGGCTGGACATCCACTGGCTGGGTGGGCGTTCTGCTGGGCATCGGCGGCGTGGGCATGTTCGCGTGGTCGATGGGCAGCGAGCGGAACACGCAGCGCGCCACGGCGGGCCTCAAGGCCTGAGCGTAGCGGCGGCGCTACAGCGCCGCCCTCTGCAGACCGGCCACCGCGTTCTGCGTTACAGTGAACCCGGGCCAACCCCATTGTTGGCCACGTCGCTCGGACGGTTTCGGGCGCTTACGTGAAAGTTCACCAGCATGTCTGCTTCTCAGGGCAAGCGCCGCTTTGCGCGCATCGATCGCCTTCCCCCCTACGTCTTCAACATCACGGCCGAGCTCAAGCTCGCAGCGCGCCGCCGTGGCGAGGACATCATCGACATGAGCATGGGCAACCCCGATGGCGCGACCCCGCCGCACATCGTGGCCAAGCTCACCGAGGTGGCCCAGCGGCCCGACACCCACGGCTACTCCGCCAGCAAGGGCATCCCCCGCCTGCGCCGCGCCATCAGCCACTGGTACAAGGACCGCTACGCGGTGGACATCAACCCCGACACGGAAGCCATCGTCACCATCGGCTCCAAGGAAGGGCTGGCCCACCTGATGCTGGCCACGCTGGACCGGGGCGACACCGTGCTCGTGCCCGACCCGAGCTATCCCATCCACATCTACGGCGCGGTGATCGCCGGGGCCGACATCCGCAGCGTGCCCGTGGCGCCCGACGTGGACTTCTTCGCCGAGCTGGAGAAAGCCATCCGTGGCAGCTACCCCAAGCCCAAGATGATGATCTTCGGCTTTCCCAGCAACCCCACGGCGCAGTGCGTGGAGCTGTCGTTCTTCGAGCGCGTGATCGCCCTGGCCAAGAAGCACGACATCCTGGTGGTGCACGACCTGGCCTACGCCGACATCGTGTACGACGGCTACCGCGCCCCCAGCATCATGGAAGTGCCCGGCGCCAAGGACGTGGCCGTGGAGTTCTTCACCCTCTCCAAAAGCTACAACATGGCCGGCTGGCGCGTGGGCTTCATGGTCGGCAACCCCGACCTCGTGGCCGCGCTCGCGCGCATCAAGAGCTACCACGACTACGGCACCTTCACCCCCCTGCAGGTGGCCGCCATCGCCGCGCTGGAGGGCGACCAGCAGTGCGTGAAAGACATCGCCGCCCAGTACCAGCGCCGCCGCGACGTGCTCTACAAGGGCCTCACGGAGTCGGGCTGGGCCGTGGACTGCCCCAAGGCCAGCATGTACATCTGGGCCCGCATCCCGGAGCCCTACCGCGCCCTGGGCTCGCTCGAATTCGCGCGCCAGCTGCTGGACAAGGCCAAGGTCTGCGTATCGCCCGGCATCGGCTTCGGCGACCAGGGCGACGAGTACGTGCGCTTCGCCCTCATCGAGAACGAGGCCCGCATCCGCCAGGCGGTGCGCGGCATCCGCGCGATGTTCAAGGCCGATGGTTTGCTGAAGGTGCCTGCGGCCATGGCGGCCTGAGGCCTGCCGAAAACGCCCGCCGGGATGGCGGCTGCTTTCGAAGCGGGCTCCTGCGGGACGGGCCGCCGCTGATCGGGCGGCTTCATGGGGGCCCATCGGCGTATAGGTATTGCGGGCGAATGCCTATACGATCCCTCTCCTGTTGTTTCACAAAACGCGGAGGGGGGTCCATGAAGGAATGTATGAAGAATTGGCTCGCGGCGCTGGTGATGCTGTGCGCCGCAGCCGTGGCCCATGCGCAGCCCACGACCTACGTGGCCACCGCGACCGGCAACTACAACCTGTTCATCGATTTCACCCTGTGTGTGACGGGCCCCTGCCAGAACTTCAATACAAGCATGGGCGCATCAGGCTCGTTCACAACCTCCGCCCCGCTGGCGGCCAATCTCTCTGCCGCGAACGTGGCGCCCCTGGTCACGGCCTTCAGCTTCTCGGATGGCATCAATACCTATTCCAGTGCAGACCCGGCCGTCCGCATCTTCTTTTTCAACGTATCCACCAACGCCTCCGGCGCCATCACCACCACGAACATCCGGATCCAGCGCTGGCTGACCGGAACCTCTCCCCATGTGCCGGGTGACCGGCATTCCTGGGTCTTGTTCCTGGCAACAGGGGAAGTCGACCACAACGCGCAGTGCCTCACCGTCGGCGCCTCGCCCGCGGGTGTGCCGGATTCATGCGTTCTCGTCCTGGGTGCCGACACCAGCCGGTCGCTGGCATTTGGTTCCGCCCGGGCCTGGGCCGTGGCGCCCTCTGCCGTCACCGCTGTTCCCACCCTGGCCGAATGGAGCCTGGCCCTGATGGCCGTGTTCATGGCGATTGCCGCCTTGGTGGCACTGCGCCATCGTTCCTGGGCCAGCGCAGGCTCCGTGCCCTCCTGACGGGACGCGGCCTGGCCCCGCTGGGCGCAGCACTGCGGCCGGGTTTCGGCCGTGCCGTGTGTGCCGCCCTGGCCAGGCCGGGCCAGCAGGCCTGCTGGCCCTACATGGCCCAGATGCGGGGCGCTTCGCCCTCCAATTCCCACAGCACCTCCCGCCAGGCCATGCGCACGGCCTTGAGCAACTGCATCGCGGGCTCCACCTGTGGCGCCAGCACGCGCAGCACGACCATCTGCGCATTGGGGCTGGTGGCGCCGGCGCTGGCCTGGAGTGCATGGCCGTCCACCACGGCGCGCGCGGCGTCCAGGGCGGCGTCGCGGCGGGGGCGGTCCAGCGGGGTGCCGGCGGCAAAGAACAGGCTGGCCAGGCAGCGGTGCCCCGCCAGGCCCAGGGGACTGTTCAGCAGGCGCTGGTCGGCCGCGTCGATCACGCCGCGCTCCAGCCACAGGCCGGGCACTTCGAGGTGCTGTGCGAAGCGGCCGGTGTCGAACGGCTGGTTGGCGTGGGGCAGGCCCAGGGCCGTGACGTCCCAGCCCATGCATTCGGCGCCGGGGGCGAGGTTCAGCGTGAGGTGGTTCTCGGCATTGCAGGCGCTGTAGCACAGCGCCTCCAGCGGCAGCCATTCGAGCCGCGCACCCTCGGCCAGGGTGAGGTGGCTGCGCTGCAGCGCCAGCGGGCCGGTGGATCGGTAAAAGCGCGTGGCGCCCGGTGTGGTGACGAGGCCGTGCGCGCCCGGGCCCACGGTGGCGGTGATGTCCAGCGTGTCGCCGCCCACCAGTCCGCCGGGCGGATGCACCAGCACGTTGTGGCAAATCGCGTCGCCTTCGGGGTACAGGCTCTGCAGGATGCGCAGCGGTCCGCTGTGCTCATGGCGCGCCACGGTGCGGGCGTTTTCTACCGAGTAGTTCAGCTGCAGGCGCGCGTGCCAGGGCATGGTGCGGGTGTCTTTTGCTATTAAATAAGTAGCTGATTATGCCCCGTGGGCAAGCGGTGGCGGCCCAGGCGCCGGGCCCTGGCGAAGCCTTCTCGCTCAGGACGACCAGAACCCCACGTGTGGCGCGCTGGCTTCGGCCACGAGGGCGGGGCCGATGCATTCGATGAAACGGGGCGACGCCGCCAGCACGTCGCGCCCCGAGAGGGCTGCTGCTGCCGCTGCTGCCGCATAGGCCTGCCGGGAGCGGGGCACCTGCAGGGCGTGCAGGCGCGCCGCGTCGATGCCGAACACCACGCGGCCGATGCCCGACCAGAAGATGGCGCCCGCGCACATCACGCACGGCTCTGCCGAGGTGTAGAGCGTGGCACCCGCCAGCGTGTCGCGGTCCACGCGCGCGCTGATCTGGCGCACGGCATTGGTTTCGGCATGGCCGGTGCAGTCGCCCGTTTCGGCGGTGTTGCAGTACGCCTCGGACAGCAGCTCGCCCTGCGCGCCGATCACCACCGCGCCAAACGGCGGGTTGCCGCGCGCGCGGGCACGGCACGACCACGCGATGGCCTGACGCAGGTACACGCCGTCGTTGGCGGCAAGGGCGGCTGCTTCGCCGGGCTGGGGGGGCGCTGCGGACATGAGGGCAGGCATGGGCTGTCTCCGGGCATGGTGTGTTGCGCCCAGCGGCATGCATGGGGCATGCCAAGAACATTGTGTGACATGTGTGCATGGCTTTCGCCGTGCTGCCCGAGGCGCGGGGCGGTCCCCGGTGGCGCGGTGGGGGTGTGGTGGGCACGCCGCAGCAAGGAGCCGTTCCCGTGACGTGGGCGATACCGTACCGGGCGCGCATGTCGCGCAGCGGGGCCGGGCCCTCGGGGGCCTGCCGGGCCGGCAGGCTACCTGCCGGGCGCGGGGCAGGGGTCGTCCAGCCCCGCCATGCCCGCCAGCCTTTGCAGGCGCGAGCGGTTGTCCAGGCAGGACTTGTACTCGGCCTCCAGGACCTTTTGCTGGGCTTGCTGCGCCGCGCGGGCGCGCTCGGCCTGCAGCTGCGCGATGCGTTCGCGGATCTGCGGCATGGCGGCCAGGGCGGCCTTCTCGCCTTCCAGGATCGCGCCGGCGCGCTGGCTGAAATCCGCCGGGCCGATGTCCAGCACCTTGGGGCTGATGATGACGTCGGCGCGTGCCAGTTCGGCCTGGCCCAGCTTCTGGCCCATGATGGCGATCGACTGGTTCAGCGCGCCCAGCATGTTGCCTGGCGACTGGCCCCGGGCCTTGTTGGAGATGTCCACGGCGACCACGATGTCCGCGCCCAGCTGGCGCGCCGCATCCACCGGCACGGGGCTCACGATGCCGCCGTCCACGAAGTGGTACTTGCCGATGGTGACCGGCTGGAACACGCCCGGCACGCTGCTCGAGGCGCGCACGGCCTGGCCCGTGTTGCCGCGCGAAAACACGGTGCGCTCGCCGTCCTCGAGCCGGGTGGCCACCACCACGAAAGGCTTGGCCATTTGCTCCAGGGGCTTGCGGCGCACCTGCTCGTTGACGTAGTCCTCGAGCTTCTGGCCCAGCACCAGACCGCCGGACGACAGCTGCAGGTCGCGGATCTTGGCTTCGTCGAGCGCCACGGCTTTTTCCTGCATCTCGAACGCATTCATGCCGCTGGCGTACAGCGCGCCCACCACGCTGCCCGCGCTGGTGCCGGAGACGACGGCGGGGGCGAAGCCATTGGCTTCCAGCATCTTGATCACGCCGATGTGCGCGAAGCCCTTGGCGGCGCCCCCGCCCAGGGCGATGCCCACCTTGATGGGCGCGCCTGGGGATGGGGTGCCGGTGGCGGCCGCGCCCTGCGCGGGCGTGGCGGGCTGTTGCGGGGGCGTGCCGCCGCACGCCGCGAGGCCCAGGCAACCCACAAGCGCCAGGGGGCGCAAAAAGACTTCCAACCGCATGCCAAGGAATCCTGTTGTCGACGGGGCGGCGAGTATAGCGGCAGGCTGTAAAGAAGAGAGGCGCTGCCTGTGGCGCCGGGGCCTTGCAGGCCGCTACCGGCGCGGCCGGGCCTTCACTCTCCCTGCGAGCCCCGGTGGGCCCAGCCGGTGGTGCGCTTTTCAACCCAGCTGAACAGTTCGTACATCACCATCGCCATCGCGCCCACCACCATCAGGCCGGCGAACGCCAGGCCCATCTGCATGGAGGAGCCCGCGCTGATCAGCAGGTAGCCGATGCCTTCGTTGGCGGCGGTCATCTCGCTCACCGTGGTGCCCACGAAGGCCAGCGTGATCGCCACCTTGAGAGAGCCGAAGAAGTAGGGCATGGAGCGCGGCAGGCCGACCTTGGTGAGCACGTCCCAGCGCCTGGCGCCCAGCACGCGCAGCACGTCTTCGAGTTCGGGCTCCAGCGTGGCCAGGCCGGTGGCGATGTTCACCATGATCGGGAAGAAGCTGATGAGGAACGCCGTGAGGATGGCCGGCCCCACGCCGATGCCGAACCACACCACCAGGATGGGCACGAACGCCGCCTTGGGCAGCGCGTTGAAGGCGGTCATCAGTGGATAGACCGCCGCGTAGGCGATGCGCGAACTGCCGATCACGAAGCCCAGCAGCACCCCCACCACGATGGCGATGCCAAAGCCGGCCATGGTCACCCAGAAGGTGCGCCATGCGTGGCCCGCGATGACGCCGCCGAACTCGACCAACTGGGTGGCGATGGCCCAGGGGCTGGGGAAGATGAACTCGGACACGTTGAAGGCCGAGCAGATGATCTGCCAGAGCAGGATGATCGCGACCAGCAGGATCCAGGGAGACCAGCGTTCTACGGTTTTCTTGTGCATGGAAACAGGCTCGGATCAATCTATTGCTGGAGGGGCGCGCCGGCCTTGCGCAGGGCGCCGATGTGGCCGCGCAGCTCGTGCACGATGTCGGTGAATTCCTTGGTGTAGGTGATCTCCAGCTCGCGCGGGCGCGGCAGCTCGATCTCCTTCCTGACGACGAAGCGGCCCGGGCTCTTGCTCATCACGTACACCGTGTCGGCCAGGAAGACCGACTCGCGCAGGTCGTGGGTGACCAGGATCACGTTGAACCGCTGTTCGGTCCACAGGTCGCGCAGGATGCACCAGAGCTCCTCGCGCGTGAACGCGTCGAGCGCGCCGAAGGGCTCGTCGAGCAGCAGCATCTTGGGCTCGTGGATGAGCGCGCGGCAGATGCTGGCGCGCTGCTGCATGCCGCCAGACAGCTGCCAGGGGAACTTGTCCTCGTAGCCGGCCAGGCCCACCTTCTGCAGCAGGCGGCGCGCGCGCTCCTCGTACTCCTTGCGCTTTTGCTTGAAGCTGCTGCGGTACGGCTCCACGATCTCCAGCGGCAGCAGCACGTTGTCCACCGTGGTGCGCCAGGGCAGCAGCGAAGGGGCCTGGAAGGCCATGCCCGAGATCTTGAGCGGGCCGGTCACGGGCTGGCCGTCGATGAGGATCTTGCCCATCGACGGCATCTTCAGGCCCGTGGCCAGCTTCATGAAGGTGGACTTGCCGCAGCCCGAAGGACCGACGATGGCGATGAACTCGCCGCGCCGCACCTGCAGGTCGATGGCCTCGACGGCGAAATGGTTCTGCGCGCGCAGCTCGTCGTTGTAGGCGAGCCAGACGTCACGAAAATCCACGAAATAGGAATCGGCAGCCTGCATCAGGTGTCCGTAAATAAAGGTTGCGCACCGGGCCGGGCGAGCGGCCCATGCATTTCAGTTTTCAATAGCGCCGAGCGCCACCCACCCCGCACGAAACTGGCGAGGCTCAAGCCAGCGCCCCCGTGCAAGGACCGCCCCGCCGCATGGGGGGCGGCCCCCTCCGGGATTGCGAAGCCATGTGAGAGAGGGGAAAGGCGCGAAGCGACTCAGGGTGTGTTTCACTTCTTGGGCAGGATGTTCAGCTCGGCCGCGCCGGGCAGGAAGCTGGCGTTCCACACATCGTCGGCGTTCACGCGCGTCTTGGTGTTGAACGCATCCGACACCTGCGAGGCCATCAGCGACAGGCGGCCGGGCTTGGCCTGGCCAAAGCCCTCGGCGCGCGCGTCGGGGCTGTTGATCACGGTGTCGATGGCCAGTTGCAGGCGGCGCGTTTCCAGCGGCACGTTCACGATGCCGTCGCGCGCCTTCACGTGCTCGATGGCCGCCCCGGGGTTGGCGATCACTTCCTTGGCGCCCTTGGCGAAGGCCGAGAGGAAGGCCTTGATGGCCGCGGGGTTCTCCTTGATGAGCTTCGGCGACGCGATGATCACGTTGCCGTAGAGCTTCACACCGAAGTCGGCATAGGGCAGCACCACCACGTCGGCCGCCTTGGCGCCACGCGCCTCCAGGTTCAGGAGCGAGGTGAAGGTGAAGCCGGTGATCGCGTCCACGTCGCCGCGCACCAGCATGGTCTCGCGCAGGGGTGGGTCCATGGCGGTCCATTGCACGCTGCCGATGGCGTTGGCCTTCTGGAAGATGGGGAACGCGCGGCGGCCCGCGTCGAACACGGGTGCGCCGAGCTTCTTGCCCGCCAGGTCGGCCGGCTTGGCGATGCCGCTCTTCTTGAGCGCCATCACGGAGGCGGGCGTGTTGTTGTAGACCATCATCACCGCCACGGGCTTGTTCTGCGCGTCGGGGTTGTTGGCGTGGAACTCCATCACGGCGGCCAGGTCGGCAAAGCCCATGTCGTAGGTGCCCGAGGCCACGCGCTGCACGGCGCCGCCCGAGCCGTTGCCGGCATCCACCGTCACATCCAGGCCCACCGCCTTGAAGTAGCCCTTGGCCACGGGCTGCAGGAACAGCGCGGCGGGGCCTTCAAAGCGCCAGTCGAGCTGGAACTTGATCGGCGTGGGCGTTTGCGCCTGGGCCAGCGAGAACAGGCCGGTGGCGGCCATCATCAGCACGGTGGTTTGCAAGAACGAGCGTTTTTTCATGGGGGCTCCTGTCAGAAGACGGCAAGGGACGCGGCGAGCGAAGAACAAGGACGAAGAAAGAAGAACAAGAAGGGCAGGCGAGAGGGACGGGCAACACGGCGACCGACCGGTGGGGCCGGGCGCGCGGGGCCCATGCCGTCAGGGTCAGCAAAAACGATGCCCGCTTTGGTGGTTGTAATGTCAGGCAGCGGACCATTGTTCACCGAAGCGGTGCAGGCGCGCATGCAGGGTTTCCCGAAATGGTGCGCCGCAGGCACACCCGCCGGCCGCTCCGGCGCTGAAGGCCCCGCCACGGTGCATGCCAGGGGGGCTGGCAGGCGCCGCGGGCATTGCACCCGCGGCGCGGCGCCCTTACTTGGGGCGTGCCGCCGCGCTGGCCACGGCCAGCGCCGTCATGTTGAACACGCGGCGCACGGTGGCGGCGGGGGTGAGGATGTAGGCCGTGGCCGCACCGCCCATGAGGATGGGGCCCACGGTCACGCCACCGCTGGTCGTGGTCTTGAGCACGTTGTAGAGGATGTTGGCCGCGTCCAGGTTGGGGCAGATCAGCAGGTTGGCCGAATCGGTGAGCGTGGAGTCCGCCATGTAGGCATTGCGGATGTTGGGCTCCAGCGCGGCATCGCCATGCAGTTCGCCGTCGCATTCGATCCCGGGGTGGGCGGCCACGAACAGGTCGCGCGCCTCGCGCATCTTGCGGGCCGAGGCGCGCTTGGACGAGCCATAGCTGGAGTGCGACAGGAAGGCGACCTTGGCCGGCAGGCCAAAGCGTTGCACCTCCTGCACCGACATCCAGGCGATGTCCGCCAGCTGCTGGGCCGTGGGGTTCTCGTTCACATAGGTGTCGGCGATGAAGAGCGTGCCCCGGTTGGTCATCAGCGCGTTGAGCGCGGCGTAGTCGTTCACGCCCTCCTCGCGGCCCAGGATGCTGTGGATGCGTTCCAGGTGCGTTTCATAGGTGCCCACCAGGCCGCAGATCATGGCGTCGGCATCGCCCAGGGCGACCATCAGCGAGGCGATGATGGTGTTGGAGCGGCGCACGGCGGCCTTGGCCACTTCGGGCGTGGCGCCGTTGCGCTTCATGAGCTGGTGGTAGTGCTCCCAGTACTGGCGAAACCGGGGGTCGTCCTCGGGGTTGCACACTTCCACGTCCTGTCCCAGGCGCATGCGCAGGCCGGCCTTCTCGATGCGGGCGGCGATGACGGCGGGGCGGCCGATCAGGATGGGCACGGCGATCTTGTCGTCGATGGCCATCTGCGCGGCACGCAGCGCGCGCTCGTCCTCGCCGTCGGCATAGGCCACGCGCTTTTGCGCGTCCGGCAGGGCCTTGGCCGCGTTGATCACGGGGCGCATCAGCATGCCGGTCTGGTAGACGAAGCGCGACAGGGCCTCCTTGTAGGCCTCCATGTCGGTGATGGGGCGCGTGGCCACGCCCGATTCGGCCGCGGCCTTCGCCACGGCGGGCGCGATCTTGAGGATCAGGCGCGAGTCGAACGGCGTGGGGATCAGGTAGTCCGGGCCGAAGGTGAGCTCCTTGCCCGCATAGGCGCTGGCCACCTCTTCGCTGATGTCGGCCTTGGCCAGGTCGGCGATCTGGCGCACGCAGGCAAGCTTCATCGCCTCGGTGATCTTCGTGGCGCCGCAGTCGAGCGCGCCCCGGAAGATGTAGGGGAAGCACAGGACGTTGTTGACCTGGTTGGGATAGTCCGAGCGGCCCGTGGCGATGATGCAGTCGGGGCGGATGGCCTTGGCGAGTTCGGGGCGGATCTCGGGCTCGGGGTTGGCCAGGGCCAGGATGATGGGTCTGTCGGCCATCGTCTTGACCATCTCGGCCGTGAGCACGCCGGGGGCCGAGCAGCCCAGGAAGACATCCGCGCCGTAGACGGCGTCGGCCAGCGTGCGCGCGTCGGTCTTCTGGGCGTAGCGCGCCTTGGATTCGTCGTAGCCGCCGGGGCGGCCTTCATAGATCACGCCCTTGGAGTCGCACATGAAGATGTTTTCCACCTTCACGCCCAGGCCCACCATCACGCCCACGCAGGCAATCGCGGCCGCGCCCGCGCCCGAGACGGCGATCTTCACCGCGCCGATGTCCTTGCCCACCAGCTCCAGGCCGTTGAGCAGCGCGGCGCTGGAGATGATGGCCGTGCCGTGCTGGTCGTCGTGGAAGACGGGAATGTTCAGCCGGTCGGACAGCTGCTTTTCGATGTAGAAGCACTCGGGCGCCTTGATGTCCTCGAGGTTGATGCCGCCCAGCGTGGGTTCCAGCGCGGCGATGATCTCCACCAGCTTGTCCGGGTCGCGCTCGGCCAGTTCGATGTCGAACACGTCGACGCCCGCGAACTTCTTGAACAGGCAGCCCTTGCCCTCCATCACCGGCTTGCCGGCCAGCGGGCCGATGTCGCCCAGGCCCAGCACGGCGGTGCCGTTGGTGATCACGCCCACGAGGTTGCCGCGCGAGGTGTAGTCGAACGCCTTGGACGGGTCGGCCTGGATGTCCAGGCAGGGGTAGGCCACGCCGGGCGAGTACGCCAGCGACAGGTCGCGCTGGTTGGACAGGGGCTTGGTGGGAGTGACCGAAATCTTGCCCCGGCTGGGGTTGCGGTGGTATTCGCGCGCGGCGTCGCGCAGGGCCTCTTCGGCGGCGGAAAGTGTCTGGGTCATACGGAAATCCTGGAGATGCTCAGCAAAATGCCAAATGAGCTTACCCCATGGCAGGAGGCGCCGGAATGGGGGTTAATGCCTTCATTGCATGGAATCCGCCCCTCGCCGGATACTGGCCGCCCGGGCGCGCGCCGGGCCCGTGGAGGGCCCGCGCAGCGGCAGGGGCAGCGCGGGCCGGGCGTGGGCGGGGCTTGCGCGGGCTGCGGGCTTCCACGTCGCCACCGTGCGCGCCGTTGCGGAGGCACTCTGCGTGGCGCGTTCGGCCGCTCATTCCACCTGCCTTGGTCACAGGTGTTTTGCTGCGGCGGGTGCCGGCTGCCCGATGCCGCCGGCCCGCCCCGGCGCCGGGGTGGCGCGCGGCCGCGGTCCCCTCCATCAATGTGCGTCGGCCTGGCGGGCCGCATTCACGGCGGCCGAGGTGTCGCGGCTGGCGCCATTGAAGAACACATTCAGCGCCACGGCCGTGATCGAGGCCAGCAGGATGCCGGATTCGATGAGGGGGTGGATGGCGTGTGGCATCCACTGGCGGAAGTTGGGAGCGATCAGCGGGATCATGCCCACGCCGATCGACACCGCCACGATCATGGCGTTGAAGCGGTTGTTCTTGAAGTCCACGCCGCCCAGGATGCGGATGCCCGTGGCGGCCACCATGCCGAACATCACCAGGCCCGCACCCCCCAGCACCATGGTGGGCAGGGACTCCACCAGCGCCGCCATCTTGGGCAGCACGCCCAGCACGATGAGGATCACGCCGCCCGCCACGCAGACAAAGCGGCTCTTGACGCCCGTGACCGCCACGAGCCCCACGTTCTGCGAGAAGCTGGTGTACGGAAAGGTGTTGAAGATCCCGCCCAGCAGCGTGCCCAGGCCGTCGGTGCGCAGTCCGCGCGTGAGCGCGTTCTGGTCGATCTTGCGGTCGGTCATCTCGCCCAGCGCCAGGAACATGCCCGTGGATTCGATCATCACGACGATCATCACGAGGGTCATCGTCAGGATCAGGATGGGGTCGAACACGGGGCTGGCGATCTCGAAGGGCAGGACCAGGTCGAACCACTGGGCCTTGGTCACCTTCTCGAACGACATCAGCCCCATGGCCACGGCCACCACGGCGCCGATGACGATGCCCAGCAGCACCGAGATGTTGGCGATGAACCCCTTGGCGAACTTGGCGATCAGCAGGATGGAGACCAGCACCAGGGCCGAAATGCCGACGCCCGTGAGGTCCGCGTAGCGCGGGTTGGGCACCGTGGGCACCACGGCGAATCCCTTGGGGACGGGGGGCAGCGACGAGCCCGGAGCGCCCGCCGCGGACTGCATCTCGGTGAGCCACTTGAGGTGCTCGGGGTTCACCATGCTGGGGGCCGTGGGGCCCACCGGGTTGCCAAAGATCCAGTTGATCCCCACGCGCATGAGGCTGATGCCGATGGTGGCAATGATGGTGCCGGTGACCACGGGGGGGAAGAACCGCAGCATGCGGCTGACCAGGGGCGCGATCAGGATCGAGATGACCCCCGCGCCGATCACCGAGCCGAAGATCAGCCCGGCGCCGGCCGTGCCGCCCGTGCTCTGCGCCATCGACACCATGGGCGCGACGGAGGCGAAGGTCACGCCCATCATCACCGGCAGCTGGATGCCGAACCAGCGCGACGCGCCCAGGGCCTGGATCAGGGTGACGAGCCCGCAGACGAACAGGTCCGCCGAGATGAGCTTGGCCACCTGGTCGGGAGTGAGGTTGAGGGCCCGGCCCACGATGAGGGGCACGGCCACGGCGCCGGCATACATCACCAGCACGTGTTGCAGGCCCAGGGCCGTGAGCCGGCCCACCGGCAAATGTTCGTCCACGGGATGTACGGGCGGGTGCATGGGAGGTTCCTTTGGGTTGACGGGGGTGTGGGGATTCAGGGGTGGAGACGGCGCATCAGATGGTGCACAGTTGTCCATACAAAAATCGTATACACATTAGCCCGGCCGTTGATCAAGGTAAACCCTAGGGCGTGCCAGGGCCTCGCGCGCCGCACGAAAAAAAGGAGCGGTCGGCCGGGGCCGCCGCAAGGGGGGCGGGGTGGCCCGGCCGCTAGGGACCGGCCGGCGCGCGCTTGCCCAGCGGTGTGAGCGAGTCGCGCAGGCGGTCCCTCACCAGGGGCTCGGTGGGGTTCAGCGCGCCTTCCACATGGCCGATGTGCGTGAGCATGCGTTCGCGCGCCAGGGCGGTGTCGCCGGCCTCCAGCGCCTGCACGATGGCCGCGTGTTCGGCGCAGGACTGGCTCGCCTCGTGCCGCGACTGGTAGAGCGACGCCGCCAGCGTGGTGCGCGCCGTGAGGTCGCGCAGGATGTCGCTGAGGCTGCGGTGGCCCATCGCCTCGGCCAGGCAGACATGGAAGTCCGCCAGCAGGAAGGCGCGCGTCGCGGCGTCGGCGCCCTCGATGGCCAACTGTTCCTGCGCGATGTGGGCGCGCAGGCGGCGCGTCACGGACTGCAGCGGCCGGCCCGCGTCCGCCAGGATGCCCGACTCGATGATGCGCCGTGCCGAGAAGGCATCGCGCGCGTCCTCCACCGAGGGTTCCACCACATACCAGCCCCGGCGCGGGCGCACCTCGACGAAGCCGCGCGCCTGCAGCTGCATGAGGGCTTCGCGCACCAGGGTGCGGCTCACGCCGAAGAGATCGGCCAGTTCCTGCTCGCCCAGGCGCTCGCCCGGGGCGAGCTTCTGGGCGAGGATGGATTCCACCACCTGCTGGGTGATCTGGGTCTGGTTGATGCTCATGGCCGGATTGTCGCGTGGTGGGCGGGGGCGGAGCCCTGTCAGGCGCGCGGCAGCGGCGGCTCGCGGCCGTCCAGCACGGCGTGGGCCCGTTCGCGGTCGATGTCGCCTTCCCAGGCCGCCACGGCCACGGTGGCCACGCAGTTGCCGATCAGGTTGCCCAGGGCGCGGGCGATGCCCATGAACCAGTCCACCGACAGCACCAGCACGAGGCCGATGGCCGGGATGGCGGGAATCGCCTGCAGCGTGGCGGCCAGCACCACGATGGCCGAGCCCGGCACGCCGTGCGCGCCCTTGGACGTGACCAGCGAGATCGCCAGGATGGTGAGCAGGTCGGCCATCGAGATCGGCGTGTTCGTGGCCTGGGCGATGAACACGGCGGCCAGCGTGATGTAGATCGAGAAAGCGTCCAGGTTGAACGAATAGCCCGTGGGGATGACCAGGCCCACGGTCGAATCGCGGATGCCCAGGTGCTTGAGCTTGGCCATGATCTGCGGCAGCACGCTGTCCGACGAGGTGGTGGCGAACACCACGGCCAGCTCCTCGCGCAGGTAGCGCAGCAGCTTGAACAGGCTGAAGCCCGAGAAACGCATGATGAGGCCCAGCACCACCACCACGAACAGGAACACCGCCGCATAGAACAGCACCACCAGCATGCCCAGCTGCTTGAGCGAGCCGATGCCGTACTTGCCCACCGTGAAGGCGATGGCGCCCAGCACGCCCAGCGGCGCCAGCTTGATGATCAGGCCCATGGTCTTGAAGAGCACGTGCGACAGGTCTTCGATGAGGGTGGTGACCCGCGCGCCGCGCTCGCCCATCAACGCCAGCGCGCAGCCGAAGACGATGGAGAACAGCAGCACCTGCAGCACGTCGCCATTGGCGAAGGCGCTCACGGCCGTGGTGGGGATGAGCTTGAGCAAGAAGTCGCTGAAGCCGCCGCCGGTGAGCTTGCTCGCGTTTTCCGCATAGGCGCCCATGGCCTTGGGGTCGAGCGCCTTGGGGTCGATGTTCATGCCCACGCCGGGTTCGAACCAGAACGCGAGCGCCAGGCCGAGCACCAGCGCGATGGACGTGACGACCTCGAAGTAGATCAGCGACTTGACGCCCACGCGGCCCACGCGCCTGAGGTCGCCCGTGCCGGCGATGCCGTGCACCACCACGCAAAAGACGATGAGCGGAATCAGCATCTTGATGAGCTTGATGAAGCCGTCGCCCAGGGGCTTGAGCTGCACGGCGGTATCGGGCCAGAACAGCCCGACGGCCACGCCGGCAATCAGGGCCAGGATCACCCGGCCAAACAGGGAGTTGAGGAAGCGGAGCATGGGAAACCCTTTGAAAAGGAAGGAACTTGCATGGCGATCAATCTTGCATACAAGAACTGTAGACAAGTGCGGCCGCCCGGAATATGGGGTTATCCCGGGCTGGGGCCTGCCCGGGAAGGGGCCTCAGTGCGCCCGCACGGGTGCGTGGAGCCCTGCCGCCGGCGTGGGCGGTTGAAGTTCTTTTGACTTGCGCGCGGGGTATCGCCGGGCGTGGTGCGCCACAATCGCCCGCGGAGACCACCCATGACCCGCAACGACCCCGTGCCCGATCCCGTCCGCCAGGGCGGAGACTTCCTCGAATACCTGTACCGCGTGGCCGTGCGCCGCGCGCTGCCGCTGCACAACACCGCAGCTTTCCTGCCCGCGCCGCCCAGCCGCGAGAGCGGCGGCCGCACCCTGGTGCTGGGCGCGGGCAAGGCCGGTGGCGCCATGGCGCAGGCCGTGGAGGCGCTGTGGCCCGCCGACGCGCCGCTGTCGGGCCTCGTGGTCACGCGCTACCACCACACGCCGCCGCGCCCCGAGGGGCTGGCGCAGCGCATCGAAGTGGTGGAGGCCGCCCACCCCGTGCCCGACGCGGCGGGCCTGGCCGCCGCGCAGCGCATGCTCGAATGCACCCGGGGGCTGACCGGGAACGACCTCGTGCTGTGCCTGATCTCGGGCGGCGGCTCGGCCCTGCTCACGCTGCCGGCCGAGGGCCTGACGCTCGAGGACAAGCAGCGCATCAACAAGGCGCTGCTGGAGAGCGGCGCCGCCATCGACGAGATGAACTGCGTGCGCAAGCACCTCTCGCGCATCAAGGGCGGGCGCCTTGCGGCGGCCTGCGCGCCAGCGCGCGTGGTCACGCTCACCATCAGCGATGTGCCGGGCGACGACCCCTCGGTCATCGCCAGCGGCCCCACCGTGCCCGACGCCACGACCTGCGCGGACGCGCTGGCCATCCTGGCGCGTTATCGCATCGACATCCCCGACAGCGTGCGTGCCGCGCTGGAGGCGGGTGATCTGGAAACCCCCAAACCCGGCGACGCCGTGTTCGCAGGCCACGCCGTGCACATGACGGCCACGCCCCAGCAGTCGCTGGAGGCCGCGGCCGAGGCCGCGCGCGCGGCGGGCGTGCCGGCCTACATCCTCTCGGACGAGATCGAGGGCGAATCGCGCGAGGTGGGCAAGGTGCACGCCGCACTGGCACGGGCCGTGGCGCGGCACGGCCAGCCGTTCGCGCGGCCCTGCGTGATCCTCTCGGGCGGCGAGACCACCGTCACCGTGCGGCAGCGGCCACCTGGCGCCCCCAGGGGCCGGGGCGGCCGGGCGGGCGAGTTCTGCATGGGGCTGGCGCAGGCGCTGCAAGGGCAGGCGGGCGTGTGGGCGCTGGCGGCGGACACGGACGGCATCGACGGCGTGGAAGACAACGCCGGTGCCCGCGTCGCGCCCGACACCCTGGCGCGCGCTGCCGCGCAGGGCCTCTCCGTCACGGACCACCTGGACCGCAACGATGCCTATGGCTACTTCGATGCGCTGGGCGACCTCGTCATCACGGGGCCCACGCACACCAATGTCAACGACTTCCGGGCGATCCTGATTTTGTAGCGGCTCGCGCTTGTCCTCCCTGGGTTTCAAGCAAAAAATGCTTGAAACCGTTGACTGGAAAGCGCGGGCAGCTCACTTTTTTGACAAGCCTTCGCGCGGCAAGGACGCCACCCAGTCCTTGCCGAAGCGCCCCTGCAAAAACGCGACGAAGGCCTGCACCTTCTGCGGCACCAGGCGCGGCGACGGGTACACCGCATGGATCTCCTGCTCGGGCAGGCGGCAGGTCTTGAGCACCTCCACCACGCGCCCGGCGGCCAGCGATTCGACCGCCACGTAGTGCGGCAGCGCCGCGATGCCCATGTGCGCGCGCGCCGCCGCCAGCAGGGCCGAGAGGTTGTTGGAGCGCAGCCGCCCCGTGACGGGCACCGACACCGCCTCGCCGCTCGCATTGCGCAGCCGCCACAGGTCGTTGCCCTGCACGCTGCTGTAGATCAGCGTGGCGTGGTCCTTCAGGTCCGACGGCCGGCGCGGCGTGCCGTGGCGGCGCAGGTAGGTGGGCGAGGCCACCAGCACCCAGGGGTTCATGCCCAGCGTGCGCGCACCCAGGGCCGAGTCGGCAAGCTTGCCCAGGCGGATCGCCACGTCGATGCCCTGGGCCACCAGGTCGGTATAACGGTCCTCGAAGCTCAGGTCCAGCTGCACCTGCGGGTTCTGCGCCATGAACTCCAGCGCCAGCGGCACCACCACGCGCCGCCCGAACGCGACCGAGCTGCCCACGCGCAGCTGGCCGTGCACCTGTGTCTGGCGCACGCGCACCACGCTCTCGGCCTCGGCCACATCGGTCACGATGGCCTTGCACTTTTCGTAGTACAGCGCGCCGGGCTCGGTCAGGCTCACGCCGCGCGTGTTGCGGTTGAGCAGCCGCACCTTCAGGTGCGCCTCCATGGCGGCGACCTGCTTGGTCACCGTGGGCTGCGTGGTGGCGAACTCCCGCGCCACCTTGGTGAAGCTGCCGGTCTCCACCACGCGCACGAACATCTGCATGGCATCGAGGCGGTCCATGGTCTGTCTCCTGTTGCGGTCCAGATTTATTCCTGGCTGGAATAAATTTTATGGTCCATCGCCACCTTCCGCCCAACGAGGGGCTTGCCTAAAGTTTGACCATCCACAAGGAGGTCAAGCAATGGCAAGAATGAAGGCAATCGAAGCGGCCGTGAAGGTGCTCGAGAAGGAAGGCGTGAGCGTCGCGTTCGGCGTGCCCGGCGCCGCCATCAACCCGCTGTACGCGGCGATGAAGGCGCATGGCGGCATAGGCCACATCCTGGCGCGCCATGTCGAGGGCGCCAGCCACATGGCCGAGGGCTACACCCGCGCCGTGGCCGGCAACATCGGCGTGTGCATCGGCACCAGCGGCCCGGCCGGCACCGACATGGTCACCGGGCTGTACTCGGCCAGCGCGGATTCCATCCCCATCCTGTGCATCACCGGCCAGGCGCCGCGCGCCCGCCTGCACAAGGAAGACTTCCAGGCCGTGGACATCGCCACCATCGCCAAGAGCGTGACCAAGTGGGCCACCACGGTGCTGGAGCCCGCGCAGGTGCCGCAGGCGTTCCAGCAGGCGTTCCACCTCATGCGCTCCGGCCGGCCCGGGCCGGTGCTCATCGACCTGCCCATCGACGTACAACTGGCCGAGATCGAGTTCGACCCCGACACCTACGAACCCCTGGTGCCCTACAAGCCCGCCGCCACGCGTGCCCAGATCGAGAAGGCGCTGGCCATGCTGAACGACGCGGAGCGCCCGCTGATCGTCGCGGGCGGCGGCATCATCAACGCCGATGCATCCGGCCTGCTCGTGGCGTTTGCCGAGGTGCTGGGCGTGCCGGTGATCCCCACGCTCATGGGCTGGGGCAGCATTCCGGACGACCACCCGCTCATGGCCGGCATGTGCGGCCTGCAGACCAGCCAGCGCTACGGCAACGCCACGATGCTGGCCAGCGACTTCGTGCTGGGCGTCGGCAACCGCTGGGCCAACCGGCACACGGGCTCGGTCGATGTCTACACCCGGGGCCGCAAGTTCGTGCACGTGGACATCGAGCCCACGCAGATCGGCCGCGTGTTCGCGCCGGACTTCGGCATCGTCTCGGACGCGGGCGCCGCGCTCAGGCTCTTCGTGGACGTGGCGCGCGAATGGCAGGCCGCGGGGCGCCTGAAGGATCGCAGCGGCTGGGCCGCCGAATGCCTGGGCCGCAAGCACAGCGTGGACTACCTGCGCAAGACCCACTTCGACAGCGTGCCCATGAAGCCGCAGCGCGTGTACCAGTGCATGAACCGCGCGCTGGGCAAGGACGTGTGCTACGTCTCCACCATCGGCCTGTCGCAGATCGCGGGCGCGCAGTTCCTGCACGTGTACCAGCCACGCCACTGGATCAACTGCGGCCAGGCCGGCCCGCTGGGCTGGACGGTGCCCGCAGCCCTGGGCGTGCGCGTGGCCGACCCGGCACGCAAGATCGTGGCGCTGTCGGGCGACTACGACTTCCAGTTCATGATCGAGGAGCTGGCCGTGGGCGCGCAGTTCAAGCTGCCCTACCTCCACGTGCTGGTCAACAACAGCTACCTGGGCCTGATCCGCCAGGCGCAGCGCACCTTCAGCATCGACTACTGCGTCCAGCTCGCGTTCGACAACGTGAACATGGCCGAGGGCGAGGCGGCGCGCGGCTACGGCGTGGACCACGTGAAGGTGGTCGAGGGCCTGGGCTGCAAGGCCATCCGCGTGCACCGTCCCGAGGAGTTCGCGCCCGCCATCGCCCAGGCCGAGGCCTGGATGGCCGAGTACCGCACGCCGGTGGTCATCGAGGTGATCCTGGAGCGCGTGACCAACATCGCCATGGGCACCGAGATCGACAGCATCGTCGAATTCGAAGCGCTGGCCACGCAGCCGGCGGACGTGCCCAGCGCGCTCGCAGTGCTGGACTGACCCCACCATTTCCTGACTGATACCGGAGACCTGTTCATGCCCCGTTTCGCTGCCAACCTCAGCATGCTGTTCACCGAGGTGCCTTTTCTCGACCGCTTCGAGCGCGCCGCGCGCACCGGCTTCGAGGCCGTGGAGTTCCTCTTTCCCTACGAGTTTGTGGCGGAAGACATCCGCGAGCGCATCGACCGCCACCAGTTGCAGATCGTGCTGCACAACCTGCCCGCGGGCGACTGGGCCGCTGGCGAGCGCGGCATTGCCTGCCACCCCGCTCGCATCGTGGAGTTTCGCGCCGGTGTGGCCCAGGCCATCAGCTATGCCCAGGCGCTGGGCGTGCCGCAGCTCAACTGCCTGGCCGGCAAGGCGCCTGCGGGTGTGGAGGCGCAGGTGCTGCGCCGCACCCTGGTCGACAACCTGCGCTTTGCCGCCACCGAGCTGAAGGCCGCCGGTCTGCGCCTGCTGATCGAGCCCATCAACCCGTTCGACATCCCGGGCTTTTACCTCACCCGCACGGACCAGGCGCTGGACCTCCTCGACGAGGTGGGCGCCGACAACGCCTTCGTGCAGTACGACATCTACCACGCGCAGCGCACCGAAGGCGAACTGGCCGCCACGCTGCAAAAGCACCTGCCGCGCATCGGCCACGTGCAGCTGGCGGACAACCCCGGCCGCCACGAGCCGGGCACGGGCGAGATCAACTACCGCTACCTGTTCGCACACCTGGACCGGCTGGGCTATGGCGGCTGGGTGGGCTGCGAGTACCGGCCCGCGCGTACCACGGAAATCGGCCTCGGCTGGCGCGCTGCGCTCACGGCATGACCCGGCACAGACCCATGGACGAATCACCACAACACAAGGAGAAAAAGAACATGACCGACACCCCCCTCAAACTCGGCTTCATCGGCCTGGGCATCATGGGTGCGCCCATGTGCGGCCACCTCATCGCCGCCGGCCACCAGCTGTACGTGCACACGCGCGGCCGCGTGGCGCCGCAGATCGCACAGAGCAGCGCCACGCAGTGCACCACGGCGCGCGGCGTGGCCGAGCGGGCCGACATCATCTTTCTGATGCTGCCCGACACGCCCGATGTGGAGAAGGTGCTGTTCGGCGCCGACGGCGTGGCCCAGGGGCTGAAGGGCAGCACGGCCAAGGTGGTGGTGGACATGAGCTCCATCTCGCCCGTGGCCACCAAGGACTTCGCGGCGCGCACCGAGGCCGTGGGCGCGCAGTACCTGGATGCGCCCGTCTCCGGCGGCGAGCTGGGCGCCAGGAACGCCACGCTGTCCATCATGGTCGGCGGCCCCGAAGCGGTGTTCGAGCGCGTCCGGCCGCTGTTCGAGCGCCTGGGCAAGAACATCACCCTGGTGGGCGGCAACGGCGACGGCCAGACCGCCAAGGTGGCCAACCAGATCATCGTCGCCCTGAACATCGAGGCCGTGGCCGAGGCGCTGCTCTTCGCCGCCCGCGCGGGCGCCGACCCGGCCCGCGTGCGCCAGGCGCTGCTGGGCGGCTTCGCGTCGTCAAAAATTTTGGAGGTGCATGCCGAGCGCATGATCCGGCGCACCTTCGACCCCGGCTTTCGCATCGGGCTGCACCAGAAGGATCTGAACCTGGCGCTGTCCAGCGCTCGGGCGCTGGGCGTGCCGCTGCCCAATACGGCCATGGCGCAGGAGCTGTTCAATGCCTGCGTGGCGCATGGCGGCCAGGGGTGGGACCACTCGGCGATGGTGCGGGCGCTGGAGAAGATGGCGAACTTCGAGATCGGGCAGGCAGTGCCGGCCTGATGCGGGCCGCCATGAAAAATCCCGCTGGCCTTTCGGCGAGCGGGATCTTTGAAAAAATGGCTGCCAGCGCTTGTCCATCAAGCGCGGTTAGCTATTGATTCAGGAGCAATCAATACCCCAGCGTCTTCCCATCCGGGTTGCGCGGGTCCGAGTATCCGTACAGCGCGCCGCCACGGATCTGGATGGTCTGCGTGCGGCCCATCGACGGCTTCACCGCGATGTTGTGGCCGCGCTGCTTGAGGAGCGCGATGGTATCGGGCGAGAGGCCCTTTTCCACGCGCAGCTCGTCGGGCGTCCACTGGTGGTGCACACGAGGTGCCGCAGCGGCTTCGGCGGGGTTCATGCCGAAGTCGATGGTGTTCACCACCGTCTGCAGCACCGTGGTGATGATGCGCGCGCCGCCAGGGCTGCCGGTCACCAGCGTGGGCTTGCCGTCCTTCAGGACCAGGGTGGGCGTCATGGACGACAGGGGGCGCTTCTTGGCGGCCACCGCGTTGGCGTCGCCGCCGACGAGGCCGTAGGCATTGGCCACGCCGGGCTTGGCCGAGAAGTCGTCCATCTCGTTGTTGAGCAGGATGCCCGTGCCCTTGGCCACGATGCCGCTGCCGAAGTTGGTGTTGAGCGTGTACGTCACGGCCACGGCGTTGCCGGCCTTGTCCACCACCGAGTAGTGGGTGGTCTGGTCGCTCTCATACGGCTGGGGCTGGCCGGGCTTGATGCTCTTGCCGCTGCGTGCGGTGTTGGCGTCGATGCCCTTGGCCAGGGACTCGGCGTAGCGCTTGGAGGTCAGGCCCTTCAAAGGGATCTTCACGAAGTCCGGGTCGCCCAGGTACTCGGCGCGGTCGGCGTACGCGAGCTTCATGCTCTCGGCCATGTAGTGGATGGTCTGCGCGCTGTTGGGGCCCCACTGGGCCAGGGGCAGGGGCTCCAGCATGTTCAGGATCTGCACCAGGTGCGGGCCGCCGGAGGACGGGGGCGGCATGGTCACGATCTCATAGCCACGGTAGGTGCCGCGCGTGGGCACGCGCTCGGCCACCTTGTATTCGCGCAGGTCCTGCAGCGTGAGGGCGCCGGCGTGCGGTGCCATCTCGGCGGCGATCTTCTGGGCGATCTCGCCTTCGTAGAACGCCTTGGCGCCCTGCTGGCCGATCAGGCGCATGGACTGGGCCAGGTCTTTCTGCACCAGGGCGTCGCCCACCTTCAGCGGCGCGCCGTTCCTCCAGAAGATGGCCTGGGTGGCGGGCCATTGGCCCATGTTCTTCTTTTCCTGGTCCAGGATCTTGGCCAGGGTTTCGCTCACCGGGAAGCCCTTGTCGGCCAGCTCGATGGCGGGGGCGATCACGCGCGACAGCGGCAGGGTGCCCCAGGTCTTGAGCGCATGCTCCATGCCGGCCACGGTGCCGGGCACGCCCACGGCGTAGTGGGTATACAGCGACTTGCCGTCCACCACATTGCCCTTGGCATCCAGGTACATGTCGCGCGTGGCCTTGATGGGCGCCACTTCGCGGAAGTCGAGCGCCACGCTCTTGCCGGTCTTGGCGTCGTGCACCACCATGAACCCGCCGCCGCCCAGATTGCCCGCATTGGGCAGGGCCACGGCCAGCGCAAAGCCGATGCCCACGGCCGCGTCCACCGCGTTGCCGCCGGCTTTCAGGATGTCGAGGCCGATCTGCGAGGCCAGCTCCTGTTCGGTGGCGACCATGCCGTTGCGCGCCACCACCGGGTGGAACACGTCCATGTCGAAGTCGTACGCGGCGCTGGCGGCCTGGGCCGAGGCCGTTTGCTGTACGGCGGGCGCGGGCGCCGCTGCCGTGGTGGGTGTGCTGCCGCAGGCCGTGAGGCTGGCCAGCGCCAGCGCCAGGCTGGAGGCCAGCAGCGTGTGTCGGATGTTCATGGGTGATGCTCCTGAGATGGTTTTTTGCTCTGTAGGAAGGGGAGGGCGGGTGGACCCTGCGAAGGGCGCCCGCGGCAAGTGTAGGGTGGGCCCGCGCTGCGTGCGGGCGGCGGGTTATGCCGATTGAGTATGCAGCCTGTGCATGCCCGTCATTCCCGCTTTCTGTGCAGAAGAATGCGCCACGGGGCCGCGCTCCTCGATGCCTCAGCGCGGTGGTTGCGAAGCCCCTGGGCCCAGTGATTCGCGCACCTGGGTCAGCGAGCGCCGTTGGCGCCCCTGCGCATCCTGGTTGTCTTCCGACAGCCAAGCCTCGAACGCCTGCCGCAAACCAGGCCATTCGGTGTCGATGATGGAAAACCAGGCGGTGTCGCGGTTGCGGCCCTTGTAGACCACGGCCTGGCGGAAGATGCCCTCGAACTGGAATCCCAGGCGCGCGGCGGTGCGCCGCGAAGGGGCGTTGAGGCTGTCGCACTTCCACTCGTAGCGGCGGTACCCCAGCGTGTCGAACACGTAGGCCATGAGCAGGAACTGCGCCTCCGTGGAGGCGGGTGTCTGCTGGAGCAGGGGCGAAAACATCACGTTGCCGACCTCGATGGCGCCATGGGTGGGATCGATGCGCATCAGCGCCAGGGTGCCCACGGCCTTGCCCGTGGCCTTGTCCACCACCGCGAAGTGGCGCGGGTCGGTGCTGAGCGCGGCGGTGTGTGCGTAGCGGCCGTAGTCCTCGGGGGTGTCGAACGGGCCGGTGAACATGTAGGTCCAGGCGCGTGGGTCCGGCGCGAGCCGGTAGGCCGCATCCAGGTCGGCCGCGTGGCGGTCGGCCTGCAGCGGCTCCAGCTGGCAGTGGCGGCCCACCAGGGTGACGGCGCCGGGCTGGGGGCGGGGTGTCCAGCCGGGGACGGGGGTACCAATGGGCTGGGCGAGATCATTCATGGAGGTGGACATGGAATTGCGCGGTCGAAGGGTCAAAAAAAGAGAGGTTGAACCGGTGACTCTAGGATTCTTGTGGACCATTCAAAAGATCCACTCATGCAAAATCTGATGGTGCCACCGAGGCTGTGAACTGGTGGTTTTTCACCGGCCACCATGACCCCACGCCTCCCCGCCATCGACCCCGTCCGCCATGTCCTGCTGGAAGCCCCGCTGGTGCGTGACCGGCAGGGCGACTCGCTGCAGCGCCAGCTCCTGACCCGCATCCGCGATGCCATCCTGGATGGGCGCTTCCCTTCGGGCTGCCGCCTGCCGGGGTCGCGGGATCTGGCGGTGGACCTGGGCGTTTCGCGCAATAGCGTGACAGCGGTCTATGAGCAGCTGGGGGCCGAGGGCTACATCGAGCTGAGCCGCCGGGGCACCAAGGTGTCCGCGCTGGACCGCAGTCGTGCCCGGGGCCATGCGGACCCCGCGCGCGCAGCGCCGCCCCGCCTGTCCGAGCGCGGCACGCGGGTGGTCAGCCGCTTTGCCGATGCGGCCGAGACCCTGGCTTTCAGGCCGGGCGTGCCGGCGCTGGCGCGGTTCCCCCTGAGCGCATGGAAGAGCTGTTTTGACCGCGCCTTCAAGGCATCTGGCGTGTCGGCCCTGGGCTATGGCAATCCGGCGGGCGAGGCCGCCTTGCAGGGCGCCATCATGCGGCACCTTGCGGTGGCACGCGGCGTGCGCTGCGAGGCGGGCCAGGTGGTCATCACCGAAGGCGCGCAGGAGGCGCTGAACCTGTGCGTGCGGCTGGTCACCAACCCGGGCGACACCGCCTGGGTGGAGGACCCGGGCTACCGGGGGGCGCAGACCGCCTTCCAGTGCGGAGACCTGAAGGTCGAAGCCCTGCGGGTCGATGGCGCGGGCCTGGTGGTGCCTGCCGATGCCTGGTCGGCGGCGCCGCCCCGGCTCATCTACACCACGCCGTCGCACCAGTACCCCACGGGCGGGGTGCTGCCCGTGGCCCGCCGGCTCGCGCTGATCCGGCAGGCGCAGGCCTGTGGCGCCTGGATCATCGAGGACGACTACGACAGCGAGTTCCGCCACGCGGGCGAACTCATTGGTGCCATGCAGGGCCTGGTGCCACAGGCGCCGGTGATGTACGTGGGCACATTCAGCAAGACGCTGTTCCCTTCCTTGCGGCTGGGTTTTGTGGTGCTGCCGCAGGCCCTGGCCGCAGCGGCCGCGCCGCTGCTCAAGGAGACCCTGCGCGGCGGGCATCGCCATGAGCAGCTGGCGCTGGCGGAGTTCATCGACAGCGGGCAGTTCAGCCGGCACCTGGGGCGCATGCGACGCCTGTACCGGGGCCGGCAGGCGCTGCTGCGCGATGCGCTAGCGCAGCACCTGGCCGTGCCCCATGCGGTGCTGGGGGGCGACAGCGGCATGCACCTCACGGTGCGCCTGCCGCCCGAATACCCCGACCAGGCGATTGCCGAGGCGGCCCGCGCCTACGACATGGCGCCGGCACCACTGTCGCGGTTTGCCCTGCGCGCTCGGCCCGAAGACAACGGCCTGGTGCTGGGCTACGGCAATACGTCCGAATCGCAGTACCCGGCCCTGGTGCAGCGGCTTTCGCGGCTGGCCCAGGCGCGGCGGGCACGGGTCCCTGGAGCCGCAGGGGCACCGGGTTGAACGGGACCTGTTCACGCGGCAAGGGGCACGCCCGCGCGCGCGTTTCGCGCGCGGGGCTCGGGGCTAAAGGGTTCTGCGGCGTACCGCTGCAAGGCCTGCAAGGCCCAGGATGCTGGCGGCGAGGATGAGGCTCCACTCAGAGAGCGTTGGAACGGTGGCCGCCGCCGCAGAGGACCAGGACACCGTCGCGCCGCTCGCACGGGAAGCGCTGCCGTCTGCCACTTCGAGATCGCAGGAATCAGCGGTCCCGGCGGGAGAGGTCCCGAGGGCCGTGCATTGGTAGTTGTGCCCCCCTTGCGAGGTGCCGGTGATCACCATGAGCGAGGTCCGGTCATTGACCGCATGTGGTGACACGCCGGTTTCCCAGCGGCTGATCACGACGGCGGCATCGGTGACCGCGCCCGCCGCATCGGTCGTGACCTGAAACAGGTAGATGCGGGTGGCCGGATCCGCGCTGGAGTACGTGGTCAACCCATCGCTGAAGCTGAAGGATGTCACCAGGGCCGCGATGCTGGCCCCTGCCAGGTTAGCCGGCAAGGGGCTGGCCGTGGTGAACGAACCCGAAACCCCCGTGGCCAGCGTGAAGTTCTGGCACGGGCCCGTGGCGCAGGCCGCGTAGTCCACTTTGCTTGTGTAGTTGCCGGTGGATGCCGCGGTGTGCACCGTGGACTGCGCGTGGGCCCAGCTGGCGAAAAACAGGATGGCGGCCGCGCTGATCCAGCGTTGGAATTTGCTCTGCATTGGTATCCGATCTTGGGTGACTGATGGAGGGCCGGCCTGCCCCCTTTTTTGCTAGTGCGAAGGCACGGGCAATCCACCCTGGGGGTGGTGATGCCCCGAGGGCCAGGCGCTGTGCGGAAAGCGATGCGTTGGCAGCGCCGCGATTGGCCCTTGGGCATCGCAACGCATCTGCCAAGAAGAGGGTGAACAGGCCCTGGTGAATGGGCCAACGCATACTAGGTGATCTGCGCGAATCGCGAAAGCTTTTCCTGCGCGATGGGCTGGAGCGGCGCCAGCGCTTGTGCCGTGAGGCGCCGCGCTGTCTGGGGGCAGGACCCTAGGCCAGCAGGTCGCTCAGCGTGCGCGCGATCACCTTGGTGGCGCGGCGCAGGTCTTCGAGCTGCAGGCGCTCGTCGGCGCGCTTGGCGTGCGATTCGAGCACGGTGCGCGGGCCGGAGCCGTAGATCACGCCGGGGATGCCGCGCTCCACATACAGGCGCACATCGGTGTACAGCGGTGTGCCCACCGCGGGCACGGGCTCGCCGATCACGGCCTGCGCATGCTTCTGGATGGCGTCCACCAGCGGCTGGTTGCCGGCCAGCGGGGTCATGGCGTTGGCCAGCAGCAGGCGCTTGATGTCCACGCTGATGCCCGCGCGCTCGCCCGCGGCCTGCTCGATCACGCGGCGGATGGCGGCTTCGACCTCCACCGGGTTCTCTTCGGGGATCATGCGGCGGTCGAGCTTGAACATCACCTTGCCGGGCACGACGTTGGTGTTGGTGCCGCCCTCGATGCGGCCCACGTTCAGGTACGGGTGCTTGATGCCCGCCACCTTGGACGTCACCTTCTTGTACTCGTCGTTCTGCGCATACAGCGCGTTCAGGATGTGCACCGCGCCCTGCAGCGCGTCCACGCCGGTGTGGGGCACGGCCGCGTGGGCCATCTTGCCGTGCACGGTCACTTCCATCTGCAGGCAGCCGTTGTGGGCGGTGACCACTTCGTAGCTGAAGCCGGCGGCGATCATCAGGTCGGGCCTGGTGAGCCCCTTTTGCAGCAGCCAGCCGGGGCCGAGTTCGCCGCCAAATTCTTCGTCGTAGGTGAAGTGCAGTTCCACCGCGCCCCGCGAGGGCTTGGCGGCGGCTTCCAGCGCGCGCACCGCGAAGGTGAAGCTGGCGAAGTCGCTCTTGCTCACGGCGGTGGCGCGGCCGTACATGGCGCCGTCCACAATTTCGGCGCCGTAGGGGTCGTGCGTCCAGCCTTCGCCGGGGGGCACCACGTCGCCGTGGGCGTTCAGGGCAATGGTCTTGCCGCCGCTGCCGTACGGTCTGCGCACGATGAGGTTGGTGATGGATTCCATGCCGTAGGCCAACACGTCGGCGGCCGGCACGGCGTGCTTCTCGGCGGTGTAGCCAAACTCGGTCAGCAACTCGGCGGTGCGTTCTGCGTGGGGAGCGTTGTTGCCGGGCGGGGTGTCGGTGGGCACGCGCACCAGGGCCTGCAGAAAGCGCACTTCCTCATCGAAGTGCTGGTCGATCCAGGCGTCGAGAGCGGCGTAGGCGGTGGGGGTGTTTGTCGTCATGGTTGTTGTTCCTCGGCAAGTTGGCGCAGGACCTGGGTGAAGGCGTCCACGGCCAGCTGCATGTCGTTGTTGGTGGTGGATTCGAGCGGGTTGTGGCTGATGCCCGAGTTCAGTCCGCGCACGAAGAGCATGGCCTGGGGCATGATTTCGTGCAGCTTCATCGCATCGTGTCCCGCCCCGCTGGGCATGCGGAACACGGGCACGCCCAGCGTGTCCACGGCGCGCTCCCAGTGGTGCTGCCAGGCGGGCGCGCTGGGCGCGGCGGCGGCGCGCATGGATTCTTCCAGCGTGTAGCGCAGGCCGCGCCGGGCGGCGATCCTGGCGAGCTGCTCCCTCACGTCGTTCACCAGCGCGTCGCGCTGGGCGTCGGTGGGCGCGCGCAGGTCCAGGCTGAATTGGCAGCGGCCGGGCACCACGTTGATGGAGCCCGCGGGCACCTGCAGCTGGCCGATGGTGCCCACCGAGTCGCCGTCCTGCGCGGCGCGCTGCTCCACGTACAGCGCGAGTTCCGCCACGGCCACGGCCGCGTCGCGGCGGCGGTCCATGGGGGTGGTGCCGGCGTGGCTGGCGGTGCCGATCATTTCGCACAGAAAACGCACGCTGCCGTTGATGGAGGTGACCACGCCCAGGGGCAGGTCCAGCTCGTTGAGCACGGGGCCCTGCTCGATGTGTACCTCGATGAAACCCAGGTATTGCGCGGGGTCGCGCTGGAGCTTGGGGATGTCGTCGATGCACAAGCCCGCGTGCTGCATGGCCGCGCGCATGGTCACGCCGTCCACGTCCTTCTGGTCGAGCCAGGCGGGGTTGAAGTCGCCAATGAGCGCGCCCGAGCCGAGGAACGTGGCCTTGTAGCGCTGGCCTTCTTCTTCGGCAAAGCCCACCACCTCGATGCCGAAGGGCAGCCGCCGGCCGGCGCGGTGCAGTTCGCGCACGCAGGCCATGGGCACGAAGATGCCCAGGCGGCCGTCGTATTTGCCGCCGTTGCGCACCGTGTCGTAGTGCGACCCGGTGATGAGGTAGCGGGCCCCTTCCGTGGCCGGGTGGTAGCGCCCCACCACGTTGCCCACGGCGTCGATCTCCACCTCGTCGAAGCCGCAGTCGCGCATCCAGTGGCTGATGCGCTGGGCGCAGGCGCGGTGCGCGTCGGTCAGATACGTGACGGTGAGCTGGCCCTTTTCAGCGAAGCCGGGGTCGGAGTGTTCGGCCAGCTTTTCCTGCCAGTCCCACACGTCGTTGCCCAGCACGGGCTCGGCGGCGAACTTGTCGTTCAGGCGGATCTCGGCGATGCGGTGGATGTTGCGCAGGGCCTCGGCCAGTTCGAACTCGGGGTGGTTGTCCAGGCGCCGCGCAAAGGTGTCGATGATCTCCTGCTTGGGCAGGCCCGTGCCGCGCGGCCCGCGCACCGCCAGGATGAACGGGAAGCCGAAGCGCTCGTTGTAGGCGGCGTTGAGCGCCTGGATGCGCGCGAACTCCTCGGGTGTGCACTGGGTGAGGCCCGCCTTGCTCTGCTCGTTGGTGGACTCGGCCGTGAGGTTCTTGGCCACCATCGCTTTGCCCGCCAGTTCCGGGTGGGCGCGGATCAGTGCCAGCTGCGCGTCCTGGCCCGCCGTGCGCACCACCTGGGCCAGCGCGTGCTGCAGGTGGGCCTGCGAGCGGAAGGGCCGCTGCGCCAGCGCCTGCTCGGCGATCCAGGGCGAGTGCTCGTACAGGCCATCGAGCAGCTGCAGGGCCTCGGCGCTGCTGGCGGCGTTGAGTTGTTCCAGTGTCAGGGCCATGGTCAGCCTGCTTTCTGTGAAGGGTAGGGGTGCGCCTGTTTCCAGTGGCGCGCGATGTCGATACGGCGGCACACCCACACGTCGCCGTGCCGCTCGATGTGGTCCAGGAAACGCTGCAGCGCGGTGATGCGGCCGGGCCGGCCCAGCAGGCGGCAGTGCATGCCGATGCTCATCATCTTGGGCGCGTTGTCGCCAGCCGGGTCGCCTTCGGCGTACAGCGCGTCGAACGTGTCCTTCATGTACTGGAAGAACGGGTCGGCGTGCGAGTAGCCCTGCGGCAGCGCGAAGCGCATGTCGTTGCAGTCGAGCGTGTAGGGCACGATGAGCTGGGGCGCGGTGGTGCCATCGCTCTTTTTCACGTCCATCCAGAACGGCAGGTCGTCGCCGTAGTAGTCGCTGTCGTATTCGAAGCCGCCGAAGTCGGCCACGAGGCGGCGGGTATTGGGACTGTCGCGGCCGGTGTACCAGCCCAGGCCATGCACATGGCCTTCCGAGCTTCCTCGGGGGCCCGTCATGCGCTCAATGATCTCCATGGCCTCGACCATGTGGGCGCGCTCGACCTCTTCGGGCACATGCTGGTAGTGGATCCACTTGAGGCCGTGGCAGGCGATCTCGTGGCCCAGCTGCACGAACGCCTGGGTCAGCTCGGGGTGGCGCTGCAGTGCGCTCGACACGCCGAACACGGTGAGCGGCAGCTTGCGCTTTTCGAACTCGCGCAGGATGCGCCACACGCCGGCGCGCGAACCGTATTCGTAGATGCCTTCCATGCTCATGTGCCGCTCGGGGTAGCTCGCGGGGTTGAACATTTCGGACAGGAACTGCTCGCTGCCCGCGTCGCCGTGCAGCACGGCGTTCTCGCCGCCTTCTTCGTAGTTGAGCACGAACTGCACGGCGATGCGCGCACCGCCCGGCCATTGCGCATGGGGCGGGGTCTTGCCGTAGCCGATGAGGTCGCGGGGGTAGGGCTGGGTGGAGTCGTAGATCATGGGCATGAAGGATTCAAGGGGTCTGTCACGCGCTGGGATGTCACGTGCTGAGCGCGGCGGCCAGGTCGCTGGCCGGGCGCTTGCGGTCGAAGGTCAGGCTGGCTTCCACGTGCTCCAGGTGGGCCTGCATGAGGGAGACGGCCAGGGCCTCGTCGCGCGCGGCGAGCGCGGCCACGATGTCGCCATGCTCCTCGTGGGAGTGTTCGGCGGCGCTGGCCGACTGGTACATCAGCGTGATGAGGGCGCAGCGAGAGATCAGGTCGCCCAGCATCTGCGCCAGCACCTCGTTGCCCATGAGCTCGGCCATGCGCACATGGAAGTCGCCCAGCAGCTCGGTGCGGCTGCTGGCATCGGCCGTGCCCATGGCGGCCTTCTCGCTGGCGACGTGGGCGCGCAGCGCCTTGATCTTGGCGGGCGTCACGCTCTGCACGAAGGCGCGCGTCATCTCGGTCTCGAGCATGCGGCGCACGGCGAACACCTGGCGGGCCTCTTCGACCGAGGGGGTGGACACGAACGCTCCGCGCGCGGGCTCCAGCGTGACGAGGCGGTTCTGCGCGAGCTGGAACAGCGCCTGGCGCACCAGCGTGCGCGACACGCCGAAATGGTCGGCCAGTTTCTGCTCGGCCAGCTTGGTGCCCGGCTGCAGGCGGTGCTCGACGATGGCGCGGGTCAACGCGTCGACAATGGCACTGGTGGATGAAGATTCCATGGTTGCATGATACGTTGGATGGCGAAAAGTGTATACACTTTTGGTCTACACGCTGCGATCTGGCAATCCTCGCCGATCGGCCGTGGCCCCCACTTCAGGAGATTCCCTATGGGATTGAGCACCCACGTTCTGGACACCATGAATGGCTGCCCCGCGGCCGGCATGGAGATCGCCCTGTATTCCACCGACGGCGACAACGCCACCCTCATCAAGCGCCTGGTGTTGAACCATGACGGCCGCACCGATGCGCCGCTGTTCGACAATGCGACCCTGCGCGCTGGCACCTACCGGCTCAGCTTCAATGTGGCGGGCTACTTCAAGGCGCGCGGCGTGCAGCTGCCCGAACCCAATTTCCTGAACCTGGTGAGCCTGGATTTCGGCATCGCGCACGCCGACCAGCACTACCACGTGCCGCTGCTGGTGAGCCCGTGGAGCTATTCGACCTATCGCGGGTCGTGAGGGGCGGGGCCCAGCCAGGGCCCGCGCGCACGGGGATGTGCCTACAGCTGCCCTTCGGTCAAGGTATCGAGCTGGAAATGCCCGCTCTTGTCCCACAGCCAGGTGTCGGTGTAGGTGACCTTGCCCAGGCGCGCGGGCACCGGGAAGGGCGCCGCTGCGCGCACGGTGCGCTCGATTTCCGCGACCACCTCGGGGGCATGGCGCGGGGCACGCATCCACCGCAGGCGCGTCACTTTGCCAGCGCGGTCGATATCCACCTCCAGCACGCCGATCGCATACAGCATGGGGGGCAGCTTGCCCTTGAACACGCGCTGCGCGTTCAGGCCGTAGAGGTGGGTGGCGGCGTCCTGCCGGTACGCCCGGGGGGTGGTCGCCGCCGAGGCGCGGGCCGAACCGGCGCTTGCGGGCACGGGGCCCTTGACGCCGCTGGAGGCATCGGTGCTGGGTGCACGGCTGTCCTGCGCGGGCGGCGCAGGTTCGGGAGCCGACTTGCATGCCGCCACCAGCGCTGCGATGGCGGCCATGAGCCCGGCGAGCAGCCAGTGGCTGCGGGTACTGGGGGTGCGCTCGGGGGCTGGGGACGGCATGATGGCTGGTGTGGGCTGGAACGGAACGGGGACCCTGGGACCCCGATGGCGCGAAGGATCTGGATTGACTGATGTGCTTTTACTGCTGGACGGCCTTGCGGCCGCGCCCGCCTGTCTGGTAAGGGTGGAGTCTACCGAAGGCTCGGTGCCGCGTGAAGCCGGGGCCTGGATGGCCGTGTTCGCCGAGCGGATAGTGGGCACCATCGGCGGCGGCCACCTGGAGCACCAGGCCATTGCCGAGGCCCGCCGGCGCCTGGGGGGCGTGCCCGGCCCGGCCCGCATGCGCTATGCGCTGGGCCCGGCGCTGGGGCAGTGCTGCGGGGGCGTGGTGCACCTCGAATTCGAGACGCTGTCCGCACCCGCCGACCAGGCCCTGGCCGACCGCCTGCGCGCGCGCCTGTCGCCGCGCCGGCATCCGGTGGCGCTGTTCGGCGGCGGGCATGTGGGCCACGCGCTGGCCCGGGTGCTGGCGCCGCTGCCGTTCGCGCTGACCTGGATCGACAGCCGCGACGGGATCTTTCCGCAGCCGGCGCCGGACGGCGTGGCCTGCGAACACTCCGACCCGGTGCAGCTGGCGGTGCCGGACCTGGCCTCTGGCACCCGCGTGCTGATCATGAGCTTCAGCCATGCCGAGGACCTGGACGTGGTGGCCGCCTGCCTGCGCCGCCAGCGCGAGCGGCGCGACCTGCCGTTCATCGGGCTCATCGGCAGCAAGACCAAGTGGGCGACGTTCGCAAACCGCCTGCACGGGCGCGGGTTCGCGCAGGAGGAACTGGCGCAGGTCACCTGCCCCATCGGCATCCGGGGCATCGACGGCAAGGAGCCGGAGGTCATCGCCGTGGCCGTGGCCGCGCAGCTCCTGCAGACCCTGGGCGGTGGGGGCGCGAACGGGTTCTGAGGGTAACTCCGCTCCTGCGTGCCTTCGAGGGGGCTGGAATCGAGAACAATTTCTGCATACACTTTTCACTGTCCTGATTCGGTATTTCATGGGTCGCAGCGGTGCCCCGGCAGAATCTCTGCCAAGGTGCGCGACCCCCTTCTTCTGCTCAGAGCGCCCGCAGTGGTGAGCAGGTTGCACAAAGGCGGCGCCTTCGCGCCGCCAAAGTTGAGAGACTTCCATGGAAAGCTACTTTCTCGACTGGGCCAACCTGCTGCTGCGCTGGGTCCACGTCATCACCGCCATCGCCTGGATCGGCTCCTCGTTCTATTTTGTCTTCCTGGACAGCAGCCTCACGCCGCCCGAGGACGAGGACCTGAAGAAGCAGGGCGTGAGCGGCGAGCTCTGGGCCGTGCACGGCGGCGGGTTCTACCACCCGGTCAAGTTCGCCGTGTCGCCCCCGAAGCTGCCTGGCCACCTGCACTGGTTCTTCTGGGAGAGCTACAGCACCTGGATCAGCGGCTTCGCGCTGTTCACGGTGTCGTATCTTTACAGCGCCAGCACCTACCTCATCGACAAGTCGCGCATGGACTGGGCCCCCGCCACGGCCATCGTGGTGGCGCTGGCGTTCTTCGTGGTGTTCTGGCTGTTGTACGACGCGATCTGCCGCCTCTTCGGGCAAAAGAAGAACGGCGACGCCATCGTGGGGGCGCTGGTGCTCGTGCTGGTGTGCATCGCCTCCTGGCTGGCCTGCCACTGGTTCGCGGGCCGCGCGGCCTTCCTGCTGGTGGGCGCGATGATCGCCACGGCCATGAGCGCCAACGTGTTCTTCTGGATCATCCCCGGCCAGCGCACGGTGATCGCGCAGATCAAGGCCGGCGAGCCCGTGGACCCCATCCACGGCAAGCGCGGCAAGCAGCGCAGCGTGCACAACACGTACTTCACGCTGCCCGTGCTGTTCGCCATGCTGAGCAACCACTACAGCTTCACCTGGAGCCACCCGCAGAACTGGCTGGTGCTCATCCTCATGATGTTCGCGGGCGCCGCCATCCGCCAGTTCTTCGTGATGCGCCACGGCCACAAGCTGGGCCGCAACGGCAACCCGCTGCCGTATGCGCTGGTGGGGGTGGTGGTCATCGTGGGCGTGATCGCCTGGATGCGCCCCGCGCCGGTGGCGGCCCCTGCCGCGCCGGTGGCGGGATCTGCTCCTGTTTCAGGAGCTGCTGGCGCAGGTGGGCAAAGCGCTGGAGGTCAAAATGACTATGCATCCCTGCAGCCCGTGCTGGCCCAGCGCTGCTACATGTGCCATGGCGAGCAGGTGCAGATGAAGAACCTGCGGCTGGATGCGCCCGACAGCGTCAAGCAGCATGCGCAGGCCGTCTACCAGCAGGTGGTGGTGCAAAAGCTCATGCCCATGAACAACGCCACGGGCATGACCGATGCCGAGCGGGCGCTGGTCAAGCGCTGGTTCGAGGCCGGAGCGGCGGTGGGCACTCCCTGAGCCCCTGCGCGCTTCACCCCGGGGGACGGCCACCCGGGGTCCGGCCGGACTCGTTCCATGCAGGCACCCGCCGGGGTGCGTGATTTTTGGGCGCCCTACGCCGCCAGCGCGTCTTGCAGCGCGCGGGTGGCGGCCAGTGCGCTCAGGCTCGATTCGGTGAAGCCGCCATGCAGCACCACCCCCGTGGCCGCCTGCTTGGCCTCGTGCTTGGCCACCGCGGCCAGATTGGCCACTTCCTCGGCATGGCGGAAGCGCCCGGGCGTGATGCGCACCGCGCCGATGGCCAGCGTGGTGCACGGAAAGAACCGCTGCACGCCGTGGCGGTCCTCGGCGTCGATGCCGCCGGCCTGCCGCGCAGCGTCGTCGAACAGCGTGAGCGCCTCGCGCGCGAATTCGTCCACGATGTTCTTGCAGCGCTGCAGCCAGTTGCTGCTTTGGAACACGAGCATGAAGTCGTCCCCGCCCACATGGCCCACGAAGTCGCGCCGCGCGTCGCAGTGCGCCGTGGCTAGGCGCGCCACCAGGCGGATCATCTGGTCGCCGCGCCAGTAGCCGTAGTGGTCGTTGAAGGGCTTGAAGTTGTTCAGGTCCGCATAGCAGGCGACGAACTCGGTGTGGTGGTCCAGCAGGCGCTGCATGTGCAGGCTGATGGGGATGTTGCCGGGCAGGAAGGTCAGCGGGTTGGCGTGCCGCGCCGCCTCGATGCGCGTCTCGGTCACGGCGCGCACCAGCTGGTCGCCCGTGCCCAGGCCCAGGTAGCGGCCGTTGTCGGTCACGATGTAGCCGTCGCTCAGGTAGCGCTGGTCCTGCGAGGTGAGGATGCCCACGAGCTGGTCCACGTCGCAGTCCAGTTCCACCACGCGCGGGGCCTGGTTGGCGAAGGCCAGGCATGGCTTGCGGCCATGCACTTCGCGGAAGTACAGCGTGGCGTAGTGGTTCATGAACTGCTGGCGGTTGATGAGCGCCACGGGGCGCGTGCCGTCCACCACGGCCAGCGCATGCAGGTCGGTGCGTTCGTGGAACATCGCCGCCACCGCGTCATTGCTGGTGGCGGGCGCGGCGGTGGGTGCCTGCACCACCAGCACGCTGCGCAGGATGCCCGGGCGCGCCGTCTGCCCCAGGTGGGGCAGCACGGCCACGCGGCGGTCCTGCATCACTTCCAGCGCGGGGCGGTCCACCGTCTCGCGGGGTGTGCGGGCCGGGCGGCCCAGCAGCCAGCCCTGGCCGTAGGGGATGTCCAGGTCGCGCAGCGCGCGCAGGTCGTCGCGTGTCTCGATGCCCTCGGCGATCAGCGTGGTGCCGAACACGTCGGCGATGCCCTTGATGGCCTGCAGCATCTGCAGGTTCTCGGGGTGGTCGCTGATCTCGCGGATGAAATACTTGTCGATCTTCACGAAGTCGGGCTTCACCTCGGACCACAGCCGCAGGCTGGAGCGGCCGTCGCCGAAGTCGTCCAGCGCCATGCGCGCGCCGCAGGCGTGCACGGCCTTGATGGCCTGGCGCAGCAGGGGCATGTCGGACACGCGCTCATGCTCGGTGATCTCCAGCACCAGCATGCGCGCGCTCGCGCCGAAGCTGCGCACCGTCTCGCCCAGTTTCTGGGCGCCGACCAGTGCCACGCCGTGCACCAGCGCGTCGGCGCTGATGTTCACGAACAGGCGGCCGGGGGCCTCCTGCGCACCCCATTGCTGGAGGGCGGTGAACACGCACAGCAGCTCGAAGTCCTGCAGGATGCGCTCGCGCCGGGCCATCTCCAGCAATGCGTCGGGGGTGTGCCAGGGCGTGCCGCGAGGTCCCCGGATCAGGGCCTCATGGGCATAGATGCTGCCTTCGCGCAGGTCGGCCAGCGGCTGGAAAACGCAGTGCAGGCCCCCCTCGCGCATGAGCCCCGCCAGAGGGCCCGTGCCATGGCGCGCGGCCGGCGACAGCAGCGCCAGCATCGCCTCCAGCCGGCTCCAGGGAGTGTTCTGCATTGCGTGGGATGGGTGGTCTCTGGGCAAGGTGCCCACGATAGCGGCGGGCTGTGACAATGTGGTTACAAGCTGTCACGTTTCTGCCGGCCGCCGGCGCCGCGCCCCGGGGCCGGGTAGTGCGCCGCCGCCCGTGTGCTGGCGCAAGGCCCCCGCGCGGCGGGGCCGGCGGCGAGGTTCCGGTTTGATCTTGCTCAATGCTCGGCGGGCGCCGGCACGGCACAGTCCGTCCCATGCTGCCCTCTATCTATTTCTCCCTGCCCGCCGAAACCGAGGTCATTGCCGCCGGTGAAGTGCTGCGCAGGCGCAACGAGGTGCTGACGTCCGTGCTGCACCTGGAAAGCGGTCGCGTGCTGCGCGGCGTGCTGGACGATGGCTACCTGCGCCACCAGCTGGGAGCCGTGGACGGGCCGTTCTGGCTGGACGCCGCGTCGGCGCTGATGGGCCTGCCGTTGCCGGTGGACATGGTGGCCGACACGCGCCTGCAGGTGCGCCGCCTGCCCATCGATGAATTTCACCGCAGCCTGGCCGAAATGCCCGCGGGCGCGCGCGGCCTGCTGCTGGACATGGCGCAGGGCTACCGGCAGCAGTCCGAGCTGGCCGTGAGCCGCCTGGCGCAGGATGCCGAATCGCGCTGCGCGCAATGGCTGCTCAAGCATGCCGAGCAGGACCACAGCGGGGCGATGCAGGTCACGCTGCACCAGCGCAAGCGCCTGATCGCCGCGCAGCTGGGCATTGCGCCCGAGACCTTCTCGCGCGTGCTGCGCCACCTGCGCGAGCTGGGCCTGATCCACGGCACCGGCAACGTGCTGAACCTTCCCCACCCCCGCGCGCTGCAGTCCATGGCGGGTTGCTAGAAAACACGCCCTGAGTCGCTGCGCGCCTTGACCCCGCTCTCGCTGCGCGGGAGGAGGGCGCACCCGGTGGCCTGGCAAAGCCAGTTCCACGGGGGCACTCGCCCCGTCCGCGCCAGTTTCAGAGGCTGGCGCGCGGCGGAAGGGCCGCCGGTGCGGATGGTCCTTTGACCGCAGTGTGGCTCAGGGTTTGTCCTTGGGTTTCACTGAGGGTTCTACCCAAGCCCCGGGCTGCAGGGGCTGCGTATATTTGTTGGGACCTGTCCGGTTTGACCCGTTCCGATGCCCAACGCCACTTCCCGTGCTTGCCGGGGTGCTCCCAGAGCGGAGTGTCCATGAAGCCTCCCGCCCACCCCGCGCCGCCGCACGACGCGCCGGGCTGGTTTGTGCCTGGGACCCTGGTGCTTCGGCTCATGCTGGCGGCGGTGCTGGCGGTGGCCCTGTCGGGCACGGTGTCGGCATGGCTCGTCACGCGGGCGTCCGGGCAGGAGGCCGTGCGGCGCGTGGTGAGCCAGCAGACCGACGAGGTCGAGGTCGTGGCCCGCCTGCTGGCCAGCAAGATCGAACAAAGCCAGAAGGTGCTGCGCACCGTGGCCGCCGGCATCACGCCGGGCATGCTGGAATCCCCGTCCACCCTCGAATGGCTGCTGCAGCAGGGCCTGCCGGCCGTGCAGTTCTTCGATGCCATGCAGGTGGCCCGCGACAACGGCGAACTGCGGCTGAATCTGCGGGCGGGGCGCCTGGAAAAGGCGGCCGACCTGGACCCGGCCGAGCGCGACGCCCTGCGCCGCACGCTCATCGATGGCAAGCCGCTGGTGTCGGAGCTCATCGCGGGCCGCACCGGCGATGCGCGCGTGATGTTCACCATGCCGCTGCACCGCGAGGATGGCGCCGTGCTGGGCGTGGTGGCGGGTGCGCTGCGGCTGCAGTCCCAGGGGCTGCTGCCGCCGTCCATGGCGCTGCCCGCGCGCGATGACTCGCGGCTCATCGTCTTCACGCGCGACGGCACCATCCTGTCGCACTCGGACCCCGCCCGCATCCTGGGCAAGGTGCGCGACGAGGCGGGCCTCGCCCCCGTGTACGCCCGCTGGCTCGACCAGTCCCAGCCGGTGGTGGGGCGGGGCACGACCCACCTGGAGGCCCAGCACATCGTCAGCATGGCGGGCATGCCGCTGCCGCAGTGGATCGTGGCGCGCGTCAGCCCCTCGCAGGCGCTGCTGGCGCCGCTGGAGGGCGCGCAGCGCGAGGCCTGGTGGCTGGCCGCCGCCAGCATGGCGCTGTGCATGCTGCTCGTGGCCGTGCTCATGGCCTGGATGGCCCAGCCCCTGGCGCAGCTCACGCACAGCGCGCGCCAGATGCTGCGCCGGGGCGCGCGGGCCGGGGCCGTGCAGGACATTGCCTGGCCGCGCGCGGACGGCGAGGTGGGCGAACTCGTGCGCGTGTTCCAGGGCATGGTGCAGCAGGGCAGCCTGCAGCAGCAGCACAAGGCCACGCTGGACGGGCAATTCCAGGCCGTTCTGGACAGCGCATCCGTGGGCATCGTCATCTCGCGCCACGGCATCCTGGAGGTGGTGGGCCGCCAGGCCTGCGTGATGCTGGGCTACGCAGAAGGGGAGCTGCAGGGCCGACCCGCCCGCACCCTGTACGCCAATGATTCCGACTATGTGCGCATCGGCGAACGGGTGCAGGCCGAGTTTGCCGCGCACGGTGTCTTCGACGGCGATGTCTGCTTCATGCGCAAGGACGGCTCGCCCGTGTGGGCCCGTGTGCAGGGCCGCGGCGTGCGGCCCGACGAGATGGGTGGCGGCACGGTCTGGATCCTGGAGGACATCACCGCCGCGCGCGAGGCGCAGATGCAGCATGCCTGGGAGCGCACGCACGATGCGCTCACCCAGCTCTACAACCGCAGCGCGTTCGACGAGCGCCTGGGCCTGCTGCTGGCCGAGCGCTCGGCGCGGCCGCGCGCGCCGGAGGGGGACGGCGGCGACACCGCCGGGGACGGCGTGGTGCTGTTCCTGGACCTGGACCACTTCACCGTGGTGAATGACATCGCCGGCCACGATGCGGGCGACGATGTGCTGCGCCATGTGGCCCGCCTGCTCGAATCCCAGGTGCGCCAGGTCGGCTGGGCCGCGCGGCTGGGCGGCGACGAGTTCGCGGTGGTGCTGCCCGGCTGCGCGCTGGCGCGCGGCCAGGCCGTGGCCGAGCAGCTGCGTGCCTCCGTGCAGGACTGGGAGCCTTCGTACCAGGGGCGCAGCTTCACGCTGGGGGTGAGCATCGGCCTCGTGGTGCTCGATGCCAGCCTGCAGGACGTGCCCTCGGTGCTGTATGCGGCGGACATGGCCTGCTATGACGCCAAGCGGGCGGGGCGCAACCGGGTGGAGACACGGCACGCGAACCAGGCGACCGCATCGGGAAGGATGGCGCTGGGGCCTGCATGAAAGGCCCCCCTGAGCCGCCTGGCGTCTTCCCCCCGGGGACACCGCCAGCGGCCTGGCAAAGCCCGTTCCGCGGCGTCTGCCGGCCCAGGCCGGCCAGTGCCCGGGGGCTCACTCAGTCCGTCAGGCGTCCCAACGCCCGCAGCACATTCTCCGCGGTCGCCGGTGCCGTCAGCACCACGGGCCCCGTGGCTTCATCCCCACGCCCCGCCGCCACCGCATTGCGCAGCGCCTCGTACACGCTGATCGCCAGCATGAACGGCGGCTCGCCCACCGCCTTGCTGCCGCCCACGTTGTCCTCGCGGTTCGCCTCGGGCCACAGGTTCACGCGGAAGTGCGCGGGGATGTCCCCCGTCGCCGGGATCTTGTAGGTGCTCGGTGCGTGCGTGGCCAGGGTGCCCTTGTCGTTCCACACCAGCTGCTCGGTGGTGAGCCAGCCCATGCCCTGCACGAAGCCGCCCTCGATCTGGCCGATGTCGATGGCCGGGTTGATGCTGTGGCCCACGTCGTGCAGGATGTCCACCTTGAGCACGCGGCTTTCGCCGGTGAGCGTGTCGATGACCACCTCGGAGCACGCGGCCCCGTAGGCAAAGTAGTAGAACGGCCGGCCCGTGAGCGTGGCCTTGTCGTAGTGGATCTTGGGCGTGCGGTAGAAGCCGTCGCTCCACAGCTGGATGCGGTTGGCGTACGCCTCCTTCACCACGTCGTCGAACAGGCGTACCTTCTTGGGCGAGATCACCTGCCCGCCCTCGAAGCGGATGGCGCCGGCGCCGCAGCTGTCGAGCCCGCACACGAAGGAGGCGAGGTTGTCGCGCACGTTGCGCGCCGCGAACTGCGCCGCGCGGCCGTTCAGGTCGGTGCCGCTGGACGCCGCCGTGGCGCTGGCGTTGGGCACCTTGCTGGTGTCGCTGGCGGTGACGAGCACCCGGGACAGCGGCACGCCCAGTTCGTCCGCCACGATCTGCGCCACCTTGGTGTGCAGGCCCTGGCCCATCTCGGTGCCGCCGTGGTTCACCTGCACGCTGCCGTCGGTGTACACATGCACCAGCGCGCCGGCCTGGTTGAACAGCGTGGCCGTGAAGCTGATGCCGAACTTGACCGGCGTGATCGCCAGGCCCCGCTTGAGCACGGGGCTGGTGGCGTTCCAGGCCGCGATGGCGTGCTGCCGCTCGCGGTAGCCGGCGTCGCGCTCCAGCTGCGGCATCAGTTCGTGCAGGATGTTGTCCTCCACCGTCATCTGGTAGTGGGTGACGTTGCGACCCTCCCCGGCGTCCTTGCCGTACAGGTTGGCCAGGCGCACGTCCTGGGCATCCCGGCCCAGGGCGCGCGCGATGTCGCCCAGGATGGCCTCGATCACGATCACGCCCTGCGGCCCGCCAAAGCCGCGGAACGCGGTGTGGCTCTGGGTGTTGGTCTTGCAGCGGTAGGAGGCGATTTCCACGTCGCTCAGGAAATAGGCGTTGTCGCTGTGGAACACGGCGCGGTCCGCCACCGGCCCCGACAGGTCGGCGCTGAAACCGCAGTTGGCCGCCATGTGCAGCGCGAGGCCGGTGATGCGGCCCGCGCCGTCAAAGCCCACGTCGTACTGGTACGCGAACGGGTGGCGCTTGCCGGTGACCATGAAGTCTTCATCGCGGTCGAGCCGCAGCTTGACGGGGCGCCCGAACTTGCTGGCCGCCACCGCCGCCCACACGGCCAGGTGGCCGGCCTGGGTCTCCTTGCCGCCGAAGCCGCCGCCCATGCGCCGGCACTCCACGCGCACCGCGTGGTTGTCCAGCCCCAGGGCGTGGGCCACCCAGTGCTGCACTTCGCCCGGGTGCTGGGTGCTGGAATAGATCCACCACTGCCTTTGCTCCAGCGGCAGCGCGTAGGCAATCTGGCCTTCGAGGTAGAAGTGTTCCTGCCCGCCCACCTCGAAGGCGCCCTGCAGCCGGTGCGCCGACCGCGCGAGGCCGGCCTGTGCATCGCCCCGGCGCACGAACACGGGCGGCAGCACATAGCTTTCGGCCCGCAGCGCTTCCTTCACGGTGAGGATGGCGGGCAGCGGCGTGATGTCCAGCTTCACGGCGCGCACGGCGCGGCGCGCCTGCATCACCGAGTCGGCCACCACCAGGCCGATCACCTGGCCGACGTGCTGCACGGCGTCGATGGCGAACACGGGCTCGTCGTGCGCGAAGGCGGCCAGCAGCTTGTCGCCGGGCACGTCGGCCGCCAGCACCACGCCGCGCACGCCGGGCAGGGCCAGGGCGGCGCTGGCGTCCACGCTGTTCAAGGTGCCGTGCGCCACGGTGGAGAGGATGGGCGCCGCATAGAGCGTGCCCTTCACCTCGGGCAGGTCGTCGATGTAGTGGGCCGCGCCCGCCACCTGGGCGCGCGCGCTTTCGTGGATGTGCGACTGGCCCATGGCGCGGGTGCTGGCGGGCGCGCTGGCCTGCGGCGGGGCCAGGGGTTCGGCGGCGTGGGCGTCGGCGCTGGCGACCACGGGGTCGTCCACGGCATCGCGGCTCACGGGCAGGCCGCCGGGCAAGGTTTCGCGCTGGTTCATACGGCTTCCTCCAGGCGGAAGTTCTCCACGCTCACGGCCTCTTCGCCCTGGCTCTCCAGCCAGAAGCGCTGCAGCAGGCTGGCCAGCACCGTGCGGCGGTAGGCACCGCTGGCGCGCATGTCCGAGATGGGATTGAACTCGCCCTGCAGCGCTTGCGCGGCGCGGGCGATGGTGTCGGCGTTCCACGGCTGGCCGGCCAGCGCCGCCTCGGTCTGGCGCGCGCGGGCCGGGGTGGCGGCCACGCCGCCCGCGCCGATGCTGGCGCGGCGCACCACGTCGGCTTCGATGTCCAGGTTGATGACCAGGCACACGGCGGAAATGTCATCGTCAAACCGCTTGGAAATCTTGTAGGCCCTGAGCACTTCCGTGACCCCCGGCCTGGGCACCACGATGCGCACCAGCAGCTGGTCGGGCGCCATCACGTTCTGCCGGTAGCCGGTGTACAGGTCTTCCAGCGCCAGGGTGCGTTCTCCCCGCACGCTGGCCAGCACCACCTGGGCGCGCAGCGCGATCAGGAGCGGCATGGAGTCGCCAATGGGCGAGCCGTTGGCCACGTTGCCCCCCAGCGTGCCCGAGTTGCGCACGGGCAGGCCCGCGAAGCGCGTGGCAAAGGTGTGCAGCTGCGGCCACTGCGCCGTCAGTGCGGCAAAGGCCTCGGTCAGCGTGACGGCGGCGCCGATGGTGATATCGTGCGCGCCCTGCTGAATCTGCCGCAGCTCGGCCACGCGGGTTACGTCCAGGATGCTTTCGTATTGCTTGTGCTGCTTGGTCACCCACAGGCCCACGTCGGTGCAGCCTGCCACCACCTGTGCCGCGGGGTGTGCCGCCCGCGCGGCCAGCAGATCAGGCAGTGTGGTGGGTGAAATATAAGAAGAATTGGCCTCTGGCGCTGGATGGGTAAGCGCGAGTAGCTCCAGTTTTTGTAGCAAAAGAGGTTCGTTCACAGCCATTGCGGGCAGGGCGGCCATGTGCTGTGCAGCGTCCAGGATGGGGCGGTAGCCCGTGCAGCGGCACAGGTTGCCGGAGAGTTCTTCCTGCGCCAATTCGCGGGTGATGGGTTGGCCGTGGCGGACGTGGTCGAGCGCCGACGGGCCGCCCCTAGGCGCGAGGGCCCCGGGCGCGCGGGAATCCGGGGGCCCTTCCCCGGATGGGGGCCGCGAACCACACGCAGTGGGGAGCGTGGGGGCGATGTGTTTCTGGTACATCCCAAAGAGGCTCATCACAAAACCGGGGGTGCAAAAACCGCATTGAGAACCGTGGCACTGAACCATCGCCTCTTGTGCGGGATGCAGTGTGATGGGTGGACGAGGAGCCGGGGCGGCATCGCCCACGGGCTGGATCAACGGGTCTTCCGCCAGGTCCTCCACCGTCCACAGCGCCATGCCGTGGACCGAATGCGCCAGCCGGATGCAGCTGTTCACCGCGCTGTAGTGCACCTTGCCGTCCCGTGCCTCGCCCAGCACCACGGTGCAGGCGCCGCAGTCGCCTTCGCCGCAGCCCTCCTTGGTGCCGGTGTGGCCCAGGTCTTCGCGCAGCACCTCCAGCAGCGTGCGATCGGGTGGTACATTGCCCAGCGCCACGGGCTGGCCGCGGCGCAGGAATTGCAAGGGTTGGGTGGTCATGACGGATGCCGCTTCTTCGATTGCTGTCAATTCATGAGGACCTGCGCACATCGGGATGCGACGTCCGCATTGCCTTGGAGCGATGCGGTTTGCCTGAGCCCTGTTTTGCGCAAGTCGTGTTCATCAGAGGGTAGGGCGCCCAATGGCCGCCAGCATAAGTACAAGCTTATGACATCAATGCACGCACTGCTATGAGAGACCACGCCCTTTTCGACAAGATAGACCTCCATCTCATAAGGGTCTTGCACACCGTGCTCACAGAACGCAGCGTATCGAGGGCCGCCGTCCGCCTGGGCATGCACCAGCCGGCGGTGTCGGCCGCGCTCAAGCGCCTGCGCGACCTGGCGGGCGACCCGCTGCTGGTGCGCTCGGGCGCCAGCATGATGCCCACCGACGCCGCGCTGCGCATGGTGGAGCCCGCGGGCGCCATCCTGCGCTCGGCCGAGGCGCTGTTCTCGGATGCGCGCGGCTTCGATCCGCGCACCGCCACCCGCACCTTCCGCGTGGCCGCCAGCGACTACCTCGATCCGCTCTTCCTGCCCCAGCTGGTGTCCCGCATCAAGGTGGAGGCCCCGCTGTGTCCCATCGAGATCCTGCCCCTCTCGGCCGACGCGCACTACCATGCGCACCTGGCGCAGGGCGAGGTGGACGTGGTGATCGGCAACTGGCCCCAGCCGCCGGACGACCTGCACATGGGCCGCCTGTTCGGCGACGAGGTCGTCTGCCTGGTGGGCAGGGACCACCCCGCCGTGCGGCGCGGCTGGGACGTGGAAAGCTGGCTGGCGGCCGAACACATCGCGCCCACGCCCACCCACCCCGGCGCGCGCGGCGTGATCGACGCCCACCTGGACAACCTGGGCATGCAGCGCCACATCACGGCGCGCTGCGCGCATTTCAGCCTCATCCCCAGCATCGTGGCCTCGAGCCTGCTGGTGCTGACCACGGGCCGCCAGTATTGCGAGCGTTATGTGGAGCAGCTGCCGCTGGCCATCCTGCCGTGCCCGGTGCCTTTTCCGCGCCTCATGTACTACCAGTTGTGGCATGCGCGCACGCACCACTCCGCCGCTGCCGCGTGGTTGCGCGAATGTGTGAAAACCGTGGCCTCTTCGCTACGAAAAGAATAGCTGCTTGGGCATGCTGAACAAGCGCAAGAAGGTGTTTCCATTCTTATAACAAGTTGTAAAACTGAGAGACAATCCACCGCATGAGTTCACCTCCTACTCCTCCCGCCCCGGGCGCGCCGCCGCCGCCCCGGCTGCAGCTCATGGGCATCACCAAGCGCTATCCGGCCGTGGTGGCCAACAGCGGCGTGTCGCTCACGGTGCTGCCCGGCGAGATCCATGCGGTGCTGGGCGAAAACGGCGCGGGCAAGTCCACGCTGATGAAGATCATCTACGGATCGGTCAAGCCCGACGAAGGCAGCGTGTTCTTCAACGGCCAGGCCGTGCAGGTGCGCAACCCGCAAGAGGCGCGGGCGCTGGGCATCGCCATGGTGTTCCAGCACTTCAGCCTGTTCGATACGTTGACGGTGGCCGAGAACGTGTGGCTGGGGCTGGACAAGAGCCTGACGCTGGCCGAGGTGACGCAGCGCATCACCGCCAAGGCGGCCGAATATGGCCTCGACATCGACCCGCTGCGCCCCGTGCACACGCTGAGCGTGGGCGAGATGCAGCGCGTGGAAATCATCCGCGCGCTGCTCACCAACCCCAAGGTGCTGATCCTGGACGAGCCCACCTCGGTGCTCACGCCCCAGGCGGTGGAAAAACTCTTCGTGGTGCTGCGCAAGCTGGCCAGCGAGGGCTGCAGCATCCTCTACATCAGCCACAAGCTGCACGAGATCCGCGCGCTGTGCACCGCGTGCACCGTGCTGCGCGGCGGCAAGGTCACGGGCGTGTGCAATCCGGCGGAAGAATCGAATGCGTCTTTGTCGCGCCTCATGATCGGCGCCGAGCCGCCCGCGCTGGAACACCGCGCGCTGCAGACCGGCGCCACGGTGCTGCGTGTGCAGGGCCTGTCGCTGCCGCGTGCCGACCAGTTCGGGGTGGATTTGATCGACCTGCAGTTCGAGGTGAAGGCGGGCGAGGTGGTGGGCATTGCCGGTGTGTCGGGCAACGGGCAAAAGGAACTGCTCTACGCGCTGTCGGGCGAAGACCAGCGGGCTGATGCAGTCAGCATCCAGGTCTCCGGCCAGAACGCGGGCCGCATGGGCCCCGGCCAGCGCCGCGCGCTGGGCTTGCACTTCGTGCCCGAAGAGCGCCTGGGCCGGGGCGCCGTGCCCACCATGGGCCTGGCGCACAACCTGCTGCTCACGCGCACCAACTCGGTCGGGGGCAGCGGCTGGATCAAGGTGGGGGCCTTGCAAAAACACGCCGAGGCCATCATCCAGCGCTTCAACGTGAAGGCGGGCGGCCCCCATGCGGCGGCCAGGTCGCTGTCGGGGGGCAACCTGCAGAAGTTCATCGTGGGGCGCGAGATCGATGCCAACCCGAAGCTGCTCATCGTTTCGCAGCCCACCTGGGGCGTGGACGTGGGCGCGGCCGCGCAGATCCGGGGCTCCATCCTGGCGCTGCGCGATGCGGGCTGCGCCGTGCTGGTGGTGAGCGAGGAGCTGGACGAATTGTTTGAAATCTGCGACCGGCTGCACGTGGTCGCCAAGGGGCACCTGTCGCCTTCGGTGCCGCGTGCCGAGGCCACGGTGGGCCTCATCGGCGAATGGATGAGCGGCCTGTGGCATGCCGACGTGCAGGCGCACCTGGCGCAGCAGCACCAGCAGCAGGCGCGGGCCGGGGAGGTGCAGCATGCTTAAGCTGGAACCGCGTCCCCAGGCGTCGAAGCTCTGGACCTATGGCTCGCCGCTGCTGGCGCTGGCCATCACGGTGCTGATCGGCGTCGCGCTGTTCGTGGCGCTGGGCAAGGACCCCGTGCGCGGGCTGCAGGTTTTCTTCTGGGAACCCGTCAAATCGCAGTACGCCATCGGCGAACTCATGGTCAAGGCCACGCCGCTGCTGCTCATCGCGCTGGGGCTGGCCGTGTGTTTCCGCTCCAACGTGTGGAACATCGGCGCCGAAGGGCAGTTCGTCATCGGCGCCGTGGTGGCGGGCGGCGTGGCGCTGCTGGCCGACAAGACCACCGGCCCCTGGATCGTGCCCGCCATCCTGCTCGCCGGGGTGCTGGGCGGCATGGCCTGGGCGGGGCTCACGGCGCTGCTGCGTGACAAGTTCAACGCCAATGAAATCCTGGTCAGCCTGATGCTGGTCTATGTGGCCACGCTGGTGCTGGGCTACTTGGTCTACGGCCCGTGGAAGGACCCCATGGGCTACAACTTTCCGCAGACCAAGACCTTCGAGAAAGTGACGCAGATCCCGCGCCTGATGCAGGGTTCGCGGGTGTCCATCGGCCTCTTGCTGGCGCTGGCCGGGGCGGCGGCGCTGTGGGTGTTCCTGTTCCGCACGCGGGCCGGTTTCGCGCAGCAGGTCGGCGGACTGGCCCCGGCGGCGGCGCGGTACGCCGGGTTCTCCTCGCGCAAGGCGCTGTGGACGGCGTTGCTGATCTCGGGCGGCGCGGCAGGCCTGGCGGGAGCGCTGGAAGTGGCGGGGCCGATTGGCCAGCTCACGCCCTACGTGCCGGCGGGCTACGGCTTCGCGGCCATCATCGTCGCCTTCGTGGGGCGCCTGCACCCCGTGGGCATGATCCTCTCGGCCATCCTCATGAGCATGTTCTATATCGGTGGCGAGCTGGCGCAGTCGCGCATGGGGCTGCCCAAATCGCTCACGGGCGTGTTCCAGGGCCTGCTGCTGTTCACGCTGCTGGCGTGCGACACGTTGATCGCCTACCGCGTGCGCTGGGTCGGCACCAGGAAAGGAGGTGTCTGATGGAGTCCTATGCACTGCTCATCGGCGCCACGCTCAGCGCGGGCACCGTTCTGGCCATTGCGGCCCTGGGCCTGCTCATCAACGAAAAGGCCGGCATCGTCAATCTTGGGGCGGAAGGCATGATGCTGTGCGCCGCCATCGCGGGCTTCGCCACCGTGGTGCACACGGGCAACACCTGGCTCGGGTTTGCGGCGGGCATGGCCGCCGGCGCCGTGCTGGCCGCCATCTTCGGCGTGCTGGTGATCTGGCTCAACACCAACCAGTACGCCACCGGGCTGGCGCTCAGCCTGTTCGGCGTGGGGTTCTCGGCGTTCGCCGGCATCAGCTACGTGCAGGCCAAGCTGCCCGAGCTGCCCAAGTACGCGGTTCCGGTGCTGGGCGACGTGCCGCTGCTCGGGCCCGCGCTGTTCCAGCAGCATCCGCTGGTGTACCTCACCATGCTGCTGGTCGCGGGGCTGATCTGGTTCCTGTACCGCTCGCGCGCCGGGCTCGTGCTGCGCTCGGTCGGCGAGTCGCCCGAGTCGGCCCACGCGCTGGGCTATCCGGTGCGGCGTATTCGCCTCGCGGCGGTGGTGGCGGGCGGGGCGCTGTGCGGGCTGGCGGGCGCCTACATCTCGACGGTGTACACGCCCCTGTGGGTGGAGGGCATGGTCGCCGGCCGGGGCTGGATCGCCCTGGCCCTCACCACGTTCGCGACATGGCGCCCGGCACGGGTGTTGCTTGGTGCCTATTTGTTCGGCGGCGTGACCATGTTGCAGTTCCACCTGCAGGCCACGGGGGTGCAGGTGGCCAGCCAGTTGCTGAGCATGCTGCCGTATGTGGCCACCATCGTCGTGCTGGCGCTGATTTCGCGCAATCCGGCGTGGATCCGCATCAACATGCCGGCGTCGCTGGGCAAGCCGTTCTATCCGGGCTCCTGAAATGGGCGGGCCGGTGCGTCAAAAACTGGTTACCCCACGGTAGATCGCCCCATAATTGCTGCTTTCGTCCCCAACCTTTGCAAGTCTCACTCTTCATTCAACAAGGAAACCGACATGACTGATCTGCAGAAACGCTCCATGCTCAAGGTGGCAGCGCTCTCCGCCGTTGCCGCCGCCGCGCTCGTGGGCTGTGGCAAGAAGGAAGAACCGGCACCGGCCCCCGCGCCCGCACCGGCCCCTGCGGCAGAAGCGCCGGCACCCAAGCCCGAGCCTCTGAAGATCGCGTTCGCCTATGTCGGCCCGGTGGGTGACGGCGGCTGGTCGTTCGCGCACGACAACGGCCGCAAGGCCATCGAGAAGGAATTCGGCGACAAGGTGGTCACGAGCTTCGTGGAAAGCGTGCCCGAGTCGGCCGACGCCGAACGCGTGCTGCGCGACCTGGCCGGCCAGGGCAACAAGCTGATCTTTGGCACCACCTTCGGCTACATGGAGTCGATGCTCAAGGTGGCCGAGGACAACAAGGGCATCAAGTTCGAGCATGCCACCGGCTACAAGACGGCCGAGAACATGCGCACCTACGACAGCCGCACCTACGAAGGCGCGTACATGGCGGGCGTGATCGCCGGCGCCATGACCAAGACCAACACGCTGGGCGTGGTGGGCTCGGTGCCGATTCCTGAAGTGATCCGCAACATCAACAGCTTCACGCTGGGTGCGCAGTCGGTCAACCCCAAGATCAAGACCAAGGTGGTCTGGGTGAATGAATGGTTCAGCCCGCCCAAGGAAACCGAAGCCGCCACGTCGCTCATCAACGGCGGCGCCGACGTGCTGTTCCAGAACACCGATTCGCCCGCCGTGCTCAAGACGGCGCAAGAAAAGGGCAAGCGCGCCTTCGGCTGGGATTCCGACATGACCGCCTACGGCCCCAAGGCCCACCTGGCATCGGCCGTGATCAACTGGGGCCCGTACTACATCAAGGCCACCAAGGACGCGCTGGAAGGCCAGTGGGCCACGGGCCAGAGCTGGTGGGGCGTGAAGGAAGGCGCGATCGACATCGTCTCCATCGCCGAAGACGTGCCTGCCGACACCAAGGCCAAGGTCGAAGCCGTGAAGAAGGGCCTGGCCGATGGCTCGTTCCAGATCTGGAAGGGTCCGATCGTGGGCCAGGACGGCAAGGAAGTGCTCGCCAAGGATGCGGTGGCCGACGACAAGTTCCTCGGCGGTGTCAACTTCTATGTCAAGGGCGTGGAAGGCAAGATCCCCGGCGGCGACAAGAAGTAAGAAGCCGCACGGGCTTCCCGGCGCTGGCGCCGGGAGCGCTCCCCTGAAAAAGGCCGCCCCCGGGCGGCCTTTTTGCTGGGCGTACTCCACGCCCCCGCGCGGCCGGCACGCCGTGCTGCCGGCGCTGGGCATGCGGCGTGCGGCAGCGCTTGCGTATATGCTCGACCAGCGCCCTCGCACAAGAGAGGAGGGGGCGCTGCCACAACGACACGCACCACGAGATTCCCTGCCCACCATGATCGAAGCCACCCTCTGGCATCCTGTCGCGCCCTCGGAGGATGTCGTGCAGGCCCCGCTGGCCGCGCGCCTGCTGGAGCGCGACATCGTGCTCTGGCGCGATGGCGAGGGCCATGCGCAGGCCTTCGCGGACCAGTGCCCGCACCGGGGTGCGCGCCTGTCGCTCGGCCGCGTGCACGAGGGCCGGCTTGAATGTCCCTACCACGGCTGGCAGTTCGCCGCGAACGGCCAGTGTGTGCACGTGCCCGCGCTGCCGCATTTCACCCCGCCCGCCACGCACTGCGCCCACCGCCATGCCGTGCACGAGGCCCACGGCCTGGTGTGGGTGCGGCTCGAGGCCGGCGATGCCGCGCCGCCCGCCTTTGCCGCCGAGGACGATGCGCGCCTGCGCAAGCTCAACTGCGGCCCCTATGACGTGGCGGCGAGCGCGCCGCGCATCATCGAGAACTTCCTGGACATGTCGCACTTCGGCTTCGTGCACGAAGGCTGGCTGGGCACGCGCGAGGCCACGGCCATCGACGACTACCGCGTGGAGTCCCTGCCCACGGGCCTGCGTGCCACGGGCTGCAAGGCCTGGCAGCCCCAGTCCAACCTGCATTCGACCGCCCCGGCCCAGGTGGAGTACACCTATGAAGTCACGGCCCCCTATGCCGCGGTGCTGACCAAGGTGCCCGAGGCCGGCACCACCGCGGTACGGGATTGGCGCGAGGCGATCGCGCTGTTCATCTGCCCCGTGACGCCCGTGCGCAGCCGCGTCTGGTTCCGCCTGGCGGTGGCGGATTTCGAGTCGCCGGCGGAAAAGCTGCAGGCGTTCCAGCACACCATCTTCATGCAGGACCAGCCCGTGCTGGAGTCGCAGGTGCCCCGGTGCCTGCCGCTGGACCTGCGGGCGGAGTTGCATACCGCCGCCGACAAGGCATCATCCTTCTACCGCCGCTTTCTGCGCCACAGCGGCATCACCTTTGGAGTCTGCTGATGTTTAAAGTGCCTCCCATCTCCACCGAACGCCTGCCCGAACTGCTGCGCGCCATGCCCAAGGCCGAGCTGCATATCCACATCGAGGGTTCGCTGGAGCCCGAACTCATCTTCGCGCTGGCGCAGCGCAACGAGCTGGCATTGCCCTATGACAGCGTGGACGCGCTGCGCAGCGCCTACGCGTTCACCAACCTGCAGAGCTTTCTGGACATCTACTACGCGGGCGCCAGCGTGCTGCTGCACGAGCAGGACTTCTACGACATGGCGCGCGCCTACCTGGGGCGTGCGGCGCGCGACAACGTGCTGCACGCCGAGATCTTCTTCGATCCCCAGACCCACACCGCGCGCGGCGTGGCCATGGAGACGGTCATCAACGGCCTGCACCGCGCCTGCCAGGACGCGCGCACCGAACTGGGCATCAGCGCGACCCTGATCCTGTGTTTCCTGCGCCACCTGAGCGAGGAGTCCGCGTTTGAAACGCTGGAACAGGCCATGCCGCTCATCGACAAGATCGTGGGCGTGGGGCTGGACTCCAGCGAGGTGGGCCACCCGCCCGAGAAGTTCGCGCGCGTGTTCGCACGCTGCCGTGAACTGGGCCTGCACCTGGTGGCGCATGCGGGCGAGGAGGGGCCTCCCGCCTACATCTGGAGCGCGCTGGAGGTGCTCAAGGTCGAGCGTATCGACCACGGCGTGCAGGCCGTGCACGATGCCGCGCTGATGCGGCGCCTGGCGCAGGACCGCATCGCCCTCACGGTGTGCCCGCTGTCCAACCAGAAGCTGTGCGTGTTCCCCAACCTCGCCGACCACAACCTGGGCCAGCTGCTGGACGCCGGCCTTGCGGCCACGGTCAATTCGGACGACCCGGCTTACTTTGGCGGCTACATCAATGAGAACTTCACGCAGGTGTTCGCGGCCGCGGGCCTGACAGCCCGCCATGCCTACCAGCTGGCGTTCAACAGCTTCGAAGCGAGTTTTGCCGGCAACGCCGACAAGCGCGTGTGGGAACACAAGCTCAAGGAAGCCTTCGAGCGGTGCGTGGAGCACGACTACTGAACGCAGGCGCACGCTCCCCGAGCGGCAGGCGGAGGCTGGCCATGCCGGCCCTTCGCGGGAGCAGCCGTTTTTGAGGGGATTTCGCTGCGCGGGGGCGCCGCGTGCGCCGGACCGTCGCACACGTTGCAGGTGAAATCCGGGTAAACCCTAGAATCATGGGTTTCTGTAAGCATTTGTTGGCATCCACCGGATGCCCGCGTGCCCTGAAACGGCCCTGCGGGGCCCTAATTTTTTGTGCAGGCGTCTGCGCTGTTTCCTACCGGAGTGTTTTCCATGTTTCTCAATCAGTTGTCCATCGGCAAGCGCCTTACCCTGGTGCTCGGTGTGATCCTCGCGCTGTTCCTGGCGAGCAGCATCGTGGCGGTGGTCCGGCTGGGCCAGCTTGGCGCCGAGATCGACACCATGGTCAACGACAACGTCAAGACCGAACGGGCGGGCTCGGACTGGCTGCGCCACACCACGTCCGGGGTGCAGCGTGCCGCGGCCATCGCCAAGAGCAGCGATGCCAGCCTGATCCCGTACTTCGCGCCCGCCACGGCGGCTTCCATCCGCGACACCAATGAACTGCAGAAATTCATCGAGTCGAAAATGGACACGCCCGAGGAAAAGCAGCTGTTCACCAAGGTGGGCGAACTGCGCAAGAGCTATCTGGCCGCGCGGGAAGAGGTGAGCAAGTTCAAGCAGGCGGGTGACGCCGAGAACGCGAACAAGGTGTTCACCGAGCGCTTCGAGCCCACCTCGCGCAGCTACCTGGCCGGCGTGCAGGAAATGGTGGATGCCCAGCGCGCCCAGTTGGACGCCGCCGGCAAGCGCAGCGAAGAGCTGCGCGCGCAGACCACCTTGCTGCTGCAGCTGTGCACGGCCATCTCGCTGGTGCTCGGGGGGCTGCTGGCCTGGCTGCTGGCCACCAGCATCACGCGTCCTTTGCGCCACGCCGAGGCCATTGCCGAATCCATCGCCGACATGGACCTGACCGGTGCGCCGCAGGCCAGCTACGCCAACGACGAAACCGGCCGCCTGCTGCGGGCGCTGGACCTCATGCGCAGTGCGCTGCACGGCTCGCTGCAGCAGGTGCGTGGCGTGGTGGACAGCATCTCCACCGCCAGCACGCAGATCGCCATCGGCAACCAGGACCTGAGCGCGCGCACCGAGCAGACGGCCGCGAACCTCGAGGAAACGGCGAGCTCCATGGAAGAGCTCACCAGCACCGTGCGCCAGAGCGCCGACTCCGCCGTGCAGGCCAACCAGATGGCCGCATCGGCCGCCCAGGTGGCGCAGCGCGGCGGCGAGGTCGTGGCCCAGGTGGTGAGCACCATGGACGCGATCAACGCCAGCAGCAAGAAGATCAGCGACATCATCGGCACGATCGACGGCATCGCCTTCCAGACCAACATCCTGGCGCTGAACGCGGCGGTGGAAGCCGCCCGTGCGGGCGAACAGGGCCGCGGCTTTGCCGTGGTGGCCAGCGAAGTGCGCAGCCTGGCGCAGCGCAGCGCCGAAGCGGCCAAGGAGATCAAGAACCTGATCGGCCAGTCGGTCGAGAAGGTGGAATCGGGCGCCGCGCTCGTGCAGAACGCGGGCAGCACCATGGACGAGATCGTGAGCTCCGTGCGCCGCGTGACCGACATCATCGGCGAGATCAGCGCCGCCGCGTCGGAGCAGAGCCAGGGCATCAGCCAGGTGAACGTGGCGGTGAACCAGCTGGACCAGATGACGCAGCAGAACGCCGCCCTGGTGGAGGAGTCCACCGCCGCCGCCGAGAGCCTCAAGGACCAGGCCGCACGCCTGGCGGACGTGGTGGGCGCGTTCCGCCTCGGCGCGCCGTCGAACGCGCCGCGGCTGCGCTGAGGAAGCGCTGCGCCAGCGCGGGCGCCCCCGCTGGCTACAATACCGCCCTTGCAAAGGCTGCTGTCCCGGCAGCCTTTTGCTTTTTCTGTCATCGGGACCATGTAGAGGAACACCATGTACAAAAACCTCGCCACCGCACTGCGTGCGGCTTGTGTGAGTGCGCTCGCGGGCGCCGTTTTCATCTCCCCCGTTTTTTCCCAGACTGGCGCGGCCGCTCCCAGGGCGGCGCCCGCCGAACCCGTCAAGGCTGGTTTCGTCTACGTCTCGCCCATCACCGAGGCGGGCTGGACGCGCCAGCACGAAGAAGGGCGCAAGGCGGTGGAGGCCGCGCTGGGCAGCCAGGTCAGGACGACCTTCGTCGAGAACGTGGCCGAGGGGGCCGATGCCGAGCGCGTGATCCGCGACCTGGCCGCCACGGGCCACCAGATCATCTTCACGCCCAGCTTCGGCTACATGGAGCCCACGCTCAAGGTCGCGCAGGACTACCCGAACGTGAAGTTCGAATCCATCACCGGCTACAAGACGGCCGCCAACGTGGCCGTGGCCAATGCGCGCTACTACGAAGGGCGCTACCTGGCGGGCATCGCGGCGGGCCGCATGAGCAAGACCGGCGTGGCGGGCTACGTGGCGGGATTCCCGATCCCCGAGGTGCTGCAGGGCATCAACGCGTTCACGCTGGGCATGCGTTCGGTGAACCCCCAGGCCACCGTGAAGGTGGTGTGGATCAACGTGTGGTTCGACCCGCCCAGGGAGCGCGATGCGGCCATGGTGCTCTTCAACCAGGACGTGGATGTGATCGCCTTTCACACCGGATCCACGGCCGTGATGGCCGCCGCGCAGGAGCGCGGCAAGATGGCCGTGGCCTACCACTCGGACATGCGCCGCACCGGGCCCGATGCCCAGATCGTGGCCGTGACCCACCAGTGGGGCCCGTACTACACCGAGCGCGTGCGCGCCGTGCAGAGCGGCACCTGGAAAAGCGCCGCCCTCTGGGGCGGGGTGCGCGAGGGCATGATCCGCGTGGGCGACTTTGGCTCCCGGGTGCCGGCGGCCGTGCAGCAGGAGGTGCTGGCCGCGCAGAAGGCCATTGGCGCGGGCAGGCTGCAGCCGTTTCGCGCGGGCAAGGCCCCGGTGCGGGACAACGAAGGGCACGAAGTGATCGCTGCGGGCCAGGCACTCTCCGATGCGCAGATCCTGCAGATGAACTGGCTGGTGGAAGGGGTGCAGGGCAAACTGGCGCGGTGATCCTGCCGTCTCGCCGGCGCGTGCTATAGCCACTATGGGGCGCGCCATATGCAAGCCGCCGTCCCTGCCGCTAAGCTTGCGCCATGCCTGTCTACCGATCCGCCCTCCTGCGCTTTGCCGATGACGGCACGGCCCTCTACGATGAAGACGGCCTGCTGGCCGTGGGCCCCGACGCCGGCGGCCGCCAGCGGGTGCTGGCGGCGGGCGGGTGGCAGGCCTTGTCGCACCGGTACGCCGGCGAGCCTGTCGTCCACCTGCCGGGGCGCATTCTGGCGCCGGGCTTCGTGGACATGCACATCCACTTTCCGCAGACCGATGTGATTGGTTCCCCCGCCGAGGGCCTGCTGCCCTGGCTGGAGAACTACACCTTTCCGCACGAGTCTCGATTTGTCGATCCGGCCTACGGCGCCGAGGTGGCGGGCTTCTTCGTCGACGAGCTGCTGCGCAACGGCGTGACCACGGCGCTGGCGTTCGCCACCTCGCACCCCGCATCCGTGGATGCGCTGTTTGGGGAGGCGCAGCGCCGGCAGATGCGCCTGATCACCGGCAAGGTGCTGCAGGACCGCCACTCGCCCGACGGCGTGCGCGACGAGACAGAGCAGAGCCTGCTCGACACCGAGGCCCTGATCCAGCGCTGGCACGGTGTGGACCGCCTGGGCTACGCGATCACGCCGCGGTTTGCGCCCACCAGCACGCATGAACAGCTGCGCGGCGCGGGCGAGCTGGCCGCGCGCTATCCGGATGTATGGATCCAGTCGCACGTGGCCGAGAACCGCGACGAGATCCGGTGGGCGCGCGAGCTGTTTCCGGATGCGCGCAGCTACCTGGCGGTGTATGACGGCTTTGGCCTGATGCGCGAGCGCGCGGTGTACGCCCATTGCATCCACTTCGACGACGACGACCGGGCGCTGATGCGCGACACCGGCACCGTGGCGGCCGTCAGCCCCACCAGCAACCTCTTTCTGGGCAGCGGCTTCTTCGACTACGCGGGCGCGGACCGCGTGGGCTTTGGCTACGGCCTGGCCAGCGATGTGGGCGGGGGCACCAGCTTCAGCCCGTTCCACACCATGCTGGCGGCCTACTATGTGGGCCGTGAAGGGCAGAGCAAGCAGGGCCTGAGTTTGTCGCCCCGGCAGCTGTGGTGGCGGCACACGGCGGGGGCCGCGAAGGCGCTGGGCCTGGCGGGCGTGGTGGGCAATCTGCAGCCGGGCTGCGAGGCCGATTTTGTGGTGCTGAACCCTGAGGCCACCCCCCTTTTGGCGCGCAAGACCCGCCAGGCGCGCAACCTGGATGAGCTTTTGTTTGCGCTGATCGTGCTCGGCGACGACCGGGTGGTGCAGGAAACAGTGATTTCTCAAGCAAAATACGGCTCTAGCGCTTGATATTCATGCGCTACCAGCTACGTATTTAATAGCGCCCGGCAGTCCACCACTGTGCGGGCCACAGCGCAGGGAGTTCTGCTATGAGCATCAAGAGCGACAAATGGATCCGCCGCATGGCGGCCGAGCACGGCATGATCGAGCCTTTCGAGCCCGGCCAGGTGCGCGAGGCCGAGGGCCGCAAGATCATCAGCTACGGCACCAGCAGCTATGGCTACGACATCCGCTGCGCGCCCGAATTCAAGGTGTTCACCAACATCCACAGCACCGTGGTGGACCCGAAGAACTTCGACGAGAAGAGCTTCGTGGACTTCCATGGCGACAGCTGCATCATCCCGCCCAACAGCTTCGCGCTGGCCCGCACGATGGAGTACTTCCGCATCCCGCGCAACGTGCTCACCATCTGCCTGGGCAAGAGCACCTATGCGCGCTGCGGCATCATCGTCAACGTGACCCCGTTCGAGCCCGAGTGGGAAGGCTACGTGACGCTGGAGTTCTCCAACACCACGCCGCTGCCCGCGCGCATCTACGCGGGCGAGGGCTGCGCGCAGGTGCTGTTCTTCGAGAGCGACAAGGACGACGTGTGCGAGGTGAGCTACCGCGACCGTGGGGGCAAGTACCAGGGCCAGGTGGGCGTGACCCTGCCCAAGGCCTGACATCGGCCGCCTGCGCGGCCGGCGGGCCGCCAGGGGCCGCGTCCTAAGCGCGTATTACCCTATAACGGTGTCTAAGCGCTGCGCGGACGTCAAACTGCAGAGCTCCTTGGCGATGCAATGCGGGTGCCAGCATGCTGTGCTGCAGGAGCAGATCCATGGCCTGGGAGGAGGGGCAACCATGGTTGGCGTGATGGACACAACTGTTACTAGAATTCCTGCATGAGGGAAGAATCCATCCGCCGCATCGCTGGATTTCTGTACGACGGCGTGCTGTCTCCGCAAGGCTGGTATGACGGTCTCGATGCCCTGCGCGGGTCGCTAGGCGCCGGGCTGTTCGACTACTTCACGTTGGACACCGCCAGTTCCCAGGTGTTCAACGGCGTGGACAACCAAGGCAAGGCGGGCCTGCTCGCCGAGAAACTGCGCGAGTACCAAGATCATTACATCGGCCACGATCTGCGCATGGCCGCCCTGGCGCAAATGCCCATGGGGCAAATCATGCTGGACCACGAGCACATCAGCACGCGCGAGATGTCGCGCAACATCGTGTACACCGACTTTCTGCGCCCCCACGGCTTTCAACATACGCTGGGGGCGCTGGTGCGCGACGAAGGCGGCGCGCGCGATTTCCTGGGATTCATACGCCCGGCGGACCATGCGCCCTATGGAGCGAATGACAAGGCGCTGGTCCACCAACTGATGCCCGACCTGCGCCGCGCCGCCGCACTGCGCGCCCGCGCGAGCCACATGGCTCGGCAGGCCGCATTGGGGCTGGCGGCGCTCGACACGCTGCCGCAAGCCCTCGCCGTGGTCGATGCGCAATGCCGCATACAGTACGGCAACCCTTCAGCCCACCGCCTGCTGGCCAGCACCGATGCGCTGCGGGTGCGCCATGGACGGCTGCATTGCAGCGACGCTCCGGACCATGCGCAACTGCTGCAGCACATTGTGCAGGCTTGCGGATGCCAAGGGCCGGCCGCTGCTGGCGTGCAAAGCCTTGCGGGGGAGCATGGGCGGCTGGTGGTCACGGTTCTGCCGCTCCAGGCCAGCCACGCAGCGGCCGCGCATTGGCAAATGCCGCTGGCCCTGGTGGTGATCACCAACCCTGCGGCGCCTGGCGGCCTGAACCCGGACCTGATCGGCGAAGTGCTGGGCCTGTCGCCCGCCGAGGCGCGCCTGGCGTTGCTGCTGGCATCGGGCAAGACCGTCAAGGACTTCGCAGCCCTGCAGGGCTGCACTTGGAACACCGCCCGCGCGCACCTGGCGCAACTCCTGCGCAGGACGGGCTGCCGCCGGCAGACGGAACTGGTCGGGCTGCTGCAGTCATTGCGGCTGGGTTGACCCTATGCAGAGGCGGATCAAAACCATTGCCGGCCTGCTGTATGACGGCGTGCTGTCGCCCGAAGACTGGCATGGCGCCATGGACGCCTTCAACCATGCCGTCGGCGGTTTCAAGTTCCACCAGCTTGCGCTGGACCACCAACTGGGCACGGTCGTGGACAGCGTTGCCAGCGGTGGCATTGACGACGCAGAAGCGGTCGCCACCTATGAACAGCACTACGCCATGACGGATGAGCGGTTACCCGTGGTCATGGGGCTGTGCCAAGGGCAGGCCATGCTCGACCATGAACACTTCAGCGCTCGCGACATGTCGCGCAGCGCCATCTACGCGGAATGGTTGGCCTCGCTGGGCATGAAGCACACCATGGTGCTGATGCAGCGCGTGGAAGGAACCGTGCAGGAATACGTGGGTTTCATGCGCCATCGGGACCAGCGCCCGTTCAGCGATGCCGACCGCCGCCTCGCGCAACAGCTCATGCCCGACCTGCTGCGCGCCACCCGCCTGCGCGCGCAGGCCAGGCCGCTGGCCCGCCAGGCGGCCCTGGGCCTGGCGGCGTTGGATGCCTTGCCGCACGGCATCGCGGTGGTGGATGCGCAATGTCGCGTGCAGCATGGCAATGCCGCCGCCGCCCGGCTGCTTGCTCGGGACGGTTCGATAGGCGTCCGGTACGGGCGGGTGCACTGCCGTGATGGCGCGTCCCAGGCCCGGTGGCAGGCTCTTGTGGCCGCTGCGTGCGCCAGTGCAGGACCCACCGCTGCAGGGGCAATACGGCCTGAAGGCGGCTTGTCTCGCCTTGTGGTCACGGTGCTACCGCTTAAGGCTGATCATGCAGCAGCGCTTCGCCAGGTGCCCATGGCCTTGGTGGTCCTGGTAGACCCGGACGCCCCTGGCGGCCTGACCCCTGGCCTGCTGGCCGACATGCTGGGTCTGTCGCCCACGGAAGCGCGTCTGGCGCTGCTGCTGGCATCGGGCAAGACCGTCAAGGACTTCGCCGTCATCCAGGGCTGCACCTGGAACACCGCCCGCGCGCATCTGGCGCAGCTTCTGCGCCGCACGGGTTGCCGCCGCCAGGCGGAGTTGGTGGGCCTGCTGCAGTCGCTGCGCATGGGTTGAAAAGCACATGCGCCATCAGGAACCTGAAGCCATCGCCGGCCTTTTCTACGAGGGTGTGTTGCAGCCCCATGCGTGGCACGCGGGCATGGATGCCATGCGTGCCCGGCTGCAGGCAGGCGTGTTCCATTGCTTCACGCTGGACGCCAGCGGTGCGCCCACGCCCGAGAGCGTGGGCAACCTGGAGAGCTTTGGCCTGCATGCCGGGCACATGGCCGAATACGAAACACAGCACGCGGGCTGCGACCTGCGCCTGGCAGCGACGCTGGGTCTCGCGCCGGGTGGGATCATGTTGGACCACGAGCACTTCAGCCAGCGCGAAGCGCTGCACAACCCCGTGTACGCGGACTGGCTTATCCCCCTGGGCCTCCGGCACACGGCGGGCATCGCCGTGCGCAAGGAGGGCAGTGCGTCAGACCTCATCAGTTTCATGCGCCCCCGGGACGCCAAGCCCTATTCGGCGCACGACAAGCGCTTCATCGAGCGGCTGGTGCCCGACATCGCCCGCGCAGCCCGCCTGCGCGCGCGCATGCTCAGCCTGGCGCGCAACGCCACCCTGGGCATGGCAGCGCTGGACAGCCTGCGCCAGGGCATCGCCGTGGTGGATGCGCAATGCCGCATCCACCACGCCAATGCCGCCATGGAGCGGCTACTGGCGGCACCCGGAGCATTGCGCACCCGGCAGGGGGGCATGGGCTGCGCCGACGGCGCGGCGCATGCGCAACTGCGCCAACTGGTTGCCGCCGCCTGCGCCAGCCCGGGCCGGGCCGCCGTCCTGGCCCTGCCGGAAGAGGGGCCGCAGCGGCTGGCCGTCACCGTGTTGCCGCTGCAGGCCCACCACGCCTGGGCCGCACTGCGCCAAGTGCCCATGGCACTGGTCGTGGCGGCCATACCCGGGGGCGCCATGGCCGGCATGGACCACGCGCTGGTGGGTGACATGCTGGGCCTGTCGCCCACCGAAGCCCGGCTGGCCCTGCTGCTGGCATCGGGCAAGACCGTCAAGGACTTCGCCGCCATCCAGGGCTGCACCTGGAACACCGCTCGCACTCACTTGGCCAATCTGTTGGGCAAGACAGGGTGCCGCAGGCAGGTGGAGCTGGTGCAATTGCTGCAGGCTCTGCGGGTCGGGTAGGGCGGTGGTCAAAGGGAAAATGACCTGCAGCGCTTTCGCAGTCAGCGAAAAGTGCTATTAAAAATCTAGCATCTTGGCGACGTGTTAGTCGCGCGTGATGGTCGCCGCCGTTTTGCCGAACGAGCCCATCATGTTCTTGTCGTCGACCTTCTTGATCTTGAGCTTTCTGTCGGTGCAGCCGTGAAGCGCTTCTGAAAACTTCAGGAGCACTGTGGCCTCCTCGCCATCGACGTCTTCGAGCACGATGGGTACTTGCTTGCCCACGCAGGGGTCGTCCCTCGAGGTTGCATTGCTTTTGTAGGTGCCCCCGGACTCGGTGATGACAAGCCGCGCCTGCTGGGGTGTTCGCACGCCTTGCCACGCCACCGTCCAGATGCCCACGAAGGGTGCGGGCGTCTGAGCGTGCGCGATGGTGGCGATGCCGGCCGCGCCCCACAGCGTGGCGACGGCGAGGCAGGTGGGGAGGGTGTGTTGAACGTGACGCATGGCGATGAAGGATGAACGAATGAGTGAATGAATGAGCGAGGTGGCTGGATCACTGTGGCTTGAAGGTCAGCAGTTCACCGTTGTCCCGCTTGAGGTACAGCACGCCGTCTTTTTGCCGCATCGGGTTGCAGCCGGTGGTCTTGCCCGTGTCCTGGCACACGGTGCTGTCCTTGGTGCTCCACTTTCCGGAATTGGTGTAGCTGCCCGCGTTGAAGAAGAAATAGCCGTTGTTGTCGAACTGCCAGCGCCAGTCGGGTCCTTTCACTGGGGTCATGGAGAACACCTTGCCAGCCAGGGCCTCGCGCAAGGCTTCTTGCGTCAACTGTTCGGCGCCTTCGGGGAAGTCGGCGGTTTGGGCGAGGGCGTTGGTGCTCAAAACCATTGCGGCTACGGAAGTAAGGAGGAGTTTTTTCATGGCTGGCAGCCTTTTTTTCTTGCGCTGGGCATCTGGGTTGATAAGTGATTGCAGCGGAGGCGGTCCACGCCGCGTTCCTTGCTGCAGATAAAGCCTACGTGCATGCCAATGCCTGCGCCATCCTACAAATGCAGGATGGTGGCGGTGTGGTGTTTTTGGCTCAATCGGTGCGAACGGGGGAGGCGCAGCGTGCAAGCAGTGGCGGCCTCTTTGGAATCACTAAATCAATTCAGGAGCGCAGAAATGCAGCAGGTCAAAAGATTCTCCGTCATCGCATCCGCCGCCGTCCTGGCCGCATGTGGCGGTGGCGGCACAGACAACAACGAGGCGCCTTCCGAGGGGGCGTCTCAGCAATACCGGGTATTCACCGGCAATGCAAACCAGCATGTTGTGCTGGACGGTGCATCCACGCAGTTTGCAGTTCGCAAGAGCGACGACAAATTTGTGCATCTGTCCAGCGGCTCGGCGCTCAATGGGCTGCTGTTTGTCGAGGGGGGCAGCATTCTGCGCGATGGGCAGAAGATTGGGGCGATCGTTCTCACCGCGGGGCAGGAAGGCAAGACCATCGCTACGTTAGCTTGTTCTGGCCCGGCGCCTGACTTCGGTGCAATGACGATTGTGGTCACGTCTTCGTCGTGGACGCATAGTTGTGCATCCAACACGGGTGGTACAGGTGGTACAGGTGGTACAGGTGGTACGGGTGGTACGGGTGGTACGGGTGGTACAGGTGGTACGGGTGGTACGGGTGGTACGGGTGGTACGGGTGGTACGGGTGGTACGGGCGGTACGGGCGGTGCAAATATCGCTGGTCAGAGTGCAGATCAATGTGTGAGATTGTCGCCGTATCAATATGGGGGGCTCGGAATCACGAATACATGCAACGTGACTATTAAGTATAGCTATTGTAATTTGCGACCCGATTCGAGTAATTCAACGCTTTTTCAATGCAAAGCGCAGCGCGCTTCTTTTAGTCCAACTGGGTATACATACAGCCAAGGAATGGATGGTTTGTCGCCAGGGAGTACGCACCAAATTATTGGCACCAGTGGGGTTGATAATCAAAAAACCTGGGTTAAGGCCTGCGTGTCACCAGATTCGCCATATATTTCCGATTTCAACACAAGCACGATAACTGGCAACTCCAGTGCCTATGGGTTTTGCACAAAATAGCAATGATGGAGGTGAAATGCCAAAGATAAAAAAAATATTCGTGCAAGTGTTCATGGTGCTTTGTGGTGCTATGAATCTTTTCGGTTGCACTTCATTTTCTGAAGTTTCAAAACTAAGCGGAGATATCAATCCATCCATCCAAAATTTCCCGCGTGATCTGTCGGCTGGGAGTGTCGTCAGTATTCAATACCCCATGCTGTCGAGCGAAGTGGCCAAGCGCCAACTGGTGGATCGTTACCCCTGCAAGCTGAACTCCGTCTATGGCAATGACACTTCCGCCGGGTGTGGCCATAGTGCATTCACGGGCGAATTTGCTCCCATGCTTTTTGAACAATCCACGTACTACGCGGCGGAGCTGAAAAAAATCATGGCAAGGTATGTCAATGAAAGAAACATATATCTTGAGCCTATGTATGTCGACTACAGGGATGGTCGATTCGTTGTGGCTCCGGCCATGTCCACCAGCATTCCCAGCAGTTTAGTGGTGGAGCTGTTCGATTTTCCTGGGGTCGTGAAGGCGTCTGTCGGTGCAGGCGCCGTTATTACCGCCAGCATTCGCAGTGCTGGGCCAACGTCTGCCGCTACATGCGGCCATATTTTCGCGACAGGAAGGCATTTGACTTTCTACGGCAGTGGCGAAGTCCCCTGTGTGCAGCAAAGCGCTAGGGAGGTACCACGCTTTTCCCCCTTGCAATATTTCGCAGATTCGGAAATTTCCTCTGTCGATTTTCCAAAGCATGAGGGCAGGCCGGTAGCACCGGGGTCTGTCATGGTCACGGGCGCATTGTGGGAGGCTAACAACGATGAATATTTGAAGAAGACGGCAGAGCCGGGTTTTCAAGTCACTGCTGACAATATCCGCAGTCCTGCGGTGGAGTGGCTGGCGCGCGCAGCAGCCAATGCACTGCTGAAGATCGACACTCGGGCCGCATTCGACGCAGGTTTTGCCGTGTACCTGCAAGACTACGACGCAGCGCTGGCCAACCGGTTTCGGCAGCGCACCCCGGCGCCTGGCGACGACCGCAAGATCGCCGTTGCACGCAAGCTGCTCGATGCGGAGCGCGATTGGCTTGCCACCCAGAACGCGGCCATGACTGAGGGCATCCTGAACGGCAACTATGGCAAGAGCTTCCGCCAGACGCGCTGGGTGCTGGCGCAGGCATACAACAAGTCCCAGGCTTTGGGATGGCTTGAGGTGGGCGCTGTCTTGGTGGGTGGCTTTAGCTCGGGCCTGTTCGGCGGGGCGGGCGCCTACAACCCCAGCATGTTGATGATGACTACCTTGCAGAACGAACAGCGGTTCTCGTCCATGCAGAACGAGATCGAGCAGGCCCTGCTCGACAGCTTGGCCCCTGGGGTTGAGATGCGTAGCAAGGTGGTGCAAGTCAGCCTGGATGGCATGAACACCTCGCTTAGCGGTGCATCGCACAGCGAAATCCGCGCGCAACTGCTATCGCTCTACAAGAAGCTGACAGGCGCATGAAGTCAGGGCGAACCGTGCGGACGGCGCTGGAACTGTGCGTGCTATGGGGTTGGGGCGTGGCGGCTGCGGCGGACTGCCCAAGCAATGTCCGTGAATTCGCCCTGCTGGCCCACATGCACATGGAAGCGGAAGGCTTGGCCGCGTACCAGGTATTGCAAAAGGATTGCGCTGCTGCATTGCAACAGGCATGGGGCGACACGCAGCCCCGTCCTGACGATATGCAGCAGGTGCTGACCTTGGGTCGAAAGCTGCATGCCCAGGCGCGGGATCAGCACGCCCGGCAGGCGAGCAGTGCCTTCAGCGAAGGGCAGATTCCATTGGCCTCTGCGGACGCATTGCGCGGCCTGGGCCCGGAGAATGCCGTGCGCGCTTTGGGTGGCATGGCGTTGGATGTGCTGGCAGCGGGGCTGAACAGCCGCCAGCGCATATCCCAGGCGCAGACGGCGCGACAAGCGGCCGATGCGTTCAGGGGCGATGAGCCGCGCTGGGACGCCGCGCCCAGCCGGGGCGGCCCGGAATCCATGGCGCCACCGCAGCCCGAGATTGCGCTGGACACGAGTGCCGTGAACGCGGCAAGCTGCAGCGGAGCCTACGGCTTTCTTGCCCCCCAACTGCGGCCATACATCGACTCCTCCCTGGCCGATGTGCGACAGGCCATATTGCGCGAATCCGTGTCTGCCATGCTGGCGGGCGCCCGCCAGCAGGCAGGAAGCAAAGCGCAAACATTGCGGCTGTTGGACGAGCAGGTCAAGGAATACAACCGCGCAGCCAACGAAGCTGCGCAAACCGCCAACCAGACCGATGGCAACAGCGACTCGGCCAGCACTGCCAAGGTGGTATCCGACACCCTGGAGCTGAATTTCCCGTGTTCGCAAGGCCCTGCGGTTCACGCTTCAGCCGTCTGCGCCTACATCGGGTACCGCTGGGGTAGCTTGGCAACCCGGGCCTCGGCCGCCATGGTCGAGCGCTGCTGGGAGCCATGAACAACGGTGGTTCGCCAATGGCTCTGTGCGCAGCCAGCCATCAGCTTTTTCTTAGGTTGTGCCGATTTCTCAGTTGAACTACTGTGGCTTGAACGTCACGATCTCTCCGCTGTCGCGCTTCAGGTACAGCGTGCCGTCCTTCTGCCGCATCTCATTGCAGCCCATGTTCTTGCCAGTGTCCTGGCACACGCTGCTTTCCTTGGTGCTCCACTTGCCGGAGTCGCTAAAGCTGCCCGCATTCAAGAAGAAATAGCCATTGCCCTTGAACTCCCACCGCCAGGTGGAGCCCTTGGCGGGGGTGATGGAAAACACCTTACCCGTAAGGGCTTCGCGCAGCGCTTCTGGCGTCAGCGGTTGGGCGCCTTCGGGGAAGTCGGTGGTTTGCGCGGTGGCGCTGGCGCCTGCAGCCATGGCGGCGGCTGAAATCAGGAGCAGTGGCAGCAGTTTCTTCATGGCAAATGCCTTTCTTTCATCGGGTAGGAGGGTTGTTTGGGTGACCGGGCATCGGCCCGGAGAAGTGAGGAGAAAAAGTGTGCGGCGCCAGTAGGTGCCGCATGTCCACGCGCGCCTGCGCAGCGTTCACCACCCAGTCAGCCTACGCATTAGGCGATGGCTATGCCATCCTACAAATGCAGGATGGCGCGCGGCTGCGGCAGCAGGGATATTGGGGCGCATTCGTTTATCCAAAAAACACTATGAAAATGAGAGCTGCTACCGCATGTCCAGTGAGTGCTGGAGCCCTAAAAAACTCCAATCTTTGTTGGTGGGGCCGCTGGCTGCTGGCGCTCTGGCTGCTGGGCGGCTTGAGCCTGTCTTCTGCCGCGTGGGCGGTCAATGCGTGGCAGCCAACCAGCGGGCCGCAAGGGGGCAGCGTCAGCGCGCTGGCCATCGACCCCGCTACACCGGCCACCGTGTATGCGGGCACGGAGTTCATGGGCGTGTCCAAGAGCACGGATGGCGGCGCCACCTGGGCGGTGGCCAATAGCGGCTTGCCGAACACCCGCGTGTCGTCCCTGGCCATCGACCTGGCGACCCCAGCCACGTTGTACGCAAGCACCAGTGCGGGCGTGGCCAAGAGCACCGATGGCGGCGCTACCTGGGCATTGGCGGGCTCCGGATTACAGGGCTACTCGGTGTATTCGTTGGCCATGGCCCCCGGTGCGGCCAGTCTCTACGCCGCAGGAACGGAGTCCGTCTGGCACGGCAACGGATTCCACGCGGAGGGCCGCGTGTTCAGGAGCCAGGACGCAGGCGCAACCTGGGCGATTTTCATGAATGGCTTGACGGGCACGCAAGGCGTTCAAACCCTTGCCATCGACCCGGCCACGCCCACGACGCTGTACGCAGGCACCGATAGCGGTGCATTCAAGAGCATCAATGGAGGCGTCAGTTGGTCATCGTCCAGTGCGGGGCTGAACAACAACAACGTGCTTTCGCTGGCGATGAACCCGGCAACGCCTGCAACGCTGTATGCGGGCACCGCTGGCGGTGGCGTATTCAAGACGACCGACGGCGGCGCAAACTGGTCGGCGGCCAATACCGGGCTGGCAAGCCTCTACGTGCTGTCTCTGGCAATCGACCCCGCCACGCCCACGACACTGTATGCAGGAACCGTTGGCGGCGTATTCAAAAGCACCAACGGCGGCACGACCTGGTCGGCGGCCCATTCCGGGTTGGCCAACGCCATCGTGCAGGCCCTGGCCATTGACCCCGCCACACCCACAACGCTGTACGCAGGCACCAACGGTAGCAGCGTTTTCAAGAGTACCAACGGCGCCGCTTCCAATGAATCCCGCTTACTGGACCTGGTGCTGGACGCAGGCAGCGGCCCCGTGGCCCTGTCGCCCGCGTTCGATACCAACCAGTTCACCTACCACACCCTCACCGTGCAGGCCGCCAGCATCGCCGTCACGCCTACGGCGTGGGCGAGCGATGCGGCCATTCTGGTCAACGGTGTGCCGGTGGCGTCGGGCAGCGCGTCGGCGCAGATTCCACTCAACCCAGGCAGCAACACCTTGAGCGTGTCGGTCACCTCCGCTGACGACATCTCTACACGCAGCTTCACGATCACGGTGGCACAGGCGCAAACGCCTTCCGTCTGCAGCTTCAACGGAGCATCCTTGAGCGAAGGCCAGAGCGTGACGGCGTACAAGTGGTCCGCAGTTCCGACCGGCCAAGTTTGCGTGTCTGAGCAAAGGCAATGCGTGGGAGGCGGGCTCTTGACGGGTGCCTACGCCTATGCGTCTTGCGGGGTCAACGTGCCTTCCTCCTGCCTTTTCAATGGACTGACTATCGGACACAGTCAGAGTGTCACTGCGTATCAGAGTTCGAACGTTCCTTTTGGAAGCAGTTGTACCTCTCAAGCGCGCACATGTACTAGTGGCTCTCTGTCGGGCTCCTACAACTATGCGTCCTGTACTGCCGGCGCTCCAGCCAGTTGCTTGTTCAATGGGCAACTCATTGGCCACGGGCAAAACGTTACCGCGTATATGAGCGCTTCGACACCTGCCGGCGGCAGTTGCGTTTCTGAGTCCAGAGCCTGCACCAACGGCTCCCTGTCGGGCTCCTACAACTTTGATGCCTGCCAGGCCACGCCCCAAAACACGCAGACCATCACTTTCGGTCCCTTGCCCAACCGCAGCTTCGGCGCCACCGTGCCGCCGCTATCGGCCAGCGCCACTTCCACCTTGACGGTGGGTTTTGCCAGCAGCACGCCGGCGGTCTGCACAGTGGCGGGCACGACGGTCACGCTGGTAGCGGCGGGCACCTGCACCGTCACCGCAACCCAGCCCGGCGACACCACCTGGGCCGCCGCGCCGCACGTGCCGCAGAGCTTCACGGTCAATGCCGTGGCACCCGGCGCACCCACCAACGTGCAGGCCACGCCTTCGGGCAGCGGCCAGGTCACGGTGAGCTTTACGCCGCCCGCCAGCGATGGCGGCGGCATCACGCAGTACACCGTGACGGCACTGGCCAACGGCCAGCCCAGCGGCCAGACCTGCACCGCCACGCCGCCCGTCACCAGTTGCACCGTCACCGGCTTGCAGGATGGCACCACCTACACCTTCTCGGTGGCGGCTACCAATGGCGGCGGCAGTGGCGTGGCACCAGTCCCCACCAACCCGGCAACGCCGCTGGCCGACAGCAAGGCTTTCTCGGCCCCGTCGTCCACGGGCTCGGGCCCCGTCGCGGTGGCGGTCTCGGGCGGTGGAGCCACCTGTGCGTTCGAGAGCGTGCGGCTGCTTTCCGCCGCCAGCGCGGGTGCGCCTGCGGGCCCGAGCTTTCCGCACGGCGTGCTGGATTTCGTGCTGAACGGCTGCGATACCTCGCCCGTCACCGTGGACATCACTTACCCCGGCACACTGGCGCAGGGCGCGCAATACTGGAAGCGCCAGGGCGGCGCGTGGGGGCCGTTCGCGGGTGCCGCGCTGGCCGCGAACAAGGCGGTGCTCACGCTGGTGGACGGCGGCGCGGGCGACGATGAGGGCGGCGCGCCCAATGGGCGCATCGTCGATCCGGGCGGTGTTGCGGTGCTAGCGGCGCCTGGCCCCGGCGGGGCTGCGGCGATCCCCACGCTGGGCGAATGGGGGTTGGTGCTGCTGGCGGCACTGCTGGGCTTGCTGGCGTGGCGCCGCAGGGTTTAGGTGAGAAAGGTTGCCAGCGCACTGTTGATTTTTCTACTTGCTATGAAAATGAGAGCTTCTGGCGCTTGTCCACAAAGCGCCAGGGCCAAACTGAATCCATAGGAAATAGAGTCCCATTCATGAAACAAGCCTGTATTGCTACCCTGGGCGCGCTGTTCGCGTCCATCGCCCTCGCCCAGTCGCCAGAGCCTTTCCACGGGACCTGGAAGGTCACTTGGCAGGGCGCCAAGAGGTCGCAAGAAGCCAAGCTGCAACTCGGCAAGGGGGCAACACGTGGCGAACGTTCACCAGCAACAGGGACGACCCCTGCGCAGGCCGGGAGGTCCTGGTGGCGCTGGAGCTCAAGAGCGAGGCGGAGGCCCTCGTCACACTCAAATTCTCCGATGCGCTCCCAGGTGGCCGCGACGGTACCGTCCAGATGACGTTGACTTCGCCCACCACGGCCAAGGGCAAGCGTGGTCAGGTGGACTTGGACATGGCCAAGGAGTAGCCACACCACCTCGGGCGGTAAGACAAGTTTCATTGCAAACAACTGTTGTTTGCGTTAACTGCCAACTGTTGTCCGCACGGCGGATTCATTGAAACACCGAGGCGAGGCATGGCAGAAACAATCGACCATGGCACTCTGTCTTGCGGAGACAGGAGTCATCACGGGGGCGCATATCCTGGGCCAGGACGGCGGCTGGTCCGCGGTGGTCAAGTACGGCACGACCGAGCAGCCATTGGCCGCGCAGCGCAGCCGGCAGGTGCGGCTGTTCCGCAAGTACTTTAAGCCGGGCGGCAAGCTCGATTCCGGTCCTGAAGGAGGTCACTACGTCGGCAAAAGCTGGAAGTTCAAGAGCGATCAAGTGTGCCGCGACTACTACCAGAACTCCGTCGTGCATTGCGGCGCATTTTGAATTGCAGGGTACGAGCTTGTACCTGGTGGGTGACGATGGCAACCGAAGCCTAGTGAATTCGCTGGAATTCACCCAGCCCTGAGCAATTCCCAATGCAACTTGTTTCCAAGGGAAGGTTACGGGACGCTGGAGTTTTTTAACACCACGCCGCTGCCCGCGCGCATCTACGCGGGCGAGGGCTGCGCACAGGTGCTGTTCTTCGAGAGCGACAAGGACGACGTGTGCGAGGTAAGCTACCGCGACTGCGGGGGCAAGTACCAAGGCCAGGTGGGCGTGACCCTGCCCAAGGCCTGACATCGGCCGCCCGCGCGGCCGGCGGGCCGCCAGGGGCCGCGTCCTACAGCGCGTCAGCCCGTTGGCTGAAGTGCAAGCGCAGGTAAGGTTCTTAGCATCGTGTCATGCCACGCCGATGTCGCGGTGGGCAAGAAGGAGTCCTCCCATGCTGACCTTTGCTGCGCCGTTCACACCCGCCAAGGCCCGGGGTACGGGCCTTTCCCTGCACGCCGCCTGTGGCGCGGGCGACCTCGGGTTCGCGCCCTCGCAGCCGCACGGCGGGCCGCAGGCGCATTATTGGCCGTGCGAATCGCTCAATGCCTTCGTCCTCAAGATGGCGGCGGCGGGCCATTGCGTGAACACCGCGATGATGCTGGGACACCGGCCCTACGCACTGGAACAGCTTGCCATGGCGCGCGCCGCGAACGACGGCGGCCTGAGTGCATTGGCCGAGCGGCTCCAGGCCTATTTCGACGCGACGGCCCCGCAAGGCTGCGCCGTCGTGGCGGACATCGACGGGGCCTAGGTGGCACCGGGCCACGCGCCAGCGCGGCACCATCCATCTACCCACCATCCACCCATCCACCCACACTCCGTTTCTCAGGCCTCCACGCAGACCCGGTTGCGTCCCTGTCCCTTGGCTTCGTAGAGCGCGGCGTCGCCCCGGCGCAGGAGGTCCGTGCCGTTGTCCTGCAGGCTGCGCATGCTGGCCACCCCGGCGCTCACGGTGATGAGCCCGACCACCGGGTCCTGCTGCGCGGCCATGGCCGCGACCAGGGACTGGGCAATGGCCTGGGCGCCCGCCAGGTCGGTATCGGGCAGCAGCGCCACGAACTCTTCCCCGCCCAACCGCGCCACCACGTCCGAGTTGCGCAGCCGCACCTCCAGCGTGCGTGCCAGCCGGCGCAGGACTTCGTCGCCCGCCTCGTGGCCGTAGGTGTCGTTCACGCGCTTGAAATGGTCCACGTCGATCGTGATCAGGCTCAAGGGGCGGCCGCTGCGCCGGGCCAGCGCCAGCGCAAACGCCATCTGCGTTTCGAAGCCCCGGCGGTTGAGCAGGCCGGTCAGCGCATCGGTGCGGGCCTGCAGGTCCAGCGCGCGGTTGGCCGCCTCCAGCTCCAGCGTGCGCACGCGCACCTTCTCTTCCATGGCCTCGCGGGATGCCAGAAGCCGGTGCGTCATGCGCCCGAGGGCACTTGACAGCTGGCGCACCTCGCGGCTGCTGTGCGCCTGCGGAATGCGGGCCCCGGCCTTTTCGGCTTCCACGGCGCTGGCGGCATCGGCCAGCGCGTACAGATCGTCGCTCAGCCGGCGTGCCGCCAGCCAGGCCAGCACCGAGGCCAGAAGCGCGGCAGCCAGCCCGATGGCCAGGGCCATGCGCACGGTGCGGCTCGCCTCGGCGAAGGCCAGCTCCACGGGCTCACGGGCGACGACCCGCCATCCGAGGTCGCTGGCGCTGCTGCGCGCCCGCAGCGGCACCATCGCCGTGAGGTAGCTGCGGCCGTCCCTCCACGGCACCACGGCCGCCGGGCTGGCGGCCCGGTCTCCGGGCGCCGCGGCCCCGGCCGGCAGGTGCTGCCCGGCCTCCCGCAGGGCCTGGGTCTGGCCGCCGGGGGCATAGATGAGCTGGCCCTCGCGGTCAAAGACAAAGAGTTCCACCGCGCTGTCTTCGGTGTGCGCGGGCGTGAGGCTGACCATGACCTCGCGGGTCCATTCCCAGCTGCCATGGATGCCCACCACGCCCACGGTGGTGGGGCCGATGCGGATGGGGGCCGCGAAGTCGACGAGCCGGTAGGGTTCGCCCGAGGGGTTGGGGGGCAGCAGCTTTTCCAGCAGCTTGGCAGCGTGCACGTCCCCCACGTGCAGTTTCTGCAGACCTTCCTGGAACCAGGGCCGCTGCGCCACGCTCTGGCCCACGAGCAGGCCGCCCGTGGCCGTGCGCACCACCCCCTGGGCGTCGGCCACGCCGATCCACACGCTGTGGGGCTGGGTGGCCTGGCTGCGGGCCAGCATGTGGTGGCCTTCGGGGGTGTCCAGCCCCTTGACCCAGACCACTTCGGCGGCGGCCAGCACCTCGGCTTCCCGGCTGCGTTCCAGCAAGCCGTTGGCCAGCAGCTTGCCGGCGTTCTCGGCGATCACCTGCAGGGCGGTGCCGGCATCGCGCTCGATGCGCCGCTTGAGCAGCTCTCCGAAGGCAAGGGACAGCAGCACCGCCAGGCCCACCACCAGCGCGCCGAACACCAGCGCGATCTGGGCGCGCAGGCTGTGGTCCGAGAAGCGGAGGAGGGTCATGGCGTGGCCTGCGGGGCGTGCCCTGTCGACACCGGCGGGTGCACCGCGAGGCGTGCCGCCGCCAGGTCCCAGCCTGCCCAGCCGCAGCTCTTGAACAGCACGGGGCCTTCCGGGGGGATGGGCCGGCCGTGCAGCACGTCCCGCAAGGTAGGCAGCACGCCCACATCCATTCCTGCCTGCAGCAGATCGCCGGCCTCGTGGCGCGCATCGTCGCTGTCCAGCACGATGTGTCCCCGCAGCGCCACGTGGCGGCACAGGGCCGGCGCCAGCTCGGCCATCGCGGGGGTGTAGGCGCCCACCGCCGCCACGAAGGCATCGGGTCGTGGCGGCGCGGCCAGCACGACGGCGTGCGCGGGCGTGCAGGTGGCGATCAGCGGGCAGTGCGGCACCGCGTCGTCCGCGTTCGCCACCACGCGCGCCCGGGCGCCCAGCGCATGGGCGCGCCGGACCAGCGCCTCGGCGCTGGCCGCGCTGCGCGAGGCCACCCACACCTCGCGCACCGCCATGCCCAGAACAAACGCCTCCAGGTGGGCCAGGCCCTGCACGCCGGCACCCACGATGAGCAGTGGCCCCTCGGGCGCGCGCGCGAGGTGCCGTGCGGCCAGCAGCGACACCGCCGCGGTGCGCCGCGCGGTGATCGTGGGGCCGTCGAGGACCAGGCGGCGCTCGCCGGTCGCGACATCAAACACCACCACATCCCCCTGGATCGCGGGGCGGTGGGTTCCCGCGTTGCCTGGTGTCAGTGTGATGAGCTTGGCCATGGCCACGCGGCTGTCGGCCGCGGGCATGACGAACAGGTTGGCGCCCCCGGCCAGCGCCACCACCGTGCGCGCAGGAACCGCCACCGAACCGTCCCGCAGCAGGGCCGCGATCTCGTCGGCGAGCGCATCCCAGGGAAGGCATGCCGCGGTGGCCGCGGCGTCCAGCGCGCGGGGGGATCCGGAAAGAAGGTGGGAAGGCATCGCGAGACTTTATACAGGGCCATGGTGCCGGGGAAGCGGGCAAGCCCGTGGTGCGGAGACCGGCATTCAGTCAGTGCGTGGCGCCGGCGCCCAGCGCGATGTCCTGGCGCACCAGCATGGCGGCCCACAGGGCGGCATGGATGCCGCGCACCATCTCCCGCAGCGCCAGGTGGGGCATGCCCTGGCCTGGCAGCCAGGGCACGTGCACGAAGCCGCCGCGGGTGCCCGGAAGGTCCGCGTCCTGCGCCTGCAGCATGTGCATCAGCCCGTACAGCACATGGTTGCAGACAAAGGTGCCCGCCGTCTGCGACACCTCGCAGGGCACCCCCGCGCGCTGCACGGCGCGCAGCATGGCCTTGACGGGCAGGCTCGCGAAGTAGGCGGCGGGGCCGCCGGGCACCACGGGCGTGTCGACGGGCTGGCGGCCGGCGTTGTCGGGAATGCGGGCATCGTTGATGTTGATGCCCACCCGTTCCAGCGACAGCGCGCCGCGCCCGCCCGCCTGGCCCAGGCAGACGATCAGCGCGGGCCGGTGGGCCTCGGCCAAGGCCCGCAGCTGCTGCAGCGATTCCCCGAACACGGTCGGCAGTTGCGCGGCCACCACGCGGTGGCCGGCGATGTGCTGCCCGTGCAGGGCCTCGGCGATGAGCCAGCTGGGGTTCAGGGCGTCGCCCCCGAAAGGGTCGAACCCGGTGAGCAGGATCACCCCGCCCGCGAGGGGGGCGTAGTGCGATGCGTCGTGGAGCATGGAGGGAGTGCGGGCGGGTTGTGGCCAGGTCGATGGTGGAGCATGCCCGCGGGGCGCGGACAGGCAGGCCATCGTAATCTGCCCTTGGAGTTCCTGCCGGGCGCGTAATATGGCGGCAATGCCTTCCGCAGGGCGAGGGCGCTGGAGATACGGTATGAAATGGGAAGGCAATCGCGAATCGGACAACGTGGAGGACCGCCGCGGCGAAGGCGGCGGCGGATCGCCGGTTTTTGGCGGACGCAGCATCGGCATCGGCACCATCGTCATCGCCCTCGTGGGCGGCTGGGTGCTGGGCATCAACCCGCTGACCATCCTGGGGCTGCTCAGCGGTGGCGGCCCCCCCGCGCAGGTGCAGTCGCAGGGGCCCGCCCAGCGCCCGCCGGCGGACGACACCATGGCCCGTTTTGTCTCGACCGTGCTGGCGGATACCGAGGACGTGTGGAAGGCCGTGTTCCGCCAGGGTGGCGGCAGCTACCAGGAACCGCGCCTGGTGCTGTTTCGCGGAGCCACGCCCACGGCCTGCGGCACGGGCCAGGCGGCCATGGGGCCGTTCTACTGCCCGGCCGACCAGAAGGTCTACATCGATCTCGGTTTCTACGAGACCCTCAAGAGCCGCCTGGGCGCCCCGGGCGATTTCGCGCAGGCCTACGTGATCGCGCATGAGGTGGGCCACCACGTGCAGAACCAGCTGGGCATCAGCGGCAAGGTGGACCAGATGCGCGGGCGCGTGAGCAAGACGGAATACAACGCGCTGTCGGTGCGCCTGGAACTGCAGGCCGACTGCTTCGCGGGCGTGTGGGCCCACCATGCGCAGAACGCGCGCCAGATCCTGGAGCAGGGCGATGTGGAGGAGGCCATGAACGCGGCCGCCAAGATTGGCGACGATGCGCTGCAGCGCTCGAGCGGCGGCGCGGTGGTCCCCGAGAGCTTTACCCATGGCACCAGCGCCCAGCGCCAGCGCTGGTTCAACAACGGGCTGCAAAACGGCAGCGTCAAGGCCTGCGACACCTTCTCGGCCCGCAGCCTGTAGCGCGCTGGCCGCCGCGGCGGGTTGCACCCGGTGTCCGGCGGCCCGCAAGCCCTGAGAAAAAACACGGTTGTCATGTCCGCCACCGCCTTGTCTTCGACGGCTTCGGCCCACGGTCCCTCCGGCGGCGCCAGCAGCGGGGTGGCCGGGCCCCTGCCGCAGCCGCCCTCCTCAGGGGTCGCGGCGGCATGGTCGGCCGCGGCGGTCACGGTGCCCCATGCGGTGGGGCTGGGCCTGCTGGCGTTCGCACCGCTGGCGGGCGACTACCCGCTGGCGGCCCTGGCGCTGTGGTCCGCCGCGCTGCCGGGGCTGCTGCTCACGCTGGCCGCGCCGCGCGCCGGCGTGGTGTATGCGCCCACCACCGTGGTCGCGCTGCTGTTCGCGGCGGTGCTGGCCACCGCCCACGGCGCGGCCCCCGCGCTGGGCCTGAGCGCGCGCCAGGTGCTGGCCGTGAGCGGGGCGACGGTGGGGCTGGCCTTCGTGTTCCAGTGGCTGCTGGGTGTATTGCGGCTCGCTTCCGTGGCGCGGTTCCTGCCGATCTCGGTGACCCACGGCTTCGCCGCGGGGGTGGGCTTGTCCATGGTGGTGGGCCAGGTGCGCAATGGGTTTGGCGCGGGGCCCGACGCGCTGTGGGACGCGCGCACCGGCTGGCATGCGCTGGCCGCCGCGGCCGTGGTGGCCATCGCCTGGGCGCTGCGCCACCGCTGGCCCCGTTCGCCGGGCCTGCTGTCCGCGGTGGTCCTGGTCGCGCTGGGGGTGGCGCTGGCCGGGCTGTGGGGCGGCGGCCTGGGGGCCGTGTTCGCACCCGCCGTGCAGCCCAGCAGCTTCGCCGGGCCGCTGTGGCCCGACTGGACGGGCATCCCCTGGATGGCGCTGGCCCAGCAGGAGGGCTCGGCGCTGGTCGTGCTGGCCTTGCTGATGGCCCTGGTCAACAGCCTGGAGATCCTGGTGTTCAACCAGGAGCTGGAACTGGAGCACGGGCTGCGCGGCAATCCCAACCTGGCCCTGCGCCGCGAGAGCCTGCTCGGAGCGCTGTGCGGCCTGGCCGGAATGATCCCCGCATCGACCAGCGCATCGCGTTCGCGCATCGTGCTGGCGCAGGCCGGGGCCTCGCGCGACGCGCCGCGGTGGCATGCGGCGATCATGCTGGGCGTGGCCGCCACGGGCGCATGGTGGCTGCACTGGGTGCCCATGGCCTGCCTGGCGGGCGGCCTGGTGCTGGCGGGGCTGCTGCAGGTGCCGGGCCTCATGTGGTCGCTGCGCTATGCGCGCAGCTCGCGCGTGACCTGGGCGCAGAGCTGGCTGGTGGCGCTGGTGTTCGCCGTCATGGGCGGCGTGGGCGCGCTGGTGGCGGGCCTGGTCGTGGCCACGTTCGTGCTGCTGCACGACTCGGCCGCCAAGGTGCTGCGGCATGTGCGGCTCGATGGCGAACTGCGCTCGCGCCGCCTGCGCCGGGCCGTGTCCGACACCTGGCTCGTTCCGCGCATGAACCAGATCGCCGTCTTTGAGCTGCAGGGGGTGATGTCGTTTGGCGTGGCCGCCCACCTGGCCGAGCAGGTGCGTTTGCTGCTGCAGCCGCGCCACCGGTGGGTGATCCTCGATGCGGGGCGCGTGCCCGCGTGGGACAGCACCGCGCTCGCGCAGCTGCGCGCCCTGGTGCGCGACCTGGGCCACCAGGGCATCGCTGCGGCCGTGGCGGCGCTGGACCCCCTGGCCGCCGAACAGGCCAGGGACCATGTGCGCTCCTTTTCCGATGTGGACCGGGCCCTGGAATGGGCGGAGGCCGGCATCCTGTCGCAGCGGCCCATCGAGCAGCGCCCGGCCCATCCCGCCCGGGACCTGCTGGGCGAGATCGGGGAAGGCGTGCCGCGCGCGGCGAGCGACGCCCTGCTGGCCTTGCTCGAGCGCGAGACGGTGCCGGCACGCGGCGTGGTCTTCAATGCGGGCGACACCGACCACGACCTGCTCGTGGTGCAGTCGGGCCACATCACCCTGGTCACGCAGTGGCCCCCGGAAAAGGGGCTGCGCCTGGCCACCGTCGGTCCGGGCATGGCATTTGGCGAGATGGCGTTCCTCAATGGGGCGGCCCGCAGCGCCAGCGCCGGGGCCGAGCGGGGCAGCGCACACCTGGTGCGCCTGTCCCGCGCGCATTTCGACGCGTGGGCCCGCCAGTACCCGGAGGCGGCGCTCACGGTGATGAATAACCTCGCCCAGATCGGGGCGAGGCGCCTGGCGGCCACCACCCGCCAGCTGCGGGCGGTGCTGGAGTAGTTTTCCGTCCAGATGGCATGCAGCGCTTGTCCCTTATGCGCTAGCAGCTATCAAAAACATAGTGAATGGCCGCCGTGCGTGCCCTGCACCACGGCTGCCGACGTGCCGCCAAAACGCTAAAAATGGCATTTTGGGCCACCGGTGCGACAATAGAGGGCTAAATGACAAGTTCCTTTTCCAATCTATCGCTGGCCGAGCCGCTGGCGCGCGCCGTGGCCGAAATGGGCTACGAGTCCATGACGCCTATCCAGGCGCAGGCCATTCCGGTGGTGCTCACCGGCCAGGACGTGATGGGCGCGGCCCAGACCGGCACCGGCAAGACGGCGGCGTTCTCGCTGCCCCTGCTGCAACGCCTGCTCAAGCACGAGAGCAGTTCCACCTCTCCCGCCCGCCACCCCGTGCGTGCGCTGGTGCTGCTGCCCACGCGGGAGCTGGCCGACCAGGTCGCCCAGCAGATCGCGCTGTACGCCAAGTACACCAAGCTGCGCAGCACCGTGGTGTTCGGCGGCATGGACATGAAGCCGCAGACCATCGAGCTCAAGAAGGGCGTCGAAGTGCTGGTGGCCACGCCGGGCCGACTGCTCGACCACATCGAGGCCAAGAACGCGGTGCTCAACCAGGTCGAGTACGTGGTGCTCGACGAGGCCGACCGCATGCTGGACATCGGCTTCCTGCCCGACCTGCAGCGCATCCTGTCCTACCTGCCCAAGCAGCGCACCACGCTCTTGTTCAGCGCCACGTTCTCGCCTGAGATCAAGCGCCTGGCCGGCAGCTACCTGCAGAACCCCGTCACCATCGAGGTGGCCCGCCCGAATGAGACGGCCTCCACGGTGGAGCAGCGCTTCTACAGCGCCAACGACGACGACAAGCGCCGCGCCATCCACCAGGTCCTCAAGACCCGGGGCTTGAAGCAGGCCTTCATCTTCGTGAACAGCAAGCTCGGCTGTGCCCGCCTGGCGCGCAGCCTGGAGCGCGAAGGCCTCAAGACGGCCGCGCTGCACGGCGACAAGAGCCAGGACGAGCGCCTGAAGGCCCTGGAAGCGTTCAAGAAGGGTGAAGTCGACCTGCTGGTGTGCACCGACGTGGCCGCCCGCGGCCTCGACATCAAGGACGTGCCGGCGGTGTTCAACTTCGACGTGCCGTTCAACGCCGAAGACTACGTGCACCGCATTGGCCGCACGGGCCGTGCGGGCGCCTCGGGCCTGGCGGTCACGCTGGTGTCGGGCAGCGATGCCCGCCTGGTGGCCGACATCGAGAAGCTGATCAAGAAAAAGATCGAACTCGAAGCCATCGAATACGAGGAAGACCAGCCGCGTGGCCGCATCAACGACGGCCGCCGCGCCTGGCGCGAAGCGGGCGAGACGGGCGACGGGCGCGATGCGATCTCGGCGGGCCCCCGCCGCGAGCGTGAGCGCGAGCACCGTGGCGGCCGCGAATCCCGCGAGACACGCGAGCAGCACCGGGGCTTCCGTCCTGCGGTCGCTTCGCGCGATCCCTTCTTCGAGAAACCGTACGAGGCCAGCACCGCCGCCGATGCGGCCCCTGCCTGGGAAGCCGCCAAGTCGGCGCCGCGCAGCAGCGTGTCGGCCAACATCAAGCCCAAGCGCAAGGTGGCCGCGCTGTTCAAGGCAGTTCAGCCGCAGACCGAGACGTCGGCACAATAATTGGGTGAAATTGGCCGCTGGCGCTTGATGAGCAAGCGCTGGATGCTCTATTTTTGATAGTGCATTGAGATCGTGGCTACGGCTGCGGTGGGCCTGCATGGACGGCGTGGTCCTGCCGCCTGCCCGGGGCCAATGACCGCAGCAGCGCCGCGTCGATGGCGCTGAACCCCAAGACCCGCCCACCACGCCGCTGCGCAAAGTGCTGCGCCGCGGCAGCGTCGGCAAAGGCCGGCAGGTTGCCCGCGCGCATGGGCCCTCGCGCGGAAGATCCATGGACATACAGCGCCTGCCGGGCATCCAGCCACGCGCCGGTGTCCGCATCGGTGACGTAGCGGGCCACGATGGCCTGCGCCGTGCGCCCACGCGCATAGTGGCCCACGTTGCCCAGGTACATCATCAGGCTCAGGGGCGAATCCAGGAACTGGGCGTCCCCGTCCGCAAAAATGACCTGCGCCGCCCAGTCGCGCGCGCGGGCCGGGAACATGCCGCACACGGGGCAGCGTGCCTCGGGGGGCACTTCGCGGGCGGCCTGTGGCGGCTGGCCCAGCGCGGGGTCGTACGGCGTCGTCGGGGCCACCACGCACACATCGTCGCCCACCATCGCGGCATCGGCGGCTGCCGCCGGGGCGCGGCGCCACCTCGGGGGCCATTGCCAGGCCCCCAGGCTGGCGGCGCCCAGCAGCACCGCCGCCAGCGCCATGCGCCGCGTGGGCGCGCGGGACGGGGCTTGGGCCGAGGGGGCCGGCCGTGGGGGCATGGGGGGCTGCATCGCCTACATCCGCGTGTCGTGCAGCGCCCCGCCGCTCAGGTCGACCATGGCGGGCTTGATCTCGGCAAAACGCAGTACCTTGCCACCGTATTCGGCGGCGAACTTCTTCGCGTCGGCCTCTTGCGCAAAGCTGCCGATGGTGGGGCCCATGGAGCCATGGCGCTTGCCGCCCACCACGTAGATGGCGGTCTTGCCGTCGATCCAGTGGCCCTGCGGGGCATTCCAGTCGGCCTGGCCCATGTCCTGCACATACACGGCCTGCACGGCGCGCACCTGCTCGCCGGCCAGCAGGGTGCTGAAAAGCTCCACCGTGTCGCAGAAGAACGAGGGCCTGTCCTGCCCCGCAAAGCGCACCTGCGCCTTGGGGCCGGGGTAGTCGGCCAGCAGCATACCGTCGAGTTCGCAACTGGTGGTGCGGTCGATCTCCACGGGCTGCAGGGACTGCGCGCTGTTGTCCGCCTGGCTGCAGCCGGTCAGGCCTGCGAGGCTGGTGAATGTGCCCAGCGACGCGAGGGTGGCCCAGCCCAGCAGTTGGCGCCGCGTGGCGCAGGCGCATTGGTATGGGTGATGGGATTTGTTCGTCATGGCTTGAATCTCCAGCTCGCCAGGCCCAGCGGCACCACGATCCAGCCCGCCATCACCGCGCCCATCAGCCATGGCTTGGCCAAGGCTGGGGGCACGATGCTGGTCAGGCCGTACAGAGTGCGCACGTCGTCCAGCGAGAACACGTTGAGGATGCGGAAAACGTCGGCCGGGTTGAGCAGCAGCAGGTAGGCCATGGCCTCGCCGCCCACGCTGCCGCCCGTGGCCACCAGGGCGCCCAGCAGCAGCAGGTCAAACACCAGCACAAAAAAGAACCAGGCGGCAATCGCCAGGCCCGAGGCGCGTGTGCGCTCGTGCGTGAGCACCGAGAGCAGCACCGCCATGCTCAGGAACGCCAGCCCCAGCAGCACCGAGCTGATCATGAAGCCGCCGTAGTGGAACAGCGCAGCCCCGCTGAACTGCCGCACCAGCAGCACCGCCACCAGACCGAACCCCGCCAGCGTCGAGAGCGTGAGCGCCGCCGCCAGCCCCAGGTACTTGCCCAGCAGCAGCTCCAGCCGCGTGATGGGCAATGACAGCAGCAGATCGAGCGAGCCGCGCTCGCGCTCGCCCACGATGGCGTCAAAGCCCAGCAGCAGCGCGATCAGCGGGATGAGGTAGATGACCAGGCTGACCAGGCTGGCGATGGTGAATTCGATGGAACGAAAGCCCACCGTGCCCTGCTGCGCGCCGCCAAAGTAGGCGATGGCCAGCGAGAACACGGTGAACACCAGTGCCACGGCCAGTACCCAGCGGTTGCGCATGCGGTCGCGGAACTCCTTGCCCGCGATGGTGAAGATTTGTTGGAATTCCATGGCTAGCCCTTGCGCAGGTCGAAGTACACATCCTCCAGCGAGGGCTCCTGAATCTGCAGGTCCTGCAGCGCGGCGCCCAGCGGTGCCAGCGCACCCAGCACGGCCATCTTGCTGCCGCGCGGGCAGTCCACGTGCAGGCCTTCCGGCGTTTCCGTCCCGGTGACGCCGGGCACGGCAGCGAGCAGCCCCAGCGCGGCAGGCCGGTCGGCTGCGGCCAGCGTGAGGTGGATGGTCAGCGGCATGTGCGCCTGCTCGCGCAGCGCCTGCACGCTGCCCAGGGCCTGCAGCTTGCCGGAGGCCAGGATGGCCAGGCGGTCCACGCGCTCCTGCAGCTCCGCCAGGATGTGCGAGGTGATGACGATGGTCACGCCACCCGCCTGCAGCCCGCGCAGCGTGGCGTAGAAGTCGCGGATGGCCTGCGGGTCCAGGCCGTTGGTGGGCTCGTCGAGCAGCAGCACCCGGGGCTCGCCCAGCAGGGCCTGTGCAAACCCCAGGCGCTGGCGCATGCCCTTGGAGTATTCGCGCACGGCGCGGTTGCCCGCGTGGGCCAGGCCCACGCGTTCCAGCAGCGCGGGGCATTGCGTGAGGGGCGCACCCTTGAGGCGGGCGAAGAAACGCAGCGTTTCCAGCCCGTTCAGGTTGTCGTAGAGCACCACGTTCTCGGGCAGGTAGCCCAGGTGGCGGCGGGCGGCGCGAAAGTCGCGGCCCTGCACCGTGGCGCCGCCCACCCGGATCTCGCCCGAGGTGGCGGGCGTGAGGCCCAGGATCATCTTGAACAGCGTGCTCTTGCCCGCGCCGTTGTGGCCGATGAGGCCGAAGATCTCGCCGCGCGCGATGCGCAGGTCGATGCCGTCCACGGCGTGCAGTGCGCCGTAGTGCTTGTGCGCGCCCCGCACCTCGATGGCGGGGGGCTCGCTCAGGTCAATGGGGGGAGGGTTGCGTGTCACGCTGAAAATTCCGTTGGGGTTGGTTCGGTTGCATGCGGGGTTTTGGGTCCACCACGGTGGGCACGCGCAGCACCGGAAACTGCTGGCCCACCAGGCGCAGCGCCTGCACGGCAGGGCTGGCCAGCAGCAGCTTGATGGCGGGGTGGCGCCAGGTCAGGCGGTCCACCATGTCGTTGGCCTCGTAGGGCACGTCGCCCACGCCGTTGCCGTCGCGGTCCCAGCCGAGGTAGTTGCTCCAGTGGTTGCCGCCCTCGGTGCCCCAGCGCTCGTCGCGGGCGCCCACATAGCGCACCTGCTCGCGGTTGCCGATGAAGTCGTTGCCTTCGACCTTGTTGTTTTTGGAGCCGGCCGACAGGTGCACGCCCACCGTGTTGCGGGTCACGAGGTTGCCGCGCAGGGTGATGTACTCCACGTCGTAGATGAAGAACCCCCGGGCGTTTTCGGCCACCACGTTGTTCTCGATCACCGAGTCCTGCAGGGTGCGCAGCATGATGCCGTGGTCGCTGTTGCCCCACGCGCGGTTGTTGCGCACCACCTGGTCGCGTACCTCCATCAGCGCCAGGCCGCCACGGTTGAGGTAGGTATCGTTGTCCTCCCACAGGTTGTAGTAGGAGTTCATGTAGTGCGTGCCGTAGCGGCTGTGGTGCAGCCGGTTGCCGCGAAACACCGCGTGGTGCGACACGTCCACATACAGCGCGTCGCGCACAAAGCTGATGTGGTTGCCCTCGATGCGTGCGCCCGTGGTGTTGTACAGCTGTACGCCGTTGCCGCGCTGCGACGAGTTCACATCGCGCAGGCCGGTGATGGTGTTGTGCAGCACCTGGACGTCGTTGGCCTTCTCGATCCACAGGCCGAACAGGTTGTAGGTGAGGTCGTTGTGGCGCACCACGGCGCGGTGCGCGCCAGGGAAGATGTAGATGCCCGCGTTCTGGTCCTTGAGGCTGGTGCCCGAGTCGCGCACGATCAGCCCCTCGATCACCACGTCGGGCGCGGTGACGCGGATGGTGTCGCCCGCCTGCCCGCCGCTGAGCGTGGGGCGGTCGATGCCGCGCAGGGTCAGGGCCTTGTCGATGCGCAGGTTCACGCGGTAGAAGCCCCGCTGCACCTCCACCGTGTCGCCCGGCGCCGCGGCCGTGATAGCGGCCTGCAGGTCCTGGCCGGGGCGCACCAACACGGTGGCAGCGTGGGCGGGCAGGGCCAGCAGGCACGCAGCCAGCGCCACGCATGCGGCGAATGCGGTGGCAGCAAGGGGGGGCTTCATCACGCCAATCCCACCACGGCCTTGATGGCCAGGAAAAGCGCCGCGCCGATCAGCAGGTTCTTGAAGCCCACGTAGCTCAACATGTCCATCACGCCCGCCCGGCGGTACTGGCCCTGCCACCAGGGGCCGTCCTTCACATAGCGCTTGCCCGACAGGCGGATCAGCACCTCGTACACGCTCCAGCCAAACCACCAGCCGATGATGGCGCCCGACGACAACGTGCCCAGGGCGGTCATCACCCAGGCCACGCTGGCGGCCACGGCCAGCGAGAAGCCTGCCATTTGCAGGCCACGGCCTGATGCCCAGCCTTCGCGGCTCCAGGGCCACAGGTGGTCCACCAGCTCCAGCCAGAGCCAGCGCAGGCCTTGGCTTCCAGCCTTGTGGGCGGGGTGTGCAGGCGTTGTGGGCATGCGCGGGTCGGGCCCCTGGGCGGCCTTGGCCGAGATCTGGTCCTGCACCGTGGCGGGGTGGATCGGGATGAAATAGCCGTTCTTGCCGATGGGCGTGATTTCCAGGCCGTCCTTTTCGCGGCGTTTGCGCTCCTTGGCCAGGGGCGGGCAGCCCTTGGTGTCGGTGTAGAGAATCATGCAGTCCAGGCAGTGCAGGCACTCGCGGTGGTCGATGCGGCCATCGGCGTCGATGGCCTGGGCGCCGCAGCCCACGGCGCAGGCCTTGCAGCTGTTGCAGTCCTGCTTGCGCTTGAGGCCAAACCAGCGGAACGTGCTGGGCATGGCCAGCGAGGCGCCCAGCGGGCAGATGTATTTGCAGTAGGGCCGCTCGATGAAGATCGACACGCCCAGGATGGCCGCCACGAACAGGCTGTAGGGCCAGGCGCGGTTCATCACACCGACCAGGAAGGTTGTCTTGAACGGCTCTACCTCGGCCAGCTTTTCGGCCAGTCCCATGGAGAACATCGACACCACCAGCAGCCCGAAGAACACCGCGTACTTGACCCACTTGAGCCGGTCGTGCCACTTTGGCGGCAGCTGGGTCTGAAAGCGCTTGAGGCCCAGGGCGCGTGCGACCTTGTAGATGCCCTCCTGCAGCGAGCCGAACGGACACATCCAGCCGCAGAACAACCCGCGCCCGAACAGGAAGACGGTGACGATGATGAAGATCCAGAACAGGAAGATGAATGGGTCGGACAGGAACAGCGACCAGGTCCACTGGAACAGCAGCGAATGGAACCAGGTCAGCACCTGCGTGATGGAGGGCTGCGCCATGGCGCCAAAACCGATCCAGCCAATGCTGAGTGCCCAGAAGCTGTACTTGAAGCCGTTGACGGGCCATTTGTTCTTGTGGGTGGACAGGCGCGTGAGCTTCTCGCGCAGGGCGTACACCACGGTCACGGCGATCAGCAGCACGGCGAACAGCGCGATCTCCACCGCGCGCGACTTCCACACGCGCACCCAGGGGGCGTCGGGCTCGTCGAGGGTGGGGCGCCCGTCTTGCAGCATGGCGGCGGGCAGCCAGTAGGGCGTGTCGAAGCTGGTGAAGCTGCGCGCGCCCGTGGCGCGGTCCACGCGGTTGCCCAGAAAGCTCAGCTTCCACGGGTAGGCGGCCGAGAACGCGGGTGAGCGGATGATGAAAATGACCGACTCGTTGTAGCTGGGCGCGCCTGCGGCCTCGATGCCGTACAGGTTGAGCGCGTCCAGGTCGCGGAATGTGAACGAATCCGCCCCCTGGCGCACCTGCACGCGGTCGTAGATGCCGCCGCGCACGAAGCCCGAGCCCTTGAACGATTCCTTGCCGCCGGTGCGGATGATGAAGAAGGCGTGTTCGCCCTCCTTGAGCTGCAGGCGCAGGTTGTTCCAGCCGTTGTCGCCCAGCAGGCTCTTGCCAATGTCGGGGTGGTTCAGGTCGCCAAACCACAGCTCGATGAAGGGCTCGGGGCCCTTGTCCAGCCCCACTTGTTCGGGCGCCACCCGCAGGCGCTGTACGGTGCCTTGCTGCACCAGCTCGGCCCAGCTCAGGCGTTTGCCGGTTTCCGCATAGCGGGCCGGCTCGCGCACCGTGGGCGCGAGGATGCCCACCTGCCGCGCCACGGCCGAGCCCGAGGCCATCATGACCTGGTTCTGCGCGATCACGGTGACGGTGGCGCCGGAGATGGCGTCGAGGCCCAGCACGTTTTCATCGGGGCGCGACTGGCCCACCTCGATCTTGTCGGCCACCGACTTGCCCAGGTACTGGGCGTTGAACTTGAGCAGTGCGGATTCCGGAATGCCCAGCAGCAGGATGGGCTCGGAATGCTTGAGCACCTTCACGCCCACGAAGCGGCCCTCCTTGTCCATGCCGATCAGCGTGACCACGGGCTTGCCCGAGTAGGCGGGGGTGTCCGTGATGTCGGTGGACAGCATCACATAGCCCAGCAGCTTTTTCTGGGCACTGTTGTTGTCGTAGGCCTCCACATAGGGCGGCTGGCCCTTGCGTTCAGAAAAATGACTGGCGCCGGGAAACACGTCCTTGCACGGCACCAGCGCGCACATGTCGCGCGCGGTAGCGAGTTCCGCAGGCAGCTCGGCCTCGTAGGCGCCTGCCGCAGCATGCGCGCGCGGCGCCAGCCAAAGTGCTGCCAACAAGACCAGAAGAAGCGTGGCGAACTGCCGACGAAGGGAAATCATGGGACTATCTTTTTGATAGCTGCTAGCGCTTATTGATAAAGCGATAGAGCAACATTTGGCATAAAAATGGGGCGCCATCGACGCAACTGGCGCGCCCCCAGACCAGGGATGCAGAGCAAGGGCCGCCCCGCAGCGAGTGCATCGTCCCCCTTCCCGGAGCGCGAAGCGCGCAGAGAGAAGGGGGAAGGCGCGCAGCGCCTCAGGGGGATGCCGCCTGGCTATGCTTCCACAATCATCCGCGTGCGCATCTCCAGGTGGAGTGCATGGCAGAAGTGCGTGCAGTAGCACCAGAACACACCGGGCTTGTCGGCCACGAAGGACACGGACGCGGTCTCCAGCGGGTTCACGATGAAGTTCACGTTGTAGTTCGGGATCGCGAAGCCGTGCGTCAGGTCTTCGATCTTGTCCAGGTTGGTCAGGATCAGCGTGACCTCGTCACCCTTCTTGAGCTTGAACTCGCGCAGGCTGAAGGCCGGGGCTTGCGAAGTCATCTTCACGGTGACCTTCTTGCCGCTGCGGAACACGCCGGACTCCTTGGGGTCCTTGACCGCCAGCGGGAACTCGTCGAGCGTGTAGACCTGCTTGGGGCGCACCAGGTCGCGCTTGAAGATGATGAAGTCGTGCGGCTCGCCGCGCACGGGGTGGTCGGCCATCAGCACCATCTTCTCGCCCGAGATGTCGATGAGCTGCTCGTTCTCGGGGTGCAGCGGGCCCACGGGCAGGAAGCGGTCCTTGGAGAACTTGCAGCCCACCGCCAGGAACTTGCCGTCGGCGGCCTTGGTCTCGGACTGCGAGGCGTTCAAGTGGCCCGGCTGGTACTGCACATCGAGGCGGTCCACCACGTACTTGGCGGTCTTGTCGCCCGCGTGGAACTTGATGGCGGCCTCCACGTTCCACTTCACGACCTGGCTGTCCAGGAAGAGCGTGGTATAGGCATTGCCACGGCCGTCGAAGGCGGTGTGCAGCGGACCCAGGCCCAGCTCCACCTCGGCCACGATGGCGGAGTCCAGCTTTTCGAGCTTGCCGTCGAAGTAGTCGAGCACCTTGGCCAGCTCGATCACGGTGCCGGTGGGCGAGAGCTTGCCGGCGCAGATGAAGTACTTGCCATCGGGGCTGGCGTTCACGCCGTGGGGGTTCTTGGGCACCGACACGTACGCGGTAAGCGCCGTCTTGGGGTCCTTGTTCGCCTCGTGGGTGCCGTCCACCACGGGCACCTTGCTGGTGCCGATGGTCTTGAACTTGCCAGCCTTCACGGCGGCCTCGATGCGGCCCACGTTGAAGAACAGGCAGGCGTCGCGTTCGGCGGCCATCATGTCCTCGTACTTCGCGCCCATCTCCACGTTGTACTGGTTGGTGGCCGCGAGCTTGCCGTCGTACGACGTGGCGACCAGGTCGCAGTTGCCGTCGATCAGCACTTGCCAGCGCACTTCCATCGTTTCTGCATCGACGCAGCTGAACATGGAGCGGTACTTGCTCGAATCTTCCGTGCCGGTGTTGGGCATGGGAATGGCGAATTCACCGCCGCAGAACACGCGCGTGGTGTAGTTGATGGCCGGGTCCACCGGGTCGGCCTTGTCCGGGAAGATGCCGTGGAAGCCCTGCACGTTGGGCAGCTCGGTGATCTTGTCGCAGATGAAATAGTCAAGGCGGATGCGCGCGATGCGGCTGTTGATCTTGTCGTTGATCCAGGCGTAGCGGCCGTCGTAGTTGCCGTCCTTGTACGAGGCGTGCGTGTGGTGGGTGTCGGCCACCGTGTACTTCAGGCTGCCATCGGGCTTGGTGCCCATGATCTTCTTGCTCTCGTTGGTCACGCCCCAGCCCACGAGCGCGTCGGGCACGAAACAGGGGATGCGTGTGATCTCGCGGCCCGAGGGCAGGCCCAGCACGCGCATGTCGCCTGTGTGGCCACCGCTCCACAGGCCGTAGTACGTGTCCAGCTCGCCGGGCTTGAGGTGCGGGTTCGCGCCGGTGCCGGCATGGCCTGCCGCGGACGCGGCCGGAGCGGGTGCCGCGGGGGTGGCCGCATTGGGCTTTTCGGTGCAGGCGGCGACGCCGGCGGTCAATCCGACCAGGGCCGCCGTGTTGATGAAGCTGCGTCGGCCCATGCCGGCGGCGGGTTGCGGACTGTCTTTTCTCTCGTTCATGGTTTTTCCTCTTTTGGGATGGCTCAGTTGAAAAAGGGGGGCGCCCGGGCGGGCGGGTGGGTCCGTGCGCTGGCGGCCATGCAGCGGCGCAGGGGCGCGCGGGGCGTGCCATCGGGCGGGGCCGTGAAGGCCTGTGCGGCGGCGGGTGCCACGGGCGGCGCGTCGGCGGCCAGGCACAGCGGGCATTGCATGCCGGCGGAGTCGGTGGAGACCAGCCCGTCGGCGGTCCGCAGGAAAAGCTGGGCGCCGCCACTGCCCGCGCAGATGAGTTCGACGGCCTGTGGCTGCAGCATGGGCGAGGCCACCGCGGCACCGAGCGCCATGACGAACCACGCCAGCACCCACAGGCGCAGTGATCGGAGGGCGTGGTGATCTTGCATGGCCTGGATAATAGATTCACATAATATGAATCAATTTGATCTGGATCATGCTTCGGCGGGGCCCGCACCTGCCCAAAACTGCCTCTTGCACCTACAGTCAATACGCCAGCCTGAAGAGGGCCCGGGCATGGCCCGCAGGGCTGCTTTCAGGTTGCACCGTGGACGCGTTTCGCGCGGGGCCACGGGCTCTTTGGACTGGTTGTTTCAATGACGAAGAACAGGATGTATGCGATGCAAAAGAAAACCGTGATGGTCGCCGTGGCGATCCTGGCTGCGCTGCTGGCCGGCTGTGGCGACAAGAAGCCGGAGCCCGCCCCGGCCGCGGCCCCCGCTGCCACGGCGGCACCGGCCCCCGCGCCCGCGGCGGCCCCTGCCGCCCCGGCCGCCGCAGAGAACGAACTGGGCAAGAGCGTGTTTGGCAAGACCTGCGCCATGTGCCATGCCGCTGGCGTGGCCGGTGCCCCCAAGCCGGGCGACAAGGCCGACTGGGGCCCGCGCATCGCCCAGGGCAAGGACACGCTGTACAAGCATGCGATCGAGGGCTTTACCGGGGCCAAGGGCATGATGCCCGCCAAGGGGGGCTCCGCCAACCTGACCGATGCCGAGGTCAAGGCCGCCGTGGACTTCATGGCCGACAAGTCGCTCTGACCGGAGGCGCCATGCAGCAAGCATCTGTGCGCCCCCACGGCCTGTCGCGCCGCCGCCTGGTGATGGCGCTGCCCTTGCTGGGCGGCGCGGTCTGGAGTGCGGGAGCGGCCGCAGGTGGACGGGGGTTGTCTGAACGCAGCTCGCGGCCCCTGATGGGCACGCAGGTGGACATGGCGGTGGAGGGCGTTGACCGCGCGCTGCTGCGCCAGGCCATGGACCGGGCCTATGCGGAGATGCAGAGGCTGGAGGCGCTCATGAGCCGCTACCAGCCCCGCAGCGTGGTCAGCCGCATCAACCTCGCGGCGGGCATCATGCCCGTGGCGGTGCCACCCGAAGTCATGGCGGTGCTGCAGGGCGCGCAGCGCGTGTCGGCGATGAGCCGTGGGGCCTTTGATGTGACCGTGGGGGCTTTCAAATCCTGGAACTTTGGTCCCGGCGACAAGGTGGTGCCCGGCGCCAGCGAGATCGCGCGGCAGCTGCCGCTGGTGGATGCGCGCGGCCTGGTGCTGGATGGGGCCGCAGGCACGGCCTTCCTGGCCCGTCAGGGCATGGCGCTGGACCTGGGCGGCATCGCCAAGCTCCCGATCCTGGAAGCCGGCATGAACATGCTGCGCTCCGAGGGGGTCGAGAACGCCATGATCAACGGCGGCGGCGATGTGCTGACCCAGGGGTTGTGGCAGGGCCGGCCCTGGCGCGTGGGGCTGCGCGACCCGCGTTCCCCGGAGCATCTGCTGGGCGTGGTGGCCGTGGCGGGCACCGGTGTGGTGGCCTCGTCGGGCGACTATGAACGTTTCTTCTTCCACGAAGGCCGGCGCCAGCACCATGTGCTCAATCCGCGCACCGGCCGCCCGTCATCGGGCGTGCATGGCGTGAGCCTGGTGGCGCGGGATGTGGCGGCCGTCAACGGCCTGGGCGCCGCGCTGATGGTGCGGGGCCCGCAGGCGGGCAGGGCACTGGCGCAGCGCATGCCGGGGCTGGCCGTGCTGATCGCCGGGCAGGACGGTGGGGTCTGGCAGTCGGCGGCCATGTCGGCCCTGCTGGAGCCCGTGCCGTCCTGAGGGTGCATTCAGCCCGGGGCCTGGGCCTGCTCGCAGTGCACCTGCAGCAGTTCGCGCTCCGCCAGCGTCGCGCCAAAGCGCACGGCGCTCAGGCAGCCGCCCCACACGCAGCCCGTGTCCAGCCCCAGCAGATCGTTGCGGTGGAGCCAGCCCAGCGTGGACCAGTGGCCGAAGGCCACCAGCGTGCCCGCGGTGCGCCGGCCCGGCACGTCGAACCAGGGCATCAGGCCGGGCGGTGCGGCATCCGCGCTTTCGGTGCTTTCGAAATCCATCACGCCGTCGGCTGAGCAAAAGCGCAGCCGGGTGAGCGCGTTCACGATCACGCGCAGGCGGTCAGCGCCTGTCAGGTCGTCCCGCCACTGGTCGGGGGTGTTGCCATACATCGCGTGCAAAAAACCGGGCAGATCGGGGCCGCGCAATACCGTGTGCACTTCATCCGCGTATCCCAGGGTATCTGCGGCAGACCAGGCGGGCAGCACGCCCGCGTGCACCATCAGCAGCGCCTGCCCGGCATGCGTGTGGGCACGGGCCAGTGGCTGCTGGCGCACCCAGTCAAGCAACGCAGCGCGGTCGGGGGCGTCCAGCACGGTGCCCAGCGTGTCGCGCCGCGAGGGCTTGCGCGCGCCGTGTGCGGCGGCCAGCAGGTGCAGGTCGTGGTTGCCCAGCAGGCAGCGCAGGGCGTCGCCCGGGGCCATGCAGCGGCGCAGGACCGCGGCGGAGTCCGGCCCCCGGTTGACGAGGTCGCCCAGCAGGTAGACGGTGTCGCGGCTGGGCGAAAAGCCGATCACGTCGAGCAGGTGCCCGAGGGCGCTGTCGCAGCCCTGAATGTCCCCGATACAGTAAAGTGCCATGGTGTGTTTCTTATCCGGTGAAGCATGGATTTTCTGCTGATCGCGCTGCTGACCTTGCTCAATGGCGTGTTCGCGATGTCTGAACTCGCCCTGGCGTCCAGCCGCAAGTCGCGCCTGGCCACCATGGCCGAGGCCGGTGACAAGGGCGCGCAGGCGGCCCTGGCGCTGCTGGACAACCCCACGCAGTTCCTCTCGTCCGTCCAGGTGGGTATCACGTCCATCGGCATGCTCAACGGCATCATTGGCGAGGCGGCCTTCAGCGACGGCCTGGGCATCTGGCTGCAGGAGGCCGGAATGCCCGCCCGCCCCGCCGGCATCGCGGCCACCGCGCTGGTGGTGACGGTCATCACCTTCATCACCATCGTGTTTGGCGAGCTGGTGCCCAAGCGCATCGGCCAGCTTTATCCGGAAACCGTGTCCCGGGTGGTCGCGCGCCCCATGGCCTGGGTGGCGAAGGTGGCCAAGCCATTCGTGCGGCTGCTCTCGCTCTCGACGCAGGGCGTGCTGGCGCTGATGCGCGTGGACAACGCGGCGGGGCGCGCCGTCACCGAGGAGGAGATCGTGGCCAGCCTGGAAGAGGGCCGCGATGCCGGGGTGATCGAGCACCATGAGCACCAGATGGTGCGCAACGTGTTCCGGCTCGATGACCGGCCGCTCACGTCGCTCATGGTGCCCCGCAGCGACGTGGCCTGGCTGGACGCCGGACTGACGGTGGCCGAGGGGTTGCGCATGGCCGGCAGCGGCGGGGAGCAGGGCGCGCATTCCTGGTATCCGGTGTGCCGGGGCTCGCTGGATGAGGTGGTGGGGCTCCTGAGCGTGGCGCGCCTTCTCGAACTCGGCCCGCAGGCGCAGGGGCTGCTCGAGCGCCATGCGCAGCCCGCGGCTTTCCTTCCGGAAACGCTGAGCGGCATGGAGCTGCTGGAGCAGTTTCGCGCGCGCTCGGGGCGCATGGTGTTTGTGGTCGATGAATATGGCGTGGTGCAGGGCATCATGACCCCGCGCGATTTACTCGAAGCCATTACCGGCGAATTGCAGCCGGGCGCGGCCACGGACGCATGGGCCACCGCGCGGGGCGATGGCACCTGGCTGCTCGACGGCCTGGTGCCGGTGGCCGAGCTCAAGGCGCGGCTGGATATTCGGGATTTACCCGGTGAAGGGCGGGGGCGCTATAACACCTTGGCCGGCCTTTTGATGGCGGAAACCGGACATTTGCCTGCCATTGGCGAGAGAATCGGCTGCGCCGGATGGATATTTGAAGTGCTCGAGCTCGACGGCAAGCGCATCGACAAGGTATTGGCGCAGCCGGAGCCACCGGCCGCCTCCAGTCTCTGAAAGGCCCGGCACCAATACCCCGCCGCCGGGTGCCATTCATTATGGGCATGGCGGGTAATATGGAAATTCCATGAATTTGAAGGGATGGATGGCAAAGGCGGCAGATTATTCATATAATTCATCCGTCACACTTTCCTCCACCCTGAACCCTGACACCATGACCACCAGCTATAAAGAACTGTTGAAGCAGCGCGAAGCCCTTGAGCAACAAATCAGCGAGGCCCGCCGGCGTGAATTGTCGGACGCGGTGTCCCAGGTTCGTTCCCTGGTGGCCGAATATGGCCTGACCGCCCAGGACGTGTTTCCCGCGGGCAAGGCCGCTGGCAAGGCCACGGGGCGCAGCTCCACCGCTGGCACCAAGGTGGCTCCCAAGTACCGCAATCCCGCCACGGGCGAAACCTGGACGGGCCGTGGCAAGGCGCCCAAGTGGATTCAAAACGAGAGCCGCGAGAAGTTTGCCATTTAAAAAGGCGGCAAACCGCTGCCGCCAGGAATTCTTCAGGCATATCGGATGGCCTGATTCGCCTGAAGGCCCGGTACGGCATGGCTGCACAGCCATCGCACAGAAAATAAAGCCCGCACCCGCGGGCTTTTTTTATGCGCCATTTACTTCGTGCATTCAGCGAATGAGTCCGGGTACCCCGGGGCCTCTTGGGGCAGCGGCGGCGGGGCAGGGATTTTTTATGGGCTCGCGGCCGCTGAAGGCCCTTCGAGCCCATTGGTATCACGCGGGTTCCTGCGGATGTGGTTGCGAGGCCACCTTGCGCAAAACCTCCGCCGTGAAATCGTCGGCCGGAAAGAATGATTCCACGGCCAGTTCCTGCAGGGTCACGTCCACCGGGGTGCCAAATATCGTGGTCGTGCTGATGAGCGAGAGCATTCCGTGCACGCTTTCAAAGCAGAACGGCATTACCACGCCCAGCATTTCACCCGCCAGAACCGGCGCGCCCGGTGCCTGCGGCGCGGGATATTCCTGTAACTCGGCCTGCAGGGCGATCAGCGCCGGGTCGGCGGTGGCCTGTATTTGCTGGCGCAGGCGTTCAAACAGGTGGGCCCGCCATTGCGGCAGATTGGCGATGCGGGGGGCCAGGCCCTGGGGATGCAGGCTCAGGCGAAACACGTTGATCGGGGGCGCGAGCAGTTCCGGGCTCACGTGCGAGGCCAGCAGGGCCTGGGCGGCCTGGTTCGCCGCCACCACGTTCCAGCAGCGGTCGAGCGCGATGGCGGGGCAGGGTTCGTGCCCCTTGAGCACCAGCTCGACGGCCTGGCGCGCCGCCGCGAGGGCGGGGTCGTTCAGTGCGCGCTCACGGTACATCGGCGCGTAGCCGGCCGCCACGAGCAGGGCATTGCGCTCGCGCAGCGGGATGGCCAGCCGTTCGCACAGGCGCAGCACCATGTCGCGGCTCGGGTTGGTGCGTCCGGTTTCCATGAAGCTCACATGCCGCGTGGAGATGTCGGCCTCGTCGGCCAGTTCCAGCTGGCTCAGGTGCCGCTGCTGGCGCCAGGTGCGCAGATGGTCGCCAAACGATGCGGGCCCCGGCGGCGCCGCGCGGTGCGGCAGGCTGGGGCGCACAGGGCGGTGCGAAGGGGGGGATGTGGAGGTCATGGGCCACATCCTAGGGGGAAAGAGCGTGCAGGCCATTACCTGCCAGGTCATCGACGCGGTGCACCGGGACGGGAACGATGCAGGCCTGTTCTTCATTTTTTTACCCACCAAGGAGTCTTCCATGTTCAACCTGATGTCTTCCCCCCGATTCCTGCGCGCCGTGGTCTGGTTCGATGCCTCCACCGGTGTGCTGCTCGGTGCCCTGCACCTGCTGCTGACGGCGCCGCTGGCCGGGTGGCTGGGTCTCGCGCCGGGGCTGCTGCAGGCCTCGGGCGTGCTGCTGCTGGGCTACGCCGCCCTGGCCACCGCCATCGCGCGGTCCGAGTCCATGCCCCGTGGCTGGCTGTGGGTGCTGATCGTTGGCAACTTCGCCTGGGCGCTGGCCAGCCTGGCGCTGCTGCTGGGCTCCGCGGCCGCGCCCACCCTGCTGGGCCAGGCCTATCTGCTGGTGCACGTGGTGTCCGTCGCCCTGCTGGCCGAACTGCAGTGGATGGGCGTGCGCCGCCTGCCCGCATGGGCCGCCGCTTGACGGGTATTCATCTTTTGCTCTTGAATTAATAGCCCCTGGCGCTTGTCGCACAAGCGCCAGGGGCATTCTTGATTCATCTTCCATGCGGCGGCGGCGTGGGCCGGAGCACCGGCCTGCGCCGCACCGGCACCGGGGCCCGGCGGCCCGCATAGCCCCACGATTGCACCGTCACGCAGGACTGCCAGAATAGGCCTTGTTGCCTTTCACAGGAGTTCGCCATGGCCTCATCGCCCAAGCCCGCCCGTCACGCGTTTGCCAACACCCTCAAGAGTTTCAGGACAGCGTCCGGCAAGGAGGGCCAGTTCTACTCTCTGCCCGCGCTGGCCCGGCAGTTTCCCCAGATCCACCGCCTGCCCGTGTCGATTCGCATCGTGCTCGAATCGGTGCTGCGCAACTGCGATGGCCGCAAGGTGACCGCCGAGCATGTCAAGGAGTTGGCCCACTGGGTGCCCAAGGCAGACCGCAAGGACGAAATTCCCTTTGTGGTCTCGCGCGTGGTGCTGCAGGACTTTACCGGCGTGCCGCTGCTGGCCGACCTGGCCGCCATGCGCAGCGTGGCCGTGAAGCTGGGCAAGAACCCCAAGAAGATCGAGCCGCTGGTGCCCGTGGACCTGGTGGTGGACCACTCGATCATGATCGACCACTACGGCAAGAAGAATTCGCTCGACCTGAACATGAAGCTCGAGTTCCAGCGCAACCGCGAGCGCTACGAGTTCATGAAATGGGGCATGCAGGCGTTCGACACCTTCGGCGTGGTGCCTCCGGGCTTTGGCATCGTGCACCAGGTGAACCTCGAATACCTGGCGCGCGGCGTGCACAAGCGCAAGGACGGCGTCTACTACCCCGACACCCTGGTGGGCACCGACAGCCATACCACCATGATCAACGGCATCGGCGTGGTGGGCTGGGGCGTGGGCGGCATCGAGGCCGAGGCCGCCATGCTGGGCCAGCCGGTGTATTTCCTCACGCCCGACGTGGTGGGCTTCGAGCTCACGGGCCAGCTGCGCGAGGGCGTGACGGCCACCGACCTCGTGCTCACGGTGACCGAGATCCTGCGCCAGCACAAGGTGGTGGGCAAGTTCGTGGAGTTCTTTGGCGAGGGCACGCGCACGCTGTCGCTGCCCGATCGCGCCACCATCGGGAACATGGCGCCCGAGTACGGCGCCACCATGGGCTTCTTCCCGGTGGATGAAAAGACCATCGACTACTTCCAGGGCACGGGCCGCACCAAGGGCGAGATCGAGGCCTTCGAGGCGTACTTCAAGGCCCAGGGCCTGTTCGGCGTGCCGCTGGCGGGCGAGATCGACTACTCTCAGGTCGTGCGGCTGAACCTGGGCGACGTCACGCCCAGCCTGGCGGGCCCCAAGCGCCCGCAGGACCGCATCGAGCTGGGCAAGGTCTGCAGCCAGTTCGCCGACCTGTTCAGCAAGCCCATCGCGCAAAACGGCTTCAACCGCCCGGCCGAGCTGCTGCACACCCGCCACCATGTGCGCCCGTCCGACGCGCCGGCCGAGGTGAGCGCACCCGCCGAGAAGCCCCTGCCCTCGGGCGCGCCGCGCTTCGTGGTGGAGATGGAGCACAACAAGCCCACCCTGGCCGCCGCGCACGCCGAGGTGCCCGCCCAGCAGGCCAGCCGCGCTGGCGACGTGACCCTGGGCAACGGCGACGTGCTGATCGCCGCCATCACCAGCTGCACCAACACCAGCAACCCCAGCGTGCTGCTGGCCGCGGGCCTGCTGGCCAAGAAGGCGGTGGAGGCGGGGCTCAAGGTCAAGCCGCACATCAAGACATCGCTGGCGCCCGGCTCGCGCATCGTCACTGAATACCTCACGCAGACCGGCCTGCTGCCCTACCTGGAAAAGCTGGGCTTCGCGCTCGCCGGCTACGGCTGCACGACCTGCATCGGCAATGCGGGCGACCTCACGCCCGAGCTGAATGAGGCCATCACCAGCAACGACCTCGTGTGCGCGGCCGTGCTCTCGGGCAACCGCAACTTCGAGGCGCGCATCCACCCCAACCTCAAGGCCAACTTCCTGGCCAGCCCGCCGCTGGTGGTGGCCTACGCCATCGCGGGCACGGTGCTCAAGGACCTGATGACGGAGCCCGTCGGCAAGGGCAAGGGCGGGCGCGACGTCTACCTGGGCGACATCTGGCCGACCAGCGACGAGATCCACCAGCTGATGAAGTTCGCGATGAACGGCAAGGCCTTCCGCGAGAACTACGCCAAGGTGGGCTCCGACCCCGGCAAGCTCTGGGAAAAGATCAAGGGCGTGGGCGGCAATGCCTACACCTGGCCCGCCAGCACCTACATCGCCGAGCCGCCGTTTTTTGCCCAGTTTGCTCTTGAAAAAGGAGCTGCCAGCGCAGATGCATCAAGCGCTGGCGGCCAAAATGACGCAAAACTTCCGTCCGTGCTGGGTGCGCGCATCATGGCGCTGTTCGGCGACTCCATCACCACCGACCACATCTCGCCCGCCGGTTCCATCAAGGAAAGCTCGCCCGCGGGCCAGTGGCTGCTGCAGCACGGCGTGATGAAGCAGGACTTCAACAGCTATGGCGCGCGGCGCGGCAACCATGACGTGATGATGCGCGGCACCTTCGCCAACGTGCGCATCAAGAACCTCATGATTGCCCCCACGGCCGACGGCTCCCGAGAGGAGGGCGGCGTCACGGTGTTCCAGAACGAGGGCGCGCTGCAGGGCGAGAAGATGTTCATCTTCGACGCCGCCATGCAGTACATCGCCCAGCGCACCCCCACGGTCATCTTCGCCGGCGAGGAATACGGCACGGGCTCCAGCCGCGACTGGGCGGCCAAGGGCACGCAGCTGCTGGGCATCAAGGCCGTGGTGGCGCGCAGCTTCGAGCGCATCCACCGCTCCAACCTGGTGGGCATGGGCGTGCTGCCCCTGCAGTTCCGGGCGGGCGAGTCGTGGGAGACGCTGGGGCTCACCGGCAGCGAGGTGATCGATGTGGTGCCGGACCCCGCGCTCACCCCGCAAAGCGATGCGCAGCTCGTCATCCGTCGCGCGGACGGCTCGCGCCAGGAGGTCACGGTCACGCTGCGCATCGACACGCCGATCGAGGTGGACTACTACCAGGCGGGGGGCATCCTGCCCTTTGTGCTGCGCCAGCTGCTGGCCGGCTGAAGATGATGCGGGGGGGCCGGCGCTGCGGCGTCGCGCCCCGGGGGCCGCGCGCCCAGTCAGCCGTGTGCCAGGGAGACCGTAAAGAATGTGAATGCCTGCTTACTCGCCGATACACTTGTGACGTTGTGTCGAAATAGAGTCCTGCACTGCCTCACGCCCGTATGCCCCCTTCCACCCGCTTCAGGCCCTATCGCGCGCTGCTGACGGACACACCAGCCGTCACGGTGGTGCTGGTGGTGGCCGCGCTGGCGGCCGTGATGGTGCCGCTGGCGCAGATGATGGGCGATGGTGCGGGTTCCCAGCACGGCCTGGAGCCTTTCATGGAACTGGTGGCCGTGCTACTCGGGCTGCTGGTGGTGTCGGTATCGCTGCACACTCTCGAAGCCCCCGAGCAAACCCGTGCCAACGTGCTGGTGGCGGGTTTCGGCGTGGCGGCGGCATGCAATTTTCTCCACGGCGTGCTGGCGCATTCGACCTCGGTCCACATGCCCACGGGCACGGCCGGCATCTCGCTGTGGCTCAGCAGCTGGGCCCGGGTGGCGGAGACGCTCACCCTGCTGCTCACGGCGGTGCACCTCACCGCCGCGGGCCCTGCCAAGGCGTGGCTGGCCGCCTCCGCCGGCATGGCGCTGCTGCTGCTGGGAACGGCGCTGGGGCCGCTGCCCGCATCGTTTGCGCAGGCCGCGGGCGGAGCCTTGCGGCAGTACCTGGCGTTCGGGCTCGTGCTGGTGCTGGCGGCGGTGGCCCTGCTGCTGCACCGCGATGCGGTGCACCGGGGGCAGGCGCGCGAGCGCGTTTTCGCCTGGGCGGCGGCGGCCTTCGCCTGCGGTGAACTTTCGGTGGGCCTGCTGGGCGGCCATTCTCCCGTGGGCGGCCCGCTCGCCCACGGCTGGCGCATCGTGGCCTATGCGCTCCTGTACCAGGCGGTGTTCAACGCGGGCATCCGCCAGCCGTTTGCGCGTGTGCAGGAGGCCGAGCGGCTGCTGCGCGAAAGCCAGGGCCGCCTGTCGCTGCTTGGGCGCAACCTGCCCCACAGCGTGTTGTACCAGGTGGTGCGCGAGCACGACGGGCGCACGCACTTCGTGCACATGGGCGAGGCCATTGCCCGCCTCAACGGTGTCAGCGTCGAGGACGTGGTGCGCAACCCCAGCGTCCTGTACGGGCAGATCCTCGAGGAAGACCGCGCGCGCCTGCTGCGGGCCCAGGAGAACTCCTTCGTGAACATGGCGGCGGTGGAAGAGGTCTTCCGGATGCGCCGCCCGGACGGCCAGCTGCGCTGGATGCACCTGAGCGCCTCGCCGCGCCGGCTCGACGATGGCCGGGTGATGTGGGACGGTGTGCAGACCGATATCACCGCGCACCACCTGGCCGAGGAAGCCTCCCACGCCCATGAGGCCCTGATGGCCAACATGCTGCGGCAGGTGCCTGGCGGGGTGGCACGGCTGGACCGCGATTTGCGCGTGCTCTACGTCAACGAACAGCAGGCCCGCTGGCTGCACCGCGAGCCCGCGCAGCTGCAGGGGCAATTGCTGAGGGATGTGCTGGAGCCCGAAGTGATGCAGCGCATGCAGCCTCATTTCGACAAGGCGTTCGCGGGCGAGGCGGCGGTGTTCGAGAACCGCATCGACGGACCCGGCGGCACCCAGTGCCACCACACCACCATCGCCCCCGAAAGCGTGACGGACCAGGGCGTGCCCGCCGTGGTGCTGTTCGCCTACGACCTCACCGAGCTCAAGCGCATCGAGGAAGAGCTTGCGCACCAGAAGGCACACCTTGCGCGCGTGGTCAACGCTATGCCCGACATGGTGTTCCTCAAGGACGCGCAGGGTGTCTACCTGTCGGTCAACCCCGTGTTCGAGCGCTTTGCCGGGCGGCCGGAGCGCCAGATCGTGGGTTGCAGCGATTTCGATCTGGTGGCGCAGCCCGAGGCCGAGCGGTTCCGCAACTACGACCTGCGCGCCATGCAGGCCTGGCAGCCGCTGGTGTACGAGGAAACGCTCACTTTCGCCGAGGATGGCTACCAGGGCCAGTTCGAGACCATCAAGACCCCCATCCGCGACCTGCACGGCCGCGTGACCGGCGTGCTGGGCGTGTGCCGCGACATCACGGACCGCAAGCGAGCGGAGCAGGAGATCGAGCGCCTGGCGTTCTTCGACGCGTTGACGGGCCTGCCCAACCGGCGGCTGCTGCTCGATCGCCTGCAGCGCTCCATCGCCGCGTGCCAGCGCACCAGGAAC
>NZ_JBXASG010000012.1:0-132944 GCF_058809075.1 Acidovorax sp. GW821-FHT11A03
CTCCTGACTTGAGTTGCTTGGCCTGGTAACCAGCTTCCCAAATCCGAGACGGATGAACAACCTATTGAGACATCACACCTAGCCGCTTCGCCCGGGCTGCGGTGGGCGGTGTCGACCACCAGCTGGTTGTTGTCCGCCGCCCAGGGCACGTAGTCGTGCCGGCACACGGCCTCCCAGAAGGGCGGCACGAGACCGGGTACGTCGCTCACCCGCTGCTCGACCCGCCGGCGGTGCTCGGCGGGATCGCCGCAGACCACCTCCACGGCCAGCATCGGCGCCTGCGCGTCCAGGGCCACCCGGTGCCAGGACGCGCGCGTCTCGGCCCAGGGGTTCACGCAGTCCGCCAGAACGGACAGTCCTTGCGAAAGATGGGTACGCGCCAGGGCATATGCCACCACATAGCCCGCGGCCCCCACGCCACTGCCCCCCAGCGCGCCGCAATCCCGCAGCGCCTGCTCGATGGTGTCGATGCGCAGGTACACCGCCGGCCACTGCCCCAGCAGCGCGCGGGCGATCGTGCTCTTGCCCACGCCCGGCAGCCCGCCGAGCACCACCAGCGCGGGAGCGGCGGGCGATGATTTCAATCAGTCCACCACCGTGAGCTTGGCCACCGACAGCGCCAGCCACTTGGTGCCATGGCGCGGAAAATTGACCTGCGCGCGCGCGTCGTCGCCCGTGCCTTCGATGGCCAGCACCTTGCCTTCGCCGAACTTGGTGTGGAACACCGCGATGCCCACCCGCAAGCCGTGGGCGGGCGCGGTCTTCTGCACGGGCACCGGCGGGCTGGCGAAGGTCTCGGACTTGAAGCCAAATGAGCCTCTAGCGCTTGACCCATAAGCGCCAGAAGCTCCTGAATTAGGAGCAAATGAGCCAAACCCCTGCTGCTTGGGCGTGATCCACTTGAGCGCGCCCTCGGGCAGTTCGTCAAAGAAGCGGCTCTTGATGTTGTAGCGCGTCTGGCCGTGCAGCATGCGCGTCTGCGAATGGCTCAGGTACAGGCGCTTCCTCGCGCGGGTGATGGCCACGTACATCAGGCGGCGCTCTTCCTCCAGCCCGTCGCGCTCGCTGGCGGAGTTTTCGTGCGGGAACAGGCCCTCTTCCATGCCGCCGATGAACACGCCGTCGAACTCCAGGCCCTTGCTGGCGTGCACGGTCATCAGCTGTACCGCGTCCTGCCCGGCCTGGGCCTGGTTGTCGCCCGCTTCCAGCGCGGCGTGCGTGAGGAAGGCGGCCAGGGGCGAGAGGGTTTCGCCGGTGTCCGCGTCCACGATGCCCGGCACGGGCTTGAGCGGTTCGTCGACGACCGGGGCATCGGGATCCAGCCCCTGGCTGACCGTGCTCTGCGTGAGCGGCGTGCCATGCTCGTCCAGCGGCAGGGCCACGGCATCGCGGCCAAACCCCTCCTGCGTGACGAAGCTCTCGGCCGCGTTGACCAGTTCTTCCAGGTTCTCGATGCGGTCGGCGCCTTCCTTCTCGGTGCGGTAGTGCTCCACCAGCCCCGAGGATTCGAGCACCTGCTCGATGATGCCGCGCAGGTTCAGGCCCTGCGTCTGCTCGCGCAGCACGTCCACCATGGCGACGAAGGCGCCGAGGTTGGCGCCCGCCTTGCCGGGCACGGCGCTCACGCCGTCGTGCAGCGAGCAGCCGGCGGCGCGCGCCGCGTCCTGCAGCACCTCGATGCTGCGCGCCCCGATGCCGCGCGGCGGAAAGTTGACCACGCGCAGGAAGCTCGTGTCGTCGTGCGGGTTCTCCAAGAGGCGCAGGTAGGCCAGCGCGTGCTTGATTTCGGCGCGCTCGAAGAAGCGCAGGCCGCCGTACACGCGGTAGGGCACGCTGGCGTTGAACAGCGCCGATTCGATCACCCGGCTTTGCGCATTGCTGCGGTAGAGCACGGCGATCTCCTTGCGCTCGAAGCCGTCGCTGCGCACCAGCTGCTTGATCTCGTCGACCATCCACTGCGCCTCGGCCAGGTCGGTGCTGGCCTCGTACACGCGCACGGGCTCGCCGGGCCCCTGCGTGGTGCGCAGGTTCTTGCCCAGGCGCCGGCTGTTGTGGCTGATGAGCGTATTGGCCGAGTCGAGGATGTTGCTGTAGCTGCGGTAGTTCTGTTCGAGCTTGATCTGCTGCTGGACATCGAACTCGCGCACGAAGTCGGCCATGTTGCCCACCCGCGCCCCGCGAAAGGCGTAGATGCTCTGGTCGTCGTCGCCCACGGCGATCACGCTGCCGCGCGCCTCGAAGCGCCCGCCAGTGTCGTTGCCCGCCAGCTGCTTGAGCCAGGCGTACTGCAGCTTGTTGGTGTCCTGGAATTCGTCCACCAGGATGTGCGCGAAGCGGCGCTGGTAGTGCTCGCGGATCGGGTCGTTGTCGCGCAGCAGCTCGTAGCTGCGCAGCATCAGCTCGCCAAAGTCCACCACGCCTTCGCGCTGGCATTGTTCTTCGTACAGTTGGTAAATCTCGACCTTTTTGCGGGCATCGCTGTCGTGCGTGGGCACGTCGCCGGGGCGCATGCCCTCTTCCTTGCAGCCGGCGATGAAGTACGACAGCTGCTTGGGCGGAAAGCGCTCGTCGTCCACGTTGTGCTGCTTGCACAGGCGCTTGATGGCCGAAAGCTGGTCCTGCGTGTCCAGGATCTGGAACGACTGCGGCAGGCCGGCCGCCTTGTGGTGCGCCCGCAGCAGCCGGTTGCACAGGCCGTGGAAGGTGCCGATCCACATGCCGCGCACGTTCACCGGCAGCATGGCCGACAGGCGCGCCACCATTTCCTTGGCGGCCTTGTTGGTGAAGGTGACGGCCAGGATGCCGCCGGGCGTGGCGTAGCCGTTTTGCAGCAGCCAGGCGATGCGCGTGGTGAGCACCCGCGTCTTGCCCGAGCCAGCGCCCGCCAGGATGAGCGCATGCCCCGCCGGCAGGGTGACGGCGGCGAGCTGCTCGGGGTTCAGATGGGCCAGGAGGGGCGACGCAGCCGAGGGCGCATCAAGGGAGGTGGGCGCCAGCACATCTGGCCCCCCCGGGAACGGGTCTTGTGGGAACATCCAGCCATTGTAGAAAGCGCCCCGCCGCTCTCCCATTCTTTTATGAAAAACACTGCCCGCACCCTGGCCAGCCTCGTGGCCCTTGTACTCGCCCATGCACCCGCGGCCACCTGGGCCCAGGCCAGCTGCAGCAGCGACGGCACCCCACGGCCCACCGCCCTCTTCGAGCGCTTCCTCAGCGCGGACTGCGAGGCCTGCTGGACGGACCGCGCGACCCCCGCGCCGACCGCCGGCGCCGGCACGGCGGTGCTGGACTGGATCGTGCCCGGCGCGGCGGGCGAGGATGCACCGCTGGCCGCCGCTGCCGCCCGCGACGCCCTGGTCCGACTGGAGGCGCTGGGCCGCAAGCCGCCCCGGGCCACCGACGTGCACACCGCTGCGGTACAGGCAGCCCGGCCTGCCGGACTGCGGGTGGCCCACGGCATGCCGTTCAACGACTACCTGGGCACGGCGATCGCGTTCACCCCGGGCCGGACCGCCGCGCCTGGCCCCCTGGAGTTCTACCTGCTGCTCGTGGAGGCCGTGCCAGCGGGAACCGATGGCACGGCCGTGCCCCGGAATATCGTCAGGAACATGCTCCACGGCGCATGGGGCAAGCCCGGCCAGCGGCCGGGGTCGGGATTGGGGCCATCGAAATGGATGGAAACACGGTCCATGCGCATCCCCGAAGGGGCGCAGGCCGAGCGGCTGCGCATGGTGGGCTGGGTGCAGGATGCCCGGGGGACGGTCATCGCCGCGGCGCAATCCACCTGCCGGTGATACCGGTAATACCACCATCGTTATAGGGTGGGACGGACAGGCGGGTAGAATCAATCACCGGGCCCAAGTTTCTTGGCGTCCGGTTTTTTTGTGCCCGCGCACCGCGGGGTTCGGAGCGGCCTGAACGGCCCCGCCCACAAAGCCGGTCCCAAGCCAAGCGCCCACCGCCGCTGAAATTGTTTGGCTGCGTCCCTTTATGGAGCTTGGAATCTCATGGAAATCTTCGACTACGACAACGTTCTCTTGCTGCCGCGCAAGTGCCGGGTGGACAGCCGCTCGGAATGCGACGCCAGCGTGGAACTGGGCGGACGCTCGTTCCGGCTGCCAGTGGTGCCCTCCAACATGAAGACGGTGGTGGATGAAAAGATCTGCACCTGGATGGCACAGAACGGCTACTTCTATGTCATGCACCGCTTCGATCTGGACAATGTCCAGTTCGTCAAGGACATGCACGCCCAGGGCTGCTACGCCTCGATCTCGCTGGGCGTGAAGCAGCCCGACTACGACACCGTGGACCAGCTGGTGGCACTGGGGCTCACCCCCGAATACATCACCATCGACATCGCGCACGGCCATGCCGACAGCGTGCGGAACATGATCGGCTACCTCAAGCAGCACCTGCCCAAGGCCTTCGTGATCGCCGGCAACGTGGCCACGCCCGAAGCGGTGATCGACCTGGAAAACTGGGGGGCCGATGCCACCAAGGTCGGCGTGGGCCCGGGCAAGGTGTGCATCACCAAGCTCAAGACGGGTTTTGGCACGGGCGGCTGGCAGCTCTCGGCGCTCAAGTGGTGCGCGCGCGTGGCCACCAAGCCCATCATCGCCGACGGGGGCATCCGCAGCCACGGAGACATCGCCAAGAGCATCCGCTTTGGCGCCAGCATGGTGATGATCGGCTCGCTGTTTGCGGGGCATGAGGAATCGCCGGGCCAGACCGTCGAGGTCGACGGCGCGCTGTACAAGGAATACTACGGTTCCGCGAGCGACTTCAACAAGGGCGAGTACAAGCACGTCGAAGGCAAGCGCATCCTGGAGCCCGTCAAGGGAAAGCTGGCCAGCACCCTGATCGAAATGGAGCAGGACGTGCAAAGCTCCATCAGCTACGCGGGCGGCAAGAAGCTGATGGACATCCGCAAGGTGAACTACGTGATCCTGGGCGGCGACAACGCAGGCGAGCACCTGCTGATGTAGCACGGGCGGCCGGCACGGCAGCGCCGGCCCCTTGCGCCGCCACGGCACATGCAGATGGCGCAGCCCAGGCCAGCGGGCGCCACCCCAGCGCGAAGCCCGAGGGGCGGGAAACACGGGCAGCGCCGCAAGGGGTTGCCCCCACTTCAGGCGCGCAGCAGGTTTTGCGCCATGTGGTGCAGGTCATGCCCCGGCCTGGCCAGGCAATCCACGATGCTGAAATGGTGCAGGCCCGGCAGTGCCTGGCTGCGGGGGACGAAATGGCTGCCCCAGGCGTCCTGCATGAGCTGGTTCTGCCGCAGGAACTCCGTACTTTCATCGGCCCCCACCACGCAGTAGAGCGTGCCCGCCGGCGGCTCCAGAAGCCGCGCGGGGCTGCACTGAAGGACCTGCTGCTCCGTCAGGTTCAGCACCGACTGGTACATGGGGGTGTGCATGATGGGTTCCAGATCGTGGATCCCGGAAATCGACAGCGCATTGCGCACCAGCCCATCGGGCAGCCCCTGGCCGACCAGGGGCCACACGCTGGTAAGCAGCATGGCGGCCAGCTGCCCTCCCGCCGAGTGCCCGGCCACCGTGATGCGCCGGGGGTCCCCGCCGTGGCTGGCGATGTGGCGCCACACCCATTCCAGTGCCTTCTCCATCTGCCGCACGATATGGGGAATGGTGACCGGCGCCTCCGGCGTGCCCGGGCACAGCGCGTAGTTCACCACCACCACACAGAAACCGGCCTGCGTGAAGGACGGGGCAATGAACGAATGGTCGGACTTGTCCAGCGAGCGCCAGTACCCGCCGTGCACGAACACCAGCACGGGAACACCGTCATCCGAGGCACGTGCGGACGGGAAAATATCCAGCGCCTCTCCCGTCCCGGTACCGTACGCCACGTCCAGCACGCACGGGTGGCTCGCCCGTACCCGGGCGGAATCGTCGGCCCAGCGCTGCAGATAGGCCATGTGGTCGGGCACCAGCGCGCGGTTGTTGTACATGCGCTCGAGCCAGGCGGGGTCGTGCAGGGGCAGGCTCATGGATGAAGTCTCCTGTGGCGGTGCGGCATCATCATTCCAATCCGACCATGCTGCAAGCTCCGTGACAGGGTGACGCACCAAAAAGGCACATGATGCACAGAGAGACAACCTTCCTGGGTGAATGACGCCATGACCACCACACCGCTTCGCATTGCAGTCCTCGGCATCGGAATGATGGGCCTGCCCATCGCGCGGCGCCTGAAGGACGCTGGACATCAGGTGCACGCATGGAACCGCACCCGCGCCAAGGCGGAGCCCCTGGCTGCATCCGGCATCACCGTGCATTCCCTGGCCGCCGATGCCGTCCAGAACGCCGACGTGGTGGTCAGCCTGCTTGAAAACGGCCCCGTGGTCGGCCAGGTGCTTTTCGAGGCCGGCGCGGCCAAGGCCATGCGCAAGGGCGCGCTGTTCATCGACATGGCCTCCATCCAGCCCCGCGAGGCCCGGGACCATGCCGCTCGCCTGGGCGAAATGGGGCTGTCCCACCTGGATGCGCCGGTGTCCGGCGGAACCGTGGGTGCGGAAAACGGCACGCTCGCCATCCTGGTCGGCGGTCGCCCCGAGGATTTTGCGCGGGCCCAGCCCCTCTTCGCCGCCTGCGGCCGCGCCACCCACGTCGGACCGCATGGCGCTGGCCAGCTCACCAAGCTGGCCAACCAGATGATCGTGGGCATCACCATTGGCGCGGTGGCGGAGGCTCTGCTGTTCGCCGCCAAGGGCGGGGCCGACATGGCCAAGGTGCGCGAGGCCATCCAGGGAGGCTTCGCCGACAGCCGCATCCTGCAACTGCACGGCCAGCGCATGGTGGAGCGCGACTTTGCCCCGCGCGGCCGCATGGCGGTGCAGCTCAAGGACATGCGCAACGCCCTGGCCACCGCCGGCGAGATCGGCTTCGATGCCCCCATCACGGCCCTCTTCGAGACCCTCTATGCCGAAGGCGTCGAGCATGGCCTGGGTGAACTGGACCACAGCGGCCTTTTTGTGGAACTCGCAAGCCGCAATGCGATGCAATAATTTTTTGCGGCGCTTGCCAACTCGCAGAAAATTGGTGCATAATTCGAGGCTCTGCAGCAATGCAGACAGATTAACAAGTTTGGGTTCTTAGCTCAGTTGGTAGAGCAGCGGACTCTTAATCCGTAGGTCGAGTGTTCGAGTCACTCAGGACCCACCAAACTAAGCCGCAAGGCTAAAAAAGCCGCAGCTATCGAAATGGTAGCAGCGGCTTTTTTCATTGGCTCGTTGTGATTCGATGAGGCGCATTGCAGGCCCCTTGTCCAAGTGTTCAACGCTGCACGCCGCGCCTGCTGCGGTTCGGTTGCATTGCACGCCAACACGTCGGCAGCTCCGGGCCAGGGCATCGAAAACGCACCCAAGACGGCGTGGAACATCTCCGCATCCGAAAACGGCAGATGCCGCCACGCCGCACCACAAGCAAAAACCCCGCAGCGTTTTTTGGCTTGGCTGCGGCTTTTGCGAGTCAGGTCGTTAGAGGCTCTTGCGGCGTAGGGCCGCGAAGCTGGCTAGCGCCATCAGGCCCGCCATGATTGCCAAGCCCCATTCAGACAGGGAGGGAATTGCCGCAGGGGCCGCTGCAGCTGACCAGGCCAATGTGACAGGGCCGGCGGTGGAAGACGAAGCATCCGTGAGTCCGCCAATGCATGTGTCCGCCGCACCACTGGGTGCGACACCCGTGGTGATACAGGGCACATTGTGCAGAGCCGATGCGGCTACCCCAAACACCAACATGCCGGAGAAACGGTCATTGACGATATGGGGTGCGGACCCGGTCAACCAGCGCTGGACAAAAAACGAGGCCCCTACGATGGCGCCACTGGGGTCCGTTGTCGCCAGTATCTGGACGATGCGTGCCGACGGGTCGATGTTTGAATATGCGTTGATCCCATCGCTAAAGTTGAACGAGGTGACCAACGGAGTTATGTCCGTGTTGATCAAGCTGCCAGGCAACGGGCTGGCTGTTCTGAACGAACCGGATGGCGGTGCCGACAGCACGTAGTTTTGGCACGGGCCAGCGCCGCAAGGTGCGGTGAAGTCCACTTTCGTCGGGTAGGGGCCGGTGGATATGGCGGTATAGACCATGGCTTGAGCATTGGCCCAGCCTGTGGCGCAAAGAACCAAGATGGCTGCGAGCCAATTTCGGACGTTGGTTTGCATGTCTCTGTTCTCCCCCGAAGTAGTGCCGTCGATCATACGTGCGCGCCCTAATAAAAGCGGCTGCCGTGCTCTCGCGCAGCCGCCCATCCCCCCCATTGCAGCATGGCACGGATACGCCCTCGTCTCCCGTGTTGAAGCAGCCATCAGCCAGGGTCCCCTTGCGGGTCATCCACTTGCACCCGCGAGTGCGGGGTCATCAGCAATGCGCGGCCCGGCAACTGCCGGGTTTGCAACATCTGGATGCGGGGGGTGTTGGGCCACGTTCGGCTCTTGTTTGCGAGCCACAGAGGCTCCGCATGATTGAGGCGATTGGGTATCAACGCCAAGCTGGCACCCCAGAGCTTTCTCACGGCACCAGCGCACGCTGAGCGACGTGTTGCCTCATCGTGTACGCGGGCCATCAAGCCCATGCAGGCCCACAACCTCTCCCACCAGGGCAGGCGCCTATCGGCATCCGTTCAAAGCCGCTCGAAGCTCCCGGTCACGGCTTCATCCCCAGTCGATGACCCAGCGCACGCAAAGGCGCCGTGATCCGCCAGGATAGACTGCTCTTGATCATCTCGATCTCAGGCTGAGACTGAGACTGAGACTGAGACTGAGCGTAGCAATGGGCGTTGACCCTGAACAACACGTTTTTCAGCAAGCTCAGCCGGGCTTCAGGGTCTTGAAGGCGTTCCCACCATTGCTCCAGTTCAGCCGCCCGGTCGGCAGGGGACAAGCTGCGGCGGGTCACCGATGAAAAATGGAGGCTGGTGGGCCATTTCACCGAGGAATAGCGCAAACCCGGCTGACCCAGCATTTGCAGCCAGAAGTGAAGATCAGTACTAATGCTGAGGGGCGCAGGGGTCCAGCCGACAGGCAGCGCATGGTAGGCGCGGCGGGTATGCGCTGCGGACGCCAAGCCAAAGCCACCGGCGGAGGCTCGCATGCGCTCAATCTGCTGGCCATCCTGGAAGGCATCAAAAGGCCATGTCGCGGTCTCGCCTGCCGGCGATACGTCGATCTGCATGGTGTGGACCAGGTCATGGTCTTCAAGCGCCGCCGCCAGGATGTCAAGATGGTCTGGAAGCCACAGGTCGTCATCGGATTGGTAGGCGACAAAACGGCCTCGCGCCTCCTGCAAGGCCCGGTGCCTGTGCGCTTCGCCGTGCCGCGCCCCCTTGGGGTTGTCAAAGTAGCGGATCCGGGGATCGCGCTCCGCCAAGGACTGGGCAATGGAGCGGGTGCGCTCAGGCGCACCGTCGCCCACAATGAACACTTCAAAGCTCTGGCAGGTCTGCCACTGCACACTGGCGACCGAATGCCACAGCGTGTCCGCGTGGTCGTGGGTTGGAATCACGACCGTGAATAGCGGGTCGCTCATTCGGGCAGTCCTGCCAGCGCCCGCAGCGACGCGATGCGCTCCACCACCATCAAGCCCTCCGCCGCGCTGCTCTTGGGGGGTGGACCACGATGGCAAAGATAGTCCAGGAACGCCGTCAGTTCCCGCAAAAGGGGCATGGCGGTGTCCACGGGACGCAGCTCGGTGCCGGGCACGGGTCCGTCGAAGAGGCAACTCGAAGTGCGCTGCACGGCGACATGGGCGTCGTAGGCGTCGCTGAGCGATGCAATGCCGTCACGACAGCGCAGTTCGATGGTCCGCCGGTGGGAAGGAGAGCGCACGCCGATTTCAAACTGCATCCACGGGTGACTGCGATCCTTCAGACCCAGCACGCCCGAGAGCGCGACCAGGCCCTCTGCGCTGGTTTCCGCCCAGGCCGCGGTGGGCTCGGGCAAGTCGCCCAGGATTTCGATGGCGATACTGAGATCATGTGGAAGCAAAATCCAGTCCGCGCTCACATCTGCATGGGGATTGCCCCATCCGAGGCGGGTGGTCTTCAGTCCCAGCACCGGGCCCAGTTCTCCGGACTGCGCCAGCGCGGCCAGTGCGAGCACGCCCCCGTGATAGCGCCATTTGTCCATGATGAAGATCCGGTCACCCGCCAGCTGGGCGATGGCCTTTGCCTCCGCAGCGCTGGACGTGAACGGTTTTTCGCAGAACACCGGCTTGCCGGAGGGCACCAGTTGGCGAAGGAAGGCGGCGTGCTGGGCGGTGGGCACGGCCACCACATACCCGTCGACCTCAGGGAGATCTTCCAGGGAGGATGCCACCACGTCGGCATTGCCTTCGCATGCACGGGCCCGGCTGGCCTCTCCCACCGCCAGCACCGCCACGTAGGCCCCCAGTTGCTTGAGATCACGCAGAATCAATCGCCCCCAGCGGCCGCACCCCAGAAGTCCTATCCTCACCATGATTTGTCCTTGCTGCCGCGCAGCTCCTCCAGCAATCCGTCGAGGGACGTTGCGGCCTGATCCCTTGGGGACAGTACCGGGGCACTGACCGGCCAGTCCAGCCCCAGGCCAGGGTCATCCCAGCGGCAGCCAAGCTCATCCGTCACGGGATCCCAGTAGTGGGTGACGCTGTACAGCATGTCCGCAGCTTCCGGAAAGTAAAAGCCGTGCGCGACCCCCGTCGGAATGCTGACCATGGTGGGTTCGGCACCGGTCAGCTCGATCACCGTGCTCTGCCGGAAATGGTCGGTGCCCTCGCGCAGGTCGATCAGGCCGAGCAGCATGGTGCCCGTCAGCACCAGCAAATGGTCGGTGTGCCGCACGTGCACATGAACCCCTCGCAAGACGTTGGGCCGGGATTTGACATGGTTCCATTGCAACGGCAGGCTGCCCGGGTGCCACTCGTTGCGGAAGACTTCCGTCAGCGTTCCGCGCTCGTCTTTTCTGGGATGCAGTCGCCTGACCTGGACTCCCGGGATATCTTCAACCCGGCCCAATAGATGTTGTTCCATTTTGATCCACGACTTTGAGCGAATTGGCCACGAAAAGGCCTTGTGGCTATATTTCTGGGGTCAGGGCACTCTGCATTTTGTAGCACTTCAGGCCTTGCACCCAAAGGGCACGGCACCTGCATGCAAACAATGCCGCCAGAACCCGCCCGGGATTTCCTTGGCTAGTATAGGCAACCCTTGCGCCCGCCACGCTGTCCAGGCCCGTGGCAGCCCGTGCTTTCCCCGGGTGCCTCCAATGCGCTGCATTGACAGGACGGCGGAAAGAAGAAGAAGGCGCTCCACCACAGTATGCGAAACGAAAACTCTCCCGACATGACTGCTGCATTGCTCTTACGGCGGACGGCCCTGCTCACGGGGCTGGGTTTCCTCTCACCCACGGCGTTCCTGGGCGCCAACGGACAGGCACGTCCCTCCGCGGGCCTGGCCAGCGGCGGCCAGTGGCCCGCATGGGACCGCTTCAAGGCGCAATTCGTCAGCGACGAAGGCCGTGTGATCTCCGACGATGGCGAAGGCGGACGGACCTACTCCGAAGGCCAGGCATACGGGCTTTTCTTTGCCCTGGTGGCCAATGACCGCAAGGGGTTCGATGTCCTCCTGCGCTGGACTGAAAACAACCTGAGCGGCGGCGACCTCGGCGCCCGCTTGCCCGCGTGGCTATGGGGCCGCCGGCCTGACGGTACCTGGGGCATCCTCGACAGCAACGCCGCATCGGACGCGGACCTCTGGATTGCCTATGCCTTGGGTGAGGCGGCCCGCTTGTGGCAAGTGCCGCGCTACCACGCACTGGGAGCCCGGCTGGCCGCACGCATCATTGCCGAAGAAACCGCCGACCTGCCAGGCCTGGGCCTGTGCCTGCTGCCCGCGCCACGCGGCTTTGTGGAAGCCGGCGACCGATGGAAGCTCAACCCCAGCTACCTGCCTTTGCAGGCAATGCAACGGCTCGGCGCGCTGTACCCGCAGACCGCCTGGAAGCAGTTGGTACGAAGCTCCGAGAAGGTCATCGTGGGCGCATCCCCCCAAGGCTATGCCCCGGACTGGGCCATTTACGACGCGCGGCAGGGCTTTCTCATCGACGAAAAGGGCAAGGAAAAAGGCCAGGGCACCTACAACGCGATCCGCGTCTACCTGTGGGCCGGCATGCTGCACCCGGCCGCCAGCGGCCGCAAGGCGCTGCTGTCGGCACTGGCCCCCATGGCCCGCTACGTGCGGGAACAGGGGCACCCCCCCGAATCCATCGATGTACGGAGTGGACAAGCCTCCGGGGCAGGCCCGTCGGGCTTCTCTGCCGCGATGCTGCCCTTCCTGCAGGCGCAAGGAGACAGCGCCGCGCTGCAAGCGCAACGCAACCGCCTGGCAGCAAGCCCCGTGCGCACCACGGCCTACTATGAGCAGACCCTCTCACTCTTCGGGCTGGGGTGGATGGAGGGCTGGTACCGGTTTTCGCCCGGGGGCCAGCTCCTGCCCAGGCGGCCCAGGCCCTGACGATCCCGCGGCAGCCCCACCGCCCTCCATCCCACGACGCCCCCTTCCACCGCCCTTCGAAATTCATCCATGAACCCTAACGCCCACACGCTCTGGCGCGCTCCCCAATGGGCCCTGGCCGTCCTCCTCGCCGTGCTGGGCATGCTGGGGCCTTTCTCCATCGACACCTACATCCCCGCGTTCACCGGCATTGCGCAGGCACTGGGCGCCACCCCCGTGGAGATGCAGCAGACCCTGTCGGCCTATCTCTTCGGTTTTGCGTTCATGAACCTCTTCCATGGCGCACTGGCGGACAGCTTTGGCCGGCGCCCCGTGGTGCTGTGCGGCATCGCGATGTTCACGCTGGCCTCCGCGGGCTGCGCGCTGTCGCAAAGCATCGGCCAGCTCATTGCATTCAGGGCGCTGCAAGGGCTATCGACGGGCGCCGGCATCGTGGTGTCGCGCGCGGTCATCCGCGACATGTTCCCCCCGGCACGCGCGCAGCAGGTGATGAGCCAGGTGACGATCTACTTTGGCGTGGCCCCGGCCATCGCCCCCATCGTGGGCGGCTGGCTGTTCGTGCACACGGGCTGGCACAGCATCTTCTGGTTCCTGACGCTGGTCGGCGTGGTCCTGTGGATCGCCAACTTCCGCCTGCTGCCCGAAACCCTGCAGCCCGAGCTGCGCCAGCCCTTCAACGTGCCCCACCTGATGCGCGGCTACTGGCAGCTGGGGTCCAGCCCACGCTTCGTGCTGCTGGCGCTGGCCAGCGGCGTGCCCTTCAACGGCATGTTCCTGTATGTGCTGGCGGCGCCGGCCTTCCTGGGCGAGCACCTGGCGCTGGCGCCCACGCAGTTCTTCTGGTTCTTCGTCCTCACCATCTCCGGCATCATGGGCGGCGCTTGGCTCAGCGGCCGTCTGGCCGGCAAGATCGCGCCGAAGCGGCAGATACGCCATGGCTTCGTGATCATGTTCACCGTGGCCATCCTCAACCTGGGGGCCAATCTGCTGTTCCCGGTGCATGCGGCGTGGGCACTCGCGCCGATCGCGGTCTTCGCGTTTGGCTGGGCCCTGATGGTGCCCGTGGTCACCTTGCTGGTGCTGGACCTTCACCCCGAGCGCCGCGGCATGGCCTCGTCCATGCAGGCGTTTGTAGGCTCCACCGCCAATGGCCTGGTGGCAGGGGTCGTGGTGCCGCTGGTGATGCATTCCACCGTCTTGCTGGCACTGGCCTCGCTGTTGATGATGTGCGTGGGCATGGCCGCATGGATCTACCTGCACCATCGCTGGCCCGATATTGGACGGACCGCCACGCCAGGCTGACCCGCCTGTTTGTGGAACCCCACGCATGCTGCAACAATGGGGCGAAATTTCATTCTCGACAGAACCCGTGTGCTCGCGCAGCGGACGAGGAGGCTCAGGCACTGGAGGACGACCATGCAGCTGCTGAAACTGGTTGAATCCAAGGTACGGGTGGGCGTGCCGCTGCCTTGGAATGTGCGCAACCAGGACTGCACCCTGCTGCTCGCCCGTGGGCACGTGATCCGCAACGACAGCCAGCTGGAAGCACTGCTCGAGCGCGGCATGTTTGTCGATATCGAAGAATTCAAGGCGGTGCAGGCGCTGGCGGCCCCTGCGGCAAAACCACCGGAAAGCATCTATACCCGCTGGGCGCTGGCCATTGACGCACTGGAATCCGCGCTGCCGCACCTGGGTGAAACCTCCGACAGCCTGGATGCGATCCAAGCGCTGGCGGACGAGATACTGGAGCTTGCCGACGCGGACCCCGACATCGGCCTGTTCATGGCCGTGCGGCAGGACCATGCAAAGCATCTGCGCTACGGATACAGCCATGCGGTCTACACAGCGCTGCTGGGCATATTGATGGCGCGGCAGCTCGGCTGGGCCGCCGTGCGCATCCGGCAGATCGCACTGGCGGCGCTGACGATGAACGCCAGCATCGCCGAGCTGCAGGGCCAGATGGCCGCGCAGGACTATCCGGCCCTGGACCGGCAACGCACCCAGATCCGCGCACACCCTGCCCTGAGTGCCGCGCTGCTGGAGAAAGCCGGCGTTACCGACGCCGAATGGATCGCCGCGGTGATGCAACACCACGAGCAGCCGGATGGCAGCGGCTATCCACACGGCATCTCATCGGTGAGCGACGCTGCGCAGGTATTGCGCATGGCGGACCTGTTCATGGCACGCATCAGCCCCCGGCAGCTACGCCAGCCGCTCTCCATCCAGGATGCCGCCCGGCTGATGTTCAGGGATGACAAGGGGGGCCCCTTCTCCACGGCGACCATCAAGGTGCTGGGCATCTATCCACCTGGCGACTTCGTGAAACTCGCGTCCGGAGAAATGGGGGTCGTGATGCGGCGGGGGGCCGAAGCACGCACCCCGCTTGTGGCCGCCGTGACGGACTCCCAAGGCAAGAGCGTGACCAGCACCCTGCAGCGCGACACGTCACAGGCCGCCTACGCCATCACGGGCCCGGCCACGGATCGCAGCCTGCTGGCCAGAGTGCCTCCCGAGCGGCTGTACGGCTACGCGGTGCACACGGGCTGAATCCAGCCATGGGCGGGCGTTTGCGCGGTGCGGCTAGCTGGCGTGCCGCCTGTCCAGGCCATTGTCCTGGTAGTAGCGGTTCTTTTCGGCATACATGGCCTGGTCGGCGCGGTTGATCGTCGCCTCCACCTGATCGCCGGATCGACACGACGCGACCCCCATGGCCAGGCTGATCGGCTGCCCCGGATAGAACTGGTTGTTCAGGTCCAGCATCGAGAGGATGCGGTCCTGCAACGCAAAGGCACTGCGCTCATCCATGCCCGGCAGCAACACGGTGAACTCGTCGCCGCCAATGCGCGCGGCGCATGCCGGCGGATCCACCGCCTTGGCCAGCACTTCACCCACCCTTCGCAGCATCGAATCGCCCGCGGCATGGCCTTGCTCATCGTTCACGGCCTTGAGCCCGTTCAGATCGATCGCAATGATGGACAAGGGCCAGGGCCCCTTGCGCGTGACCCGGTTGAGCTCCTCGGCATAGAAGGCCCGGTTGCGAAGCTGGGTCAGCACGTCATGTTTGCCCAGGTACTCCAGGTAAGCCTCGGCCTTCTTGCGCGCGGTGATGTCCACCAGCGAGAGCAGCACCAGCCCCCATTCCGCCAAATGGTCCGCCAGCACCGAGAACTGCATGTGGATGTGCACCGCGTCGCCCGACAGGGCGTAGTTGACGACTTCGCGCTGCTGAAAGGTCTTGCCCTCCCACAGATCCAGCAACTGGTCGGCGAAAGACTCGTGCATTTCCCCCCGGAACACCCGGCCGATGTTGTTGAGCAGCATCTCCTTGCTGGATGCTCCGAACATGCGCAAGGTCTGCTGGTTGACATCCACCACCCGGATCTCCTGCATGCAGCGCGTGACGAACTCGGGATGCACCGTGATGAAGGTTTTGAAGTCGTCGATGCCTTGCGCGCGCACGCCATCGAGCAGGTTCTTCACGGCGCTGAAATCCTCCACCCACAGGGAGACGGGCGAATGCTCGAACAGATCCCGGGCATATTGTTCGCTGCGCCGCAGCTGGCGCGCGCCCCGCATCTGGGCCGTGATGTCTTCCAGCGAGAGCAGGACGCGGCTCCAGTCGTCCTCATACCCTGGCAGGATGCGCGCGCGGATCTGCACATCGAGCCGCCGGCCGTCGAGCGCGTAGTTCACGGTCTGGTTCGAAAACTCCAGCTGCCCCGACCAAAGCGCCGCCAGCTCATGGGAGACCGCATCGTGCATGTCATCCCTGAAGACCTTGTCCAGATTCGCCTCGAGCACCTGCTGGCTCGGGGCAGCGAACAGCTCCAGCGTGCGGCGGTTCACCTTCAGAACCTGGAGCGCGGCACTGCATTGCCGCACCCGTGCCGGGTCTTGCGCGAGGTGGGCACGGATATCCGTGACTCCGGTGGCGCGCCAGCCGTCCAGAATCTGCTTGAGTGCGCTGTAGTCCTCCAGCCAGAGGGACACAGGGGCCAGCTCGAACATGTGCTCAAAGTCCGCACCCGACGATAACGAAGACGACACTGCAGATTCCTCCCGGAGGGATTATTGTCGAGCCGCTCTCTATATTCTCGCGCCCGGCAGGTGGCGGCAACAAAAAAAGGCTGACACCTTGCGGTGCCAGCCTTTCAGGGCTCGCGTCGAGACGACGGGGCGGCCGAATCAGCGCGCGGGGCGCGCAGGGCGCTTGCGCGCATCATGGGCCACGAAGGGCTTGCCGCCGCCACCGCCTGCGGGCTTGGCGAAGCCGGGCTTGCGGGGTGCGAAGTCGCCACGGGGCGCGCCAGCGTCGCCCCGGGGGGCAAAACCACCCCGGCCTGCATCACCGAAACCGGGCTTGCGGCCATAGCCGTCACCGTCGCGGCGGGGAGCGAAGCCCCGGTCATCACGGGCACCAAAACCACCACCCTCGCCGCCACGGGCAGGGGCTGCACGCTGGCTGTCGCGGCCGGCGAATCCGCCGCCAAAGCCACCACCAAATCCGCCGCGGTCGTTGTTGCCGCGTGCGGGGCCGCCGAACTTGCGGTCACGGCTGTCGCGGTCGTAACCGCCACCGGGGCGGCCACGGCCACCAAAGTCACCACCGCGCGGTGCCTGGGGAGCACGTTGCGAAGGCTCCATGCCGGGAATCACATCGGCCTTGAACTGCTGGCGGCTGTACGACTCAATGTCGTAGATCTTGCGGCGGTCGCGGAACTCGGCAAACGTGATGGCCAGGCCATCGCGGCCCGCACGGCCGGTGCGGCCGATGCGGTGGGTGTAGTCCTCGGCCTTCATGGGCAGGCCAAAGTTGAACACGTGGGTGATCGTGGGCACGTCGATGCCGCGCGCAGCCACATCGGTGGCCACCAGGATCTGCACCTGGCCGGCACGCAACGCCATCAAGCGGCGGTTGCGCAGGCCCTGGCTCAGCGCGCCGTGCAGCGCCACGGCCGAGAAGCCTTCCTGCTGCAGGTCGTTGGCCAAACCATCGCACTCCACCTGGGTGCTGGCGAAAACGATGGCCTGATTGATCGTGGTGTCGCGCAGCCAGTGGTCCAGCAGCTTGCGCTTGTGCTGGGCGTTGTCGGCCCAGTACAGCATCTGCTTGATGTTGGCGTGCTTTTCTTGCGGAGAATCGATGGTCACCTTCTGCACCGACGAACCGCCGTCGTGCATCACGCGCATCGCCAGTTGCTGGATGCGCGGCGCGAACGTGGCGCTGAACATCATGGTCTGCTTGCGCTGGGCGGTCAGCTGGTTCAGTTCGGCCAGGTCGTCCGAGAAGCCCAGGTCCAGCATGCGGTCGGCTTCGTCGACGACCAGGAACTGCACCTTGTCGAGCTTGATCTGCATCGAGCGCTGCAGGTCCAGCAGGCGGCCGGGGGTGGCGACCACGAGGTCGGCGTTCTGCAGCTTGGCGATCTGCAACTGGTAGGGCATGCCGCCCACCACGTTGGCCACGCGCAGGCCACGGCAGTGCTTGACCAGGTCGATGGCGTCGTGCGCCACCTGCTGGGCCAGTTCACGCGTGGGGCACAGGATCAGGGCGCCCGGGGTGGCGGCCTTGAAGTTGCGCGAGCTGGTGGGGTCCTTGCGCTTGGCACGCTTGGGAGCGGGTTCGCCACGCGCAGCGGCTTCGGCCACGGCGCGCTCGAAAGCGGCGCGTTCCTCGGCTTCGGCGGCGGCTTGCTGGTTGATCAGCGTGTGCAGCACGGGCAGCAGGAAGGCGGCGGTCTTGCCGGAGCCGGTCTGGCTCGAGACCATCAGGTCGATGAACTTGGTGGAGTCGTTGCCACCGCCCATGGCCAGGGGAATGGCCTTGAGCTGCACGCTGGTGGGCTGGGTGTAGCCCAGGTCAGCCACGGCTTGCACCAGTTCGGGCGCCAGGCCCAGTTCGACGAAGCCATTGGGTTCGGCGGTGACGGCGGCATCGCCTTCAGCGGCGGCCACCACGGCGTCCAGAGGGGAAGGCTGCACGGAAAGGTCGGCAGCAAAGGAAGTTTCTGCAGGCGCGAATTCGCCCTGCACCAAAGAGGTGTCGGTCATGATTTTTCTCTCACGAAGACGATCGCAGGCGCAGCCTGCGAGTGGCTTCGTCAATGGTTAAAAAACATCAACCATCAAACGAAACCTGCATTGCTCTGGGCGGATGCTGGTGGGCGTTGTTCGCTAGTCCTGCACTGCACGAAGCAGTCGGCTGGCAAGCCCGGTGTGTGAGGGGAGATGCACAATCTGCGAGGAACCGTTTCCTGCGCAGCCGCTGATTATGGCATGAATAGGGGTTTCCCCGCAAGCCCCTTCACCTTGCAGCACGCTTCATGCCTCAGCGCGACCACGGTCTCGAAGGGATCACAAGCCGGTCTCGCACAGGTGCAGCCCGGCCCGGCCGCGCGCAACGGATCACACCGACAGCAGATGCCTGCGGTAGTGCGCCAACTCGTCGATGGACTCATGCACGTCGGCCAGGGCCGTGTGCTTCTGGGCCTTCTTGAAGCTCGTGTAGGCCTCGGGTTTCCAGCGCTTGGCCAGCTCCTTGAGGGTGCTCACGTCCACATTGCGGTAGTGAAAGAACCGCTCCAGCTTGGGCATGTAGCGCACCAGAAAGCGCCGGTCCTGCCCGATGCTGTTGCCGCACATGGGTGCCGTGCCCTTGGGAACATACTGGCTCAGAAAGGCAATGATCTGCTGCTCGGCCTGCGCTTCGGTCACGGTGGAGGCCTTGACCTTGTCGATCAGGCCGCTGCGGCCATGGGTGCCCTTGTTCCAGGCATCCATCTTGTTGAGGAGTTCGTCAGGCTGGTGGATCGCAAACACCGGGCCTTCGATGCGCGGCTCCAGGCTGGGGCCGGTCACGATGACGGCGATTTCGAGCAGACGGTCGGTATCGGGCTCCAGGCCGGTCATTTCGCAGTCGAGCCAGACGAGGTTCTGGTCGGACTTGGCAAGCGCCTGGGGGGTGGGATGGTTGGCTTCTGGCATGGCGCGCATTGTCGCCGATGGCCCGCAGCCCTTGCACCACAGTCCCAGGGGCTTCCCCATTAAACTCCCCCCACCACCATGCCCACCTCCTCCGACGCCCTCTCCCCTTCCTCGGTGCTGACGTTCGCCTTCGCGGCGGCACTCCTGCTGGGCCTGGCCCTCAAGCTCTGGCTGGCCACGCGCCAGATGCGGCACGTGGCCCGCCACCGTGGCGCGGTGCCGGCGCCGTTTGCCGAGCGCATTGCGCTGGCAGCCCACCAGAAGGCCGCAGACTACACCATCGCCAAGGGGCGCCTGGGCCTGCTGGAGATGGCGCTGGGCGCTGCCGTGCTGCTGGGATGGACGCTGCTGGGCGGCCTGGACGCCCTGAATCAGCTCCTGCTGGACGCACTCGGAGGCGGCATGTGGCAGCAGTTGGCGCTGCTGGCGGCGTTTGCGGCGATCAGCGGGCTGATCGACCTGCCCCTGTCGCTGTACCAGACCTTCGTGGTGGAGGAGCGCTTCGGTTTCAACAAGATGACCTGGCGCCTGTGGCTTGCGGATGCCGCCAAGGGCTTGCTGGTCGGCGCGGCCATCGGCCTTCCGATCGCCGCGCTGATCCTGTGGATCATGGGCGCTGCCGGCCCGCTGTGGTGGCTGTGGGCCTGGTGCTTCTGGATGGGGTTCAACCTGCTGCTGATGGTGGTCTACCCCACCTTCATCGCACCGCTGTTCAACAAATTCCAGCCGCTCGAGGACGAATCCCTCAAGACCCGCGTGACGGCCCTCATGCAGCGCTGCGGCTTCTCGGCCAAGGGGCTGTTCGTGATGGACGGCAGCCGCCGCAGCGCCCATGCCAACGCCTACTTCACGGGCTTTGGCGCCGCCAAGCGCGTGGTGTTCTACGACACGCTGCTGCGCCAGCTGTCGCCGGGCGAGGTGGAGGCGGTGCTGGCCCATGAGCTCGGGCACTTCCGGCATCGCCACATCATCCAGCGCATCGTGACCATGTTCGCGCTGAGCCTGGCCGGATTCGCGTTGCTCGGCTGGCTCTCCACCCAGGTATGGTTCTACACAGGCCTGGGAGTGCGCCCCAACATCTCCTTCGACCCGGCAATGGCCGCCGCGCCGAACGACGCGCTGGCGTTGCTGCTGTTCATGCTGGCGGTGCCGGTGTTCACGTTCTTCATCTCGCCCGTGTTCTCCCGGCAATCGCGCCGCCACGAGTTCCAGGCCGATGCCTATGCCGTTGCCCAGGCCAGTGGCGCCGACCTCTCCTCGGCCCTGCTCAAGCTCTACGAAGACAATGCCTCCACGCTCACCCCCGACCCGGTGTACGTGAAGTTCTACTACTCGCACCCACCCGCCACCGAGCGGCTGGCGCGCATGCACCCCCCCGCCCACCCATGACGACTATGCTGAAGAAAAAAGACTGGTCCACGCAGACCCGCCGTGCGCTGACAGCTACTGAAGTTGTAGCAAACCTGGCCAAACTCGAAGGCTGGAGCCTGACCGGAGATGGCGCCGACGTGGCCATCGAGAAGACCTACCGGTTCGCGAACTACTACGAAACCATCTCGTTCGTGAATGCACTGGCCTTCATCGCCAACGCGCAGGACCACCACCCCGACCTGTCGGTGCACTACAACCGCTGCGTGGTGCGGCTGAACACGCACGACGTGCATGGCATCTCGTCCACCGATTTCGAATGCGCGACCCAGTTCGATGCCCTGGTGGCGTGACCCCATGACGCCGCGCACCACCACCAACACAACATCCCATGGCTGAACGCAGCGCGCTCATGGAAGGCACCGTGGTGGCCAGCCATGGGCGCCACTGCATGGTGGAGACGCCCGACGGCGAACGCCGCATCTGCCATCCACGCGGCAAGAAGAGCCAGGCCGTGGTGGGTGACCATGTGCTATGGCAGGCGCCCCCGCCCGGCCAGGGCGAAGAGGGCACCATCGAAAAGGTCCAGGAGCGACGCAACCTCTTTTACCGCCAGGACGAGATCCGCACCAAATCGTTTGCGGCCAACCTCGACCAGGTGCTGATCCTCATCGCGGCGGAACCCGTGTTCTCGGAAAGCCAGCTCTCCCGCGCGCTGATCGCCGCCGAGGCCGAAGGCATCACGCCCCTCATCGCGCTCAACAAGAGCGACCTGGTGGAGCCCTTCGCCCGGGCCTGGGAGCGCCTGCTCCCCTACCGCCACATGGGCTCTGGCAAGCACTACGGCGTGCTGCCGCTGTCCCTGGCGCTATCGAGCGATGTGGACCGCGCGCTGCTGATGGAGCACCTGCAGGGCAAGACCACGCTGGTGCTGGGGCCCTCGGGCTCGGGCAAGAGCACCCTCATCAACCTGCTGGTGCCGGGCGCCTCGGTGCTGACCGGCGAAATTTCGCAGGCCCTCAACTCAGGCAAGCACACCACCACCAGCACCCACTGGTACTGGATGGACAAGGCCCGCACCACGGCCCTCATCGATTCGCCGGGTTTCCAGGAATTCGGGCTGCACCACATCGCCCCAATGCAGCTGGCCGCCTGCATGCCCGACATCGCCCAACACGCGACCCACTGCAAGTTCTACAACTGCACCCACCTGCACGAGCCGGGCTGCGGCGTGCTGGACGCAGTGAAACTGGGCCCTTCCGCAGGCGGGATCAGCCCTACACGCTACAAAATATATAGCGATTTATTCGAAGAGCTGAGCCATACGCGGTATTGACCGGTGTTGATCAGTGCTGATCAGTATCGATGTATGCGCAGCGCCGACGGCCGGGTCGGAGCCGGAGATACGAGGGCATCGACGCGAACCGCCCTCCGCATGGCATGTACCACGCCAGCGCACCCGTGGAACTGGCTTTGCATGGCCATCGGGTGCGCCCCCTCCGGGGGAAGGCGCCGAAGGCTACTAGGGGGATTTCCAGCTACCCCAGCAAACGCGCCAGCGTGAGCAGCGCCAGCAGCAGCATCCACACCACCACCGAGCGCCACACCAGCCCCACCACGCTGCGCAGGTGGCCCACCTCGGGCTCCCGGCCCGGCGTGGAATCGCTGTCGCCCATGTCGGCGTCGATCTCCAGGCCCTGCGGCGCATGCAGCTCGGTGCGCGCCTTCAGCGCCTCGCCCCCCAGGCGCACATTGATCGCGCCCGCGGTCGCCGCCAGCACCACGCCGTCGTTGTCATTGGGAAAACGCTGCGCATGGAATCGCCAGCCCTCGATGGCTTCCTCAAAGCTGCCCACCACGGCAAAGCTCAGCGCGGTGAGCCGGGCCGGAAGCCAGTCGATGGCCGTCCACGCCTGGGCAGAAGCCTGCTGCAGCGAGGCACTGGCGGGCTGGGCGCCCGTGCGCTGCTTGTAGTGCCAGTAGCGCGATACGAATTCGGCCAGCCGGTACAGCACGGCACCCGTGGGCCCCAGGCCCAGCGCGGCCAGCACCGAGAACCAGGCCAGCACCCCGAACACATGCCGGTGGGCCGCCAGCACCGAGTACTCGATCACGTGGCGCACGATCTCGCTGCGTGGAAGCGCACCCACGTCCACCTGCTGCCAGTGGGCCAGGCGCTCCCGGGCGCCATCTTCATCGCCCTCTTCCAGCGCATCGCGGATGCCGGTGAAATGGTGGCTGAACTGCCGAAAGCCCAGGGTGATGTAGAGCACCGCCACGCTCCAGAGCACCGCGAAGGGCCAGCCCAGGCCCCACAGCAACAGCCAGTGGATGGCCAGCGTGAGGAGCGCGGGCACGACGACTGCGAGGCCCCAGGCCACCCAGCCATGGTGCGGCTTGCCCGCATCGAAATTGCGGCTGACGGACAAGGCCCACGCACGCAGACCTGCATGGATGGGATTGCTGCGTGCCAGCGGGCGGGCCTGCTCGATCAGCAAAGCGAACAGGATGGCGAAGAAACTCATGGGGGGCAATGATACTGGCGCCAAGCCGCAGGAGCGCGTGTTTGCGCCGAACCTCAGCGATACATCCACCATGAACAGCGCGACACACCCGCAGCCCGCGGAACTGGCGCGGCCCAGGCCCGCCCTCCCGCGCAAGGTCCGCCCCGCCGCGCCGGGGACAGCCCCGGCCGGGGAGGCCTCACTCGGCCATCATGAAGCGGTAGAAGTTGCGCAGCATGCCCGCCGTGGCACCCCAGATGTAGTGGTTCTTGCCACCATCCTGGTACGGCATCGAGAACCACTCGCGGTGCACGCCATCGCGGTCGAACACATGGCGCCGGTGGTTGGCGGGGTTCAGCAGGAAATCCAGCGGCACCTCGAAGAGGTCCGCCACCTCGTAGGGATTGGGCTGCAGGACACAGTCGGGCCGCACCAGCGCCACCACGGGGGTGATGATGAAGGACGACCCCGTGACATAGGTCGGCAGGGTTCCGAGCACTTCCACGAACTCGCGGCCGAGCCCCACCTCTTCCTGCGCTTCGCGCAAGGCCGTGTCGGCGGGGGAAGCATCGCCAGCGTCTGCCCGCCCTCCTGGAAAGGCCACCTGCCCCGAATGTGTGGACAGATGGGCCGTGCGCTCGGTCAGCAGCACCATGGGCTCTTCGCGCAGCACGATGGCGAGCAGGACCGACGCGTGGGCCGGCTCGCGGTTCATGAACTTCTTCTCCAGCAGCACCTCGGGCTCCCAGCGGGGCGGGTGCGCGAAGCGCGCGCGCAGCGCCTGCGGCGTCTGCGCGGCCGCCGGCACCGCGGGCAGGTGCGCATCCACCCCCACCACCGGCACGAGGCGGGGGTCGAAGTCGGGCAGGCTCGACAGCGGCGCAATGACCGACGAAACGGCAGGGATGGAAGATGGGTTCACGAAAGGGGGTTCAACGGACCAGAAAACAAAAAGCCGCTACAGGCAGATGCTGTAGCGGCCTTGTCAGGACGAGCCCGCGCCTTATGCGGCGGTGGCTGCAACCTTGACGCGCGAAGGCAGCTTTTCCTTGATACGTGCCGACTTGCCGCTGCGGTCACGCAGGTAGTACAGCTTGGCACGGCGCACGTCGCCACGGCGCTTGACTTCGATGCTGGCGATCAGCGGGCTGTAGGTCTGGAACGTACGTTCCACGCCCTCGCCGCTGGAGATCTTGCGCACGGTGAAGCCGCTGTTCAGGCCGCGATTGCGCTTGGCGATCACCACGCCTTCGTAGGCCTGCACGCGCTTGCGGGTACCTTCCACCACGTTCACGCTCACGATGACGGTGTCACCAGGGGCGAATTCGGGGATGGTCTTGTTCAAGCGGGCGATTTCTTCCGCTTCCAGGGTCTGGATCAGGTTCATGTGAGTTTCCTAGCGATCTTGTCCGCGCCAAAAATGGCTGCGTCGGGATTGACGTCTCAGTGTTTCGCGGGAGAACTCCCTGTCAAAACGGCCGGCCAGAGGATCGAAAAGCCTTTGATTATAGCAATTCAGGCGAGCTTGGCCAATACCGCCTCGTCAGCGGGCGCCAGCCGCCCTGCCTTTCGCGCGGCGTCGATGAGGTCGGGCCGGTGCCGGGCCGTGATGGCCAGGCGCTGGTCGCGCCGCCAGCGCTCGATGTGCGCGTGGTGGCCGGACATCAGCGCGGCCGGCACCTGCTGCCCTGCCCATTCCTCGGGGCGCGTGTAGTGGGGGCAGTCCAGCAGGCCATCGAGCGCCGGATTGAAGCTGTCGAGCTGGTGGCTACCCTCGTCATTGAGCACGCCGGGCTGCAGGCGCGCCACGGCGTCCAGCAAGGCCATGGCTGCGATTTCGCCTCCTGACAGCACGAAGTCGCCCAGGCTCATCTGCACATCGACATGGGCGTCGATGAATCGCTGGTCGATGCCCTCGTAGCGCCCGCACAGCAGGATGGCCCCCGCGCTGGCCGACCAGCGCTCCACGGCCGCATGGTTGAGCGACTCGCCAATGGGCGAAAAAAGGACCAGCGGCGCCTGGCTGCCCTGGAGCTCGCCGCGCTCGGCCCGGATGGCCGAGAGGCACCGCGCGAGGGGCTCCGCCATCATCACCATGCCCGGGCCGCCGCCAAAGGGGCGGTCGTCCACACGGCGGTAGTTGCCGTCGGCATGGTCCCGCGGGTTCCACAGGCGCACATCAACCTGGCCGCTGGCGTAGGCGCGCCGGGTCACGCCGCTGGCCAGGAAGGGCGCGAACAGCTCGGGGAACAGGGTGATGAGGTCAAAGCGCATGGTGCGCGGCGCGGTCCGTCAAGGCCGATCAGTAATCAGGCTGCCAGTCCACCGTGATGCGCTTTTCCGGCAGGTCCACCTTGTCGACGAAGGCCGAGACAAAGGGAATCATGCGCTCCAGCGCCTTGCCGTCCTGCTCGTAGGCCAGCACCAGCACCGTCTGCGGACCGGTGGACATGAGCTCCCGCACCTCGCCGAGCGCCACGCCTTCGCGGTTGAGGACCGCAAGGCCGATCAGGTCGACCCAGTAGTACTCGTCGTCCGTGGTGGACGGAAAGCTCGATCGCGGCACGAAGATGCGCGCGCCGCGCAAGGCCTCCGCAGCATTGCGGTCGTCAATGCCCTGCGCCCAGGCCACCACGGTGTCGGAATGGTCCTTGGCCTGCCGGATGGGCAGCAGCACGGTCCCGGTGAACGTCCTGGCCCCGCGCTCGGACGGCTGCAGGTACCAGCGCTTGGAGGAAAACAGTGCCTCGGGGCTGCTGCTGTGGGGCAGCACCTTGAACCAGCCCTTGACCCCCCAGGCGTCGGCGATGCGGCCCACTTCGATGGCATCGGGGGGCAGCTCGGCAGGTTCGAGGGTCAGGGTGGCGGCCATGGTGGTGATTCCAGAATAGGAAAAGGGCGGGTTCCGCGCGGCAAGCCGACGGAACCCGCCCTTTTCAGGGAGCTTTAAGCAGCCTTCTTGGCGGCTTGCTTGATCAGGCGGTCCACGGTAGGCGAGGACTGGGCGCCCACGCTCTTCCAGTACGTCAGACGGTCTTGCACGATACGCAGGCCTTCTTCGGATTCCTTGGCGGTGGGGTTGTAGAAGCCGATGCGCTCGATGAAGCGGCCGTCACGGCGCACGCGCTTGTCAGCAACGACGATATTGAAGAAAGGACGGCCCTTGGAGCCGCCGCGGGAGAGTCGAATGACGACCATGATTTATCCTTCGGGTGGTGAACTCCGGCAACATTTGCCTTGAGCCACAGTGTTCGCAACCATATTCGCAACGCTTGAGACACGCGACATGGCCACCCGGCCAGCGACACGCTGCAAAGCCCACGATTATATCCACTTCCCCGCAAATGCCTACCATCCGCCCCAGCCGCGACGAAGATATCGCGGCCATCACCGCCATTTATGCCCACCACGTCCTGACCGGAACAGGCACTTTCGAGATCGATCCGCCCACCGAAACCGACATGGCGGGCCGCCGGGCCGACGTGCTGGCGCGCAATCTGCCGTACATCGTGGCCGAAAAAGATGGGCGGGTGACGGGCTTTGCCTACGCCAACTGGTTCAAGCCACGCCCGGCCTACCGCTTTTCGGCCGAGGACTCGATCTACGTGGCCGACGACGCCCGCGGCATGGGCGTGGGCCGCAAGCTGCTCGCCGAGCTGGCCGTCCAGGCCGAGGCGGCCGGGGTGCGCAAGTTGCTGGCGGTGATTGGCGATTCGGCCAACCTGGGCTCGATCGGCGTGCACCGGTCGCTGGGGTTCACCGACGTGGGCGTCATGCGCTCGGTGGGCTGGAAATTCGGCGCCTGGCGCGACATCGTGCTCATGGAAAAGACCCTGGGTGCGGGCGATACCAGTTCGCCTGAATAATCGGGGCATGGAACATACCCCCCACGCTCTCCCGCTTCGTGTGACCACGGCCCCCGAGGCAGCCGCATTTTTTCCCGGGACGGCCCGGCGATGAAGAACAAGACCCTGGCCGCCTGGCTGGCCTTCCTCGGCGGCCCTCTGGGCCTGCACCGCTTTTATCTTCACGGCCTGGGCGACCTGCTCGGCTGGCTGCTGCCGATTCCCACGGCGCTGGGCATCTACGGCATCCAGCGCGTGCAGCAGCTCGGCCAGGACGACCACTACAGCTGGATGCTGATTCCCCTGCTGGGCTTCACGATCGCCGGCTGCGCATTGCAGGCCATCCTGTTCGCGCTGAAAACACCCGAGGCGTGGAACGCGCGCTACAACCCAGCCGCCGCACCCGACGCCCCGGCCGGCAGGACGCAATGGATCACCATCGGCGCCATCGTGGTCTCGCTGATGGTCGGCACCGCCGTGCTGATGGCCAGCCTCGCGTTCAGCTTTCAACGGTATTTCGAGTACCAGATCGAGGAAGCCCGCAAGATCTCGCAGTGACCCCGCTGGCACCAGGACAAACGCCCCATTGAATTTGCATTCAATTGGGGCGTTAGCGCTTATCTGGATTGCCTTGTTAGCTACATATCTAATAGCAAATCAAGGATTCCAGGCTCAGAACATCTGCAGGCTGATCCAGTACGCCACGGCCGCGACGAACGCGCTGGCCGGGATGGTCAGTATCCAGGCCCAGACAATGTTGCCCGCCACGCCCCAGCGCACAGCGCTGGCGCGCTGGGTGGAGCCCACGCCGACAATCGCACCCGTGATGGTGTGCGTGGTCGAGACCGGGATGCCCAGCGTGGTCGCAAGAAACAGCGTCATCGCCCCACCCGTCTCCGCGCAGAAGCCGCCCACGGGCTTGAGCTTGGTGATCTTCTGGCCCATGGTCTTGACGATGCGCCAGCCGCCGAACATGGTGCCCAGGCCGATGGCCACATAGCAGCTCACGATGGCCCAGGTCGGTGGTGATGCGTCGGACGCCGAAGAATACCCCGTCGCAATCAGCAGCAGCCAGATGATGCCGATGGTCTTTTGCGCATCGTTGCCGCCGTGGCCCAGGCTGTAAGCGCCCGCAGACACCAGCTGCAGCCGGCGGAACCATTTGTCCACCTTGCTCGGCCGCGTTCGCCGGAAGATCCAGGCCACCGCCACCATCATGATCGAGCCCAGGGTGAAGCCCAGCAGCGGCGAGACGAAGATGAACGCCACGGTCTTGAGGATGCCGGCGGAGATCAGCGCACTGGCGCCCGCCTTGGCGATCACCGCGCCCACGATGCCGCCGATGAGCGCATGCGAGGAACTGCTGGGAATGCCGTAGTACCAGGTGATCACGTTCCAGGTGATGGCGCCCACCAGGGCGCCAAACACCACGTGCGTATCCACCACACCGGGCTGCACGATGCCCTTGCCCACCGTGGCGGCCACGCTCAGGTGAAAGACGAAGATCGCCACGAAGTTGAAGAATGCCGCGAACAGCACCGCCTGCGCGGGCTTGAGCACGCCGGTGGAGACCACCGTGGCAATGGAGTTGGCGGCGTCGTGGAACCCGTTCATGAAGTCGAACAGGATCGCCAGCGCCACGAGCAGGACCACAACCCAGAGGGCCGTTTGTACGGTTTCCATGCTGGTCAGCCCGCGGGGATCAGGAGTTCTCGAGGACGATGCCCTCGATGCAGTTGGCCACGTCCTCGCACTTGTCGGTGATCGTCTCGAGCAGCTCGTAGATCGCCTTGAGCTTGATCACCTCGCGCACATCGGGCTCCTCGCGAAAGAGCTTGCTCATGGCGCTGCGCATCACGCGGTCGGCGTCGGACTCGAGCTTGTCGATCTCCTCGCAGGTCTTGAGCGCGGCCTCGGCCACGGCCGGGTCGGCGATCTTGTCGAGCAGCTTGACGGCGTCGCGCAGGCGTTCACAGCACTTGAGGCTCAGGTCCGTGAGGCGCGTGATCTCCTCGGTCATGTGGCGCACGTCGTAGAGCGCCATGGTTTCGGCGGAATCCTGGATCAGGTCGGCCACATCGTCCATGGTGTTGATGAGCGTGTGGATCTGCTCACGGTCGATGGGGGTGATGAAGGTCTTGTGGATGGCCTTGTTCACCTCGTGCGTCACGCGGTCGGCGGCACGCTCGGCGTTGTCCACGTCCTGGTTGTACTTGTCGCGCAGGTGCGGGTCGTTGTAATTGGCCACCAGTTGCGAAAAAGCGCGGGCCGCTTCCACGATGCGGTCCGCATGCTGGTTGAACATTTCAAAAAAATTGCCTTCGCGTGGCAACAGCTTGGCAAACAGCATGGGGGCTCCTGGAGGGGGATCGGATTTCTGAAAAGAGGGACGGCGTCATGACAGAAACATGACTGTTCCGTGACCCGGGGAGTTTAACCGTCCGCCCCGCCGGGGCGCGGGCGGGCTCAGGCGCTTCGGAAGATGAAGTACACCGCACCCACCAGGCACAGGCCCGCCCACAGGTAGTCCCACTTCAGCGGCTGGCCCATGTAGAACACCGCGAACGGCACGAACACGGCCAGCGTGATCACCTCCTGCATGATCTTGAGCTGGCCCACATTGAACTGCGTGAAGCCGATGCGGTTGGCCGGCACCTGCAGCAGGTACTCGAACAGGGCGATGCCCCAGCTCACCAGCGCGGCGGTGTACCAGGGCGACGTGGCCAGGTTCTTGAGGTGCCCGTACCAGGCAAAGGTCATGAAGACATTGCTGGCGATCAGGAGCAGGACGGTCTGGAGCGAGATCGGCAGGGATTGCAGGGCGTTCATGGCGGTGCAGCGTGGACGGCAGAAAGACGGCAAGGGGCCAGATTATGGACAAAACAAGCCCATGGCGCCTGACGCACCATCCTTTTTTGCTACGAAATAAATAGCAAATCGAGCACAGATGCCTTCCTGCCGGCGGCGGTTCGTGCCGCCATGAAAAAAGGCACTTCGGCTGGGCAGTGCCTTTTTTCCGGTGGCGCCCACGGCGCCCAATGCGCGGCAGGCGGGTTATTCGCCCAGGTAGGCCGCCCGCACCTTGGGGTCGCTCAGCAGTTCCTGGCCGGGGCCCGTCATCGTGATGAGGCCCGACTCCATCACGTAGCCGCGGTCGGCAATGGCCAGCGCGCGGCTCGCGTTCTGCTCCACCAGCAGGATGGTCACGCCCAGGGCGTACACGTCGCGCACCACCTCGAAGATCTTGTCCACCATGATGGGCGACAGGCCCATGGAGGGCTCGTCCAGCAGCAGCACCTTGGGCTGGCTCATCAGCGCGCGGCCCATGGCCAGCATCTGCTGCTCGCCGCCCGACATGGTGCCGGCCAGTTGGTCCTTGCGCTCGCGCAGGCGCGGGAAGATGGTGAACATCTTCTCGATGTCGGCCAGGATGCCCGCCTTGTCCCTGCGCGTGTAGGCGCCCATCTGCAGGTTCTCGGTGATGGTCATGCGCGCGAACACGCCACGGCCTTCGGGCACCATCACCAGACCCTTCTTCACCAGGTCCCAGGCGCCCTTGCCCTTGATGCTTTCACCCAGGTACAGGATGTCGCCATCGTTCATGCCCAGGGTGCCGGTGATGGCTTTCATGGTGGTGGTCTTGCCGGCGCCGTTGGAGCCGATCAGCGAGACCAGCTCGCCTTCGCGCACTTCGAAGTCCACGCCCTTGACGGCCTGGATACCGCCGTAGGCCACTTTCAGGCCCTTGACCTGCAGCAGTACCTTGTTGGATTTTTCGGCCATTCTCAATGTCCTCCGGTGCCCAGATAGGCCTCAATCACTTTTTCGTTCTTCTGCACTTCGGCGGGGTTGCCTTCGGCGATCTGCTTGCCGTAGTCGAGCACCGTCACGCGGTCGCACAGGCCCATCACCAGCTTCACGTCGTGCTCGATGAGCAGGATGGTGCGGTTGTCGTTGCGGATGCGGTCGATCAGCTCGCGCAGCAGCACCTTCTCGGTGGCGTTCATGCCGGCGGCGGGCTCGTCCAGGGCGATCAGCTGCGGGTCGGTGGCCAGGGCGCGGGCGATTTCCAGGCGGCGCTGGTCACCATAGCTCAGGGTGCGCGCCTTGTAGTCGGCGAACTTGCCGATGCCCACGTAGTCAAGCAGCTCCTGCGCGCGCTTGGCGATGGCGGCTTCTTCTTCCTTGAAGCCCTTGGTGCGCAGCACGGCGCCGAGCAACCCGGACTTGGTCCGGATGTGGCGGCCGACCATCACGTTCTCCAGCGCCGTCATCTCGGCGAACAGGCGAATGTTCTGGAAGGTGCGGGCGATGCCTGCCTTGGCCACTTCGTGCACGGCGGTGGGCTCGTAGGCCTTGCCGGCCAGCTCGAACGTGCCGCTGTCGGGGGTGTACAGGCCCGTGATCACATTGAAGAACGTGGTCTTGCCCGCTCCGTTGGGGCCGATCAGGCCATAGACCTGGCCGCGCTGGATGGTGATCCCGACGTCGGACAGGGCCTGCAGGCCGCCAAAGCGCTTGGAAATGCCGGCGACCTTCAGCACCACTTCATTGGATTTCTCTGTCATTGCTAACTTTCGGTGGTGTTCTGCTTCAGGTCTTCTGCGTCAGGCTCTTGCCGTGCTCAGGCGAGGGCCACAGGCCGCGGGGGCGAATCAGCATGATGACGATCATGGCCAGCGCGATCAGCAGCTGGCGCAGGATGGCGGAGTCCAGGCGGCCGTCCGTCATGGCCTGCAGCGGACCGGCGACGTAGCGCAGCACCTCGGGCAGGGCCGACAGCAGCACGGCCCCCAGAATCACGCCAGGGATGTGGCCGATGCCGCCCAGAACCACCATGGCGACGATCATGACCGACTCCATCAGGCTGAACGACTCGGGCGACACGAAGCCCTGGAACGCACCGAACATCGCACCCGACACGCCGCCAAACGAAGCGCCCATGCCGAAGGCCAGCAGCTTCATGTTGCGGGTGTTGATGCCCATGGCCTTGGCGGCGATCTCATCCTCGCGGATGGCCATCCAGGCGCGGCCGATGCGCGAATCCTGCAGGCGGTAGCAGATCACGATGGAGATCACCACCAGGATCAGGAACAGGTAGTAGTACAGCGTGACCGAGTTGATGTCGAAGCCGAACAGCTCCAGCCGCTTGCCCAGGTCCAGGCCAAAGACCTTGACCGAGTCGATCTGGCCCAGGCCCTTGGGGCCGTTGGTCAGGTTGACGGGGTGGTCCAGGTTGTTCAGGAAGATCCGGATGATTTCGCCGAAGCCCAGCGTGACGATGGCCAGGTAGTCGCCCCGCAGCTTGAGCGTGGGGGCTCCCAACAGCGCCCCGAAGAACGCCGCGAGCAATGCCGCCAACGGTATGACCAGCCACAGCGAGGTGTGCAGGCCGGTGGGGAACATGGCGGCAAAGGCCGCAAAGTTGTCCGCAAGGTGCGGCGAAGCCATCAAGGCAAACAGGTAGGCGCCCACGGCGTAGAACGCCACGTAGCCCAGGTCCAGCAAGCCGGCGTATCCCACCACGATGTTCAGGCCCAGGGCCAGCAGCACATACAGCAGGGCCAGGTCGGCGATGCGCACCCAGGCGTTGCCGAAGGATTGCAGGATCAGCGGCAGCACCAGCAGCGCGACGGCGCCGATGATCCAGTTGGTTTTGGTGTTCTTCATGGTCCTAGGCTCCTCAGGCGCGATCCGCCACACGCTCACCCAGCAGGCCCGAGGGGCGCAGCGTCAGGATGATGATGAGCACGATGAACGCAAAGATGTCGGTGTAGTGGCTGCCCAGCAGGCCGCCCGTGAGCGTGCCGATGTAGCCCGAGCCGATGGCTTCGATGAGGCCCAGCAGGATGCCGCCGACCACCGCGCCGGCCAGGTTGCCGATGCCGCCGAACACGGCTGCCGTGAAGGCCTTGAGCCCGGGCAGGAAGCCCATGGTGTGCTGCGCCGTGCCGTAGTTGGAGGCATACATGATGCCGGCCACGGCCGCCAGGATGGCGCCGATGATGAAGGTGGCGGAGATCACCATGTCGGGCTTGACGCCCATGAGCGAGGCCACGCGGGGGTTCTCGGCCGTGGCGCGCATGGCGCGGCCCAGGTTGGTGTGGTTCACCAGGTACACGAGGGAAGCGAGGGCCACGGCCGTCACGCCCAGGATCAGGATCTGCGTGGGGGTGATGAAGGCGCCGCCGACCTGGAACGGCGTGCTGGGCAGCATCGTGGGATAGGGCTTGTAGTTGGGCTTCCAGATGATCATCGCCAGCGTCTGCAGCAGGATCGACATGCCGATGGCGGTGATCAGGGGTGCCAGGCGCGGACTGTTGCGCAGGGGCCGGTAGGCCACCTTCTCGATCACGAAATTGAGCGTCGCGGCGACCACGCAGGCAATGAGGGTCGCCAGCAGCAGGATCAGCCAGCCAGGCGCGCCCGGCATCGCGGCCTGCATCATTCCTATACAGCTCCAACTGGTCAGAGCCCCGATCATCAGCACCTCGCCGTGGGCGAAATTGATCAGCTGAATAATGCCGTACACCATGGTGTAGCCCAAGGCTATCAAGGCGTACATGCTGCCGAGTACCAGACCGTTGATGATCTGTTGCAGCAAAATGTCCATAAGAGAAGTCCTTCGTTTGTAACGTACCCACCGCTTTGGCACCGGAATCGGTACAGCCTTGTGGGCCCGACTGCCATCTAGCAAAAAACCCGCCAGAAGTGCAGCTGTGCGGGTTTGTGGACGGGATTGTAGCGAGTAGTCACAAGCGGCCCCCGCCAAGCCGGGCGGGGTTTTCCCTCGGGTTGGGGCCACATCAGCGGGCAACGCAATTCATAAGCGCACATGATGCAAGCAGGAAAATTGATGTGCGAACTTATTACCCAATTCATGCCAAATCGGCATGAAGGGGGCGCGCCCCCGCCCCTGCCGGCCGATCAGGTGCCGCCGCCCTGCCCGTCCCCGGAATCGGCCGACACATTGCGGTCCCGCAGTTCACGCAACTTCTGTGCGATCTTGATTTCGAGCCCGCGCTCCACCGGCGCGTAGAAACCGGGCTCCGGCATGCCTTCGGGCAGGTAGTTCTCGCCCGCCGCGAAGCCGCCCTCCTCGTCGTGCGCGTAGCGGTAGCCCTTGCCGTAGTCCAGCTGCTTCATGAGCTGGGTTGGTGCATTGCGCAGGTGCATGGGCACGGGGCGGGTCCCGTCCTTCTTCACCCAGGCGCGGGCCGCGTTGTAGGCCTTGTAGACCGCGTTCGACTTGGGCGCGACGGCCAGGTACACCACGCATTCGGCCAGGGCCAGTTCGCCCTCGGGACTGCCCAGGCGCTCGTACACCTCGGTCGCATCCAGCGCCAGGCGCAGCGCGCGCGGGTCGGCCAGGCCGATGTCCTCGCTGGCCATGCGCACCAGGCGGCGGGCCATGTAGCGCGGATCGGCACCGCCGTCGAGCATGCGCACCAGCCAGTACAGCGCGGCGTCGGGGTCGGAGCCCCGCACCGACTTGTGCAGCGCGCTGATGGTGTCGTAGAACTGCTCGCCGCCCTTGTCGTAGCGGCGCATGCGCTCGCCCAGCACCTTGAGCAGCCAGGCATCGGTGATCTCGGGCAGCTTCTCCTGGGCCGCCGCCATCGCCAGGGTTTCGAGCGTATTGAGCAGGCGGCGGGCATCGCCGTCGGCGTAGGCCACCAGGCGCTCGATTGCTACATCTTCAATAGCTGGAAGCGCTTGTTCCGCCTGGGCCAGGGCCACAATCTGCTTCAAATCCTGCTCGGACAGCGGCTGCAGCACATAGACGGCGGCGCGCGACAGCAGCGCGGAGTTCACCTCGAACGAGGGGTTTTCGGTGGTCGCGCCGATGAAGGTGAACAGCCCGCTCTCCACATGCGGCAGGAAGGCATCCTGCTGGCTCTTGTTGAAGCGGTGCACCTCGTCGACGAAGACGATGGTGCGCTGCTGCATCAGCCCGTCGCGCGCTGCCTCGGCGCGTTCCACGGCCTCGCGGATGTCCTTGACCCCGCCCAGCACGGCGCTGATGCTGATGAACTGCGCATCGAACGCATCGGCCATCAGGCGCGCGATGGTGGTCTTGCCCACGCCGGGCGGCCCCCAGAGGATGCAGCTGTGCGGGCGGCCCGACTCGAACGCGAGCCGCAGCGGCATGCCCGGGCCCAGCACATGCTGCTGGCCGATCACCTCGCCCAGCGTGCGGGGCCGCAGGCGCTCGGCCAGGGGGCGGTGGATCGCCTGCGAGGTTTCGGGGGGGGCGTTGCGGGCGGCCATCTCAGCCCCCCGCGGCGCGGGCGCCAGAACGGGCGGCCGGGGCGCGCGGCCCGGTGGCGAGGGCATGCAGAGAGGGCAGTTGGCGCGACAGGGCGCCAGGCACGCAAGGATCGGCTGGCTGCGCGGCCCGGGTGCGCAGGCGGAAAACGGTCTTCATGCCGCCATTCCAACACAACCGGCCGCCGCGCTCCGGCAAGGGCACCGTCGGGAACCAGGCCGCCGGCAGCACTCTTTCTTTCTTCGCCGCGCGCGCAAGGGGAGGCACGCCCACGACCTGGCGCGCCCAGGTGACTGTACCGGGCAACACCCGCGGCCTGAAATGGATTACCGTGGTGCCCTCGCACCGCACCCGCGGCCCCTGCCTGCCACCACCCCATGGAGTTTTCATGTCCCTTGCCGCCAATATCGTCGTCGGTCTGATCGGCCTCCTGCACGTGTACATCCTGGTGCTGGAGATGTTCCTCTGGGAAAAGCCCGCCGGACGGCGCGCCTTTGGCCAATCCCGCGAGCAGGCCGCCGCGACCAAGGTGCTGGCGGCGAACCAGGGGCTCTACAACGGATTCCTGGCGGCAGGCCTGTTCTGGGGGCTGACGCTGGGAGACGCCGGTCTGGGCGTGAAGGTGTTCTTCCTGCTGTGCGTGCTGGTCGCCGGCCTGTATGGGGCGGCCACGGCCAGCCGCAAGATCCTGTTCATCCAGTCCGTGCCGGCCGCCATCGGCCTTGCCTTGCTGCTGCTGGGGTGAGCCGCGCCCGGGCAGCCAGCGCCATCCTTGCGGTCCCTTGTGGCCGCCAGCGCCCTGCCGGAAGGCGCCGATAGCTATCTATTCAATAGCAAGCCGGAAATCCACGCACCGGCAACCGGCCGCCGCAGAACATTACTGCTTGACCACGTCCGCCCCGGCCGGGGGCTTGAACTGGAACGTGCCGGCGGGCAGCACGGCATTGGCCTGCATGCCGGTAAAACGGATCAGCGAGCGCTGGCCGAAACTGTCCAGGATGTCCAGCGCCGCGAGCTGCTCGCCGGCAAAGCCCACGCGCACGCTCCTGAGCTGGCCGTCCTTGGCCTTGGGGCTGGCGAGCACCCACTGCAGGCCATCCTGGTCCGGCGCGGACTCCAGCGTGAATTCGGCCTTCAGCGCCGACAGATCGGGCGCCGAGGCCAGCAGCGCCGCCGGGGTGGTGCCCAGGGCCTGCGCCTGTGCGCGCTGGGTGACCTGGTTCAGGTCCACGTCGTAGAGCCACAGGGTCTGGCCGTCGGCCACGATGGTCTGCTCGAAAGGTTTCTTGTAGACGAACTTGAAGCGCCCGGGGCGCTGGAACTCGAAGCTGCCGCTGGAAGTCTTGGTGCGCGCGGTCTGCCCGTCCTTGGGCGGCGAGGTCACCGTCTGGCTGAAGTCCGCCCGGCCGGTCTGCGTGCCCTTCATGAAGGATTCAAGGCTTTTCAGGCCATCAGCGCTTGCCAGTGTCGCGCTGGCAGCTATCAAAATTGCAGTGGCGATCTTTTTCAACAAAAACTCCTGTAAGGGGCATGGGCCGGGCTTGGCGCCCCGCCCGGGTCACTCGCTGCGCGCCGGCACCAAAACCTCGCGCTGGCCGCTGGTGGTCAGGCCACTGACGAGGCCCGCCTTTTCCATGTCTTCCAGCAAACGCGCAGAGCGGTTGTAGCCAATGCGCAGCTTGCGCTGCACGTACGAGATGCTCGCCTTGCGGTCCTTGAGCACCACTTCGACGGCCTGGTCGTACATGGGGTCCTTCTCACCCCCGTCGCCGCCGCCCTCCCCTGACAGATCACCCTCGCCATCCACAGTTCCGCCTTCGAGCACGCCGTCTATGTAGTCCGGCTCCCCTTGTTCCTTGAGGTAGCTGACGACACGGTGTACTTCCTCGTCCGACACGAAGGCGCCATGCACCCGGATCGGCAGGCCGGTGCCGCTGGCCATGTAGAGCATGTCGCCCATGCCCAGCAGGGCTTCTGCGCCCATCTGGTCCAGGATGGTGCGGCTGTCGATCTTGGAGCCCACCGAGAACGCGATGCGGGTCGGGATATTGGCCTTGATCAGGCCGGTGATCACGTCCACGCTGGGCCGCTGCGTGGCCAGGATCAGGTGGATGCCGGCTGCCCGCGCCTTCTGCGCCAGGCGGGCGATCAGCTCCTCGATCTTCTTGCCCACCACCATCATCAGGTCGGCCAGCTCGTCGATGATGACCACGATGTGCGGCAGGCGCTGCAGCGGCTCGGGCTCCTCGGGCGTCAGGCTGAAGGGGTTGTAGATGAACTCCTCGCGCGCCTTGGCTTCGTCGATCTTGACGTTGTAGCCCGCCAGGTTGCGCACGCCCAGTTTGGACATGAGCTTGTAGCGGCGCTCCATCTCGGCCACGCACCAGTTCAGGCCGTGCGCCGCCTGCTTCATGTCGGTCACCACGGGCGCCAGCAGGTGCGGGATGCCTTCGTAGACCGACATTTCCAGCATCTTGGGGTCGATCATCAACAGGCGCACATCGCGCGCCTCGGCCTTGTACAGCAGCGAGAGGATCATGGCGTTGATCCCCACCGACTTGCCCGAGCCCGTGGTGCCGGCCACCAGCACGTGCGGCATCTTGGCGAGGTCTGCCACCACCGGATTGCCCACGATGTCCTTGCCCAGGCCCATGGTGAGCATGCTCTTGGCCTCGTGGTAGACCTGCGAGCCGAGGATCTCGGACAGGCGGATGGACTGGCGCTTGGCGTTGGGCAGCTCCAGCGCCATGTAGTTCTTGCCCGGGATGGTCTCCACCACGCGGATGGACACCAGGCTGAGCGAACGCGCCAGGTCCTTGGCCAGGCCCACGATCTGCGAGCCCTTCACGCCCGTGGCGGGCTCGATCTCGTAGCGCGTGATCACCGGACCGGGCATGGCGGCTACCACGCGCACCTCCACGCCGAAATCCTTGAGCTTCTTCTCGATGAGGCGGCTGGTCATCTCCAGCGTCTCGGGCGCCACGGTCTCCTGGCGCTGCAGCGGGCCGTCGAGCAGGTCCACCAGCGGCAGCTTGCTGTCGGGCATCTCGGTGAACAGGGGCTTCTGGCGCTCCTTCACCACGCGGGTGCTCTGCGGCACCTCCACCAGCACGGGTTCGATGATCTGGATGGGCTCGGGATGGTGCACCTCGCTCTCGGTGCGCTCCTCCAGCACCACCACCTCGCGCTCGCGCGCGGCCTTGCGGCCCACGGCCACGTCCTTGGCCACCTCGCGCTGGGCCAGGCGCGACTGCACCAGCGCGTCGATGCGGCCGCCCACGAACTCCGCGACGTGGCCCCACGAGAAGCGGAACACCAGCGCCGCGCCCAGCACCGCCAGCACGATGGCCAGCAGGCCCGAGCCCGTGAAGCCCAGCCACTTCACGCAGGCGGGGCCCATGATGTAGCCCAGCACGCCACCGGCATGCCCGGGCAGGAAGGATTCAAACCGGTACAGGCGCGACCATTCCAGCGCGGTGCTGGAGCACATCAGCACCACCAGGCCGGCCCAGAAAAGTGCCCGCCGCCGCATCGGGCCCGCGGCCCCCGCAACGGACTCTCCGCCGCGCATCCAGCGCGCCAGCGACGAAAGCCAGGCGCGCACGCCGGCCGCCACGCACCACCACACCGAAAACCCCAGCGCGAAGTAGCTGCCATCGGCCAGCCACGCGCCGAACCGGCCCGCCCAGTTGGCGACCATGCGTCCGCCCCGGACGCCCGAGGTGGACCAGGCGGCATCCTGCGCCGAATAGCTGAACAGGGCCAGAAGCCAGAAAACCAGGGCCAGCAGCCCCACCATGAGGCCGATTTCATGGCCAAAACGGGCAGCGCCCGTGCGGGGCGGCGACTTGGCCGCCGCCGATGCATTCAGGGTATTGAGGGAATAGGTCATATGCGTGCCGGGCGAGCTTACCCCAAGCACCGCAGGGGATGTGTGCCGAAAGGCAGCCACACCGCGGCGCCGTCAACCCAGGGCGTTCAGCCGGTCCTTGAGCAGGGTGGCGCCGCTGGGCAGGACCTCGACGAAGCCACGCTCTTCCAGGTCCTTCATCACGCGGCTGACCATCTCGCGCGAGGCGCCCACCATCTTGGCCAGGTCCTGGCGCGAGATCTTGTCCTTGATCACGAGCTGGCCCTGGGCATCCGGCAGCGCGAAGTCCAGCAGCGCATGGGCCACCCGGCCGTACACGTCCAGCAGCGCCAGCGACTCGATCTTGCGGTCGGCATGGCGCAGGCGCTTGACCAGGCCGCGCATCACGACCAGCGACATCGAGGCGTTCTCGGTCAGGCAGCGGGCGAACTCGGCGCGGCCGAGCATGAGCACGTCGGTCTGCACCTCGGCACGCACCGTGGCCGAATGGGGTTCGTTGTCGATGATGCTCATCTCGCCCAGGTAGTCGCCCTGCGAGAGCGTGGCCAGGATCACCTCGCGCCCCCGGCTGTCGGAGGTCATCACCCGGGCGCGTCCCGTGAGCAGGATGAACAGCGCATTGGACTTCTGCCCCTGCTCCACCAGCGCCTCGCCCCGCTTGAAGCGGCGCTTGATCACCGCGCCACTGATCACCTCGGCCTGCGTCACCGTCAGCAGCGAGAACAGCGGAACCCGGCGCAGCAGGTCCAGGTTGGACAACATCGTCGACATGAATACTTCTCCTCTCAGGTGCGCGACCCAACCGGAGTCGCAACGGGTCATCAATGGGTTCTTACAATCGCCGTGATTGAAAAAGGGGCCGCTTGCACCCCCGGCCGCCGGTTGATACTCGGCGGCTCAGCCCCAGCTTTCCCAACAGCGCCCCATGTAGCGGGCGCAAAACACAGGCTTTTACCATGTCCACCACCCAACACGCGAAAGTTCTGATTCTTGGCTCCGGCCCCGCGGGCTACACGGCGGCCGTCTATGCCGCACGGGCCAACCTGAATCCGGTGCTCATCACCGGCATGGCCCAGGGCGGCCAGCTGATGACCACGACCGAGGTGGACAACTGGCCCGCCGACGTGCACGGCGTGCAAGGCCCCGAGCTGATGCAGCGCTTCCTGGAGCACGCCGAGCGCTTCAAGACCCAGGTGATCTTCGACCATATCAACAAGGTCGATTTCAGCCAGCGCCCCTTCACGCTCACCGGCGACAGCGGCACCTACACCTGCGACGCGCTGATCCTGGCCACGGGCGCCTCCGCCAAGTACCTGGGCCTGCCTTCGGAAGAGGCCTTCATGGGCAAGGGCGTGTCCGGCTGCGCGACCTGCGACGGTTTCTTCTACCGCGAGCAGGACGTCTGCGTGATCGGCGGTGGCAATACGGCGGTGGAAGAAGCGCTGTACCTGTCGAACATCGCCCGCAAGGTCACCCTGGTGCACCGCCGGGACAAGTTCAAGGCCGAGCCCATCCTGGTGGACAAGCTCAACGAGAAGGTCGCGGCGGGCAAGATCGAGCTCAAGCTGTTCCACACGCTCGACGAAGTGCTGGGTGACAACACCGGCGTGACCGGCATCCGCATCAAGAGCACCAAGGACGGCAGCACGCAAGACATCCAGCTGCAAGGCTGCTTCATCGCCATCGGGCATGCGCCCAACACCGAGATCTTCCAGGGCCAGCTGGAGATGGAAAACGGCTACATCATCACCCAGGGTGGGCTCAAGGGTTTTGCCACCCAGACCAGCGTGCCGGGCGTCTTCGCCGCGGGCGACGTGCAGGACCATGTGTACCGCCAGGCCATCACCAGCGCCGGCACGGGCTGCATGGCCGCGCTGGACGCCCAGCGCTTCCTGGAACAGGAGAGTTGATCAAAAACTGGGCATCAGGCTATAATCTGCGGCTTTGCTGAATTCGGCCCGCTTTTGCGGTCCTTTCGAAACAGGCAAATCGGGTTACCGCCACCCTTTATTCTGGCGAGGTGAGGCCGCAAGCCAACCTGGGGAAACAACCCCAGGGCCCAGCGAACGGCCGTTAAAAGTATCGGAGTGTCCTCATGGCACGCGTCTGCGACGTAACGGGCAAGAAGCCCATGGTCGGAAACAATGTTTCCCACGCCAACAACAAAACCAAGCGCCGGTTCCTGCCGAACCTGCAATACCGCCGTTTCTGGGTCGAGACCGAAAACCGCTGGGTTCGCCTGCGTGTTTCGAGCGCTGCCCTGCGTTTGATCGACAAGAACGGTATCGACTCGGTGCTCGCAGACCTGCGCGCACGTGGTCAGGCTTAAGGAGAAGCACCATGGCAAGCAAAGGCGGACGCGACAAGATCAAGCTGGAATCCACTGCGGGTACCGGCCACTTCTACACCACGACCAAGAACAAGAAGACCATGCCCGAGAAAATGCTGATCATGAAATTTGATCCAAAAGCTCGCAAGCATGTGGAATACAAGGAAATGAAGCTGAAGTAATCGTTCAGCCTCGTTTTCTCCCCAAAGAACCGCCCGGACCCCGGGCGGTTTTTTTATGCCTGTCTCCGCCTGCACCTGCCCAGAGCCGTGCGCAGGGCAGCGCTGGCGGCCCCCTAGGCAACCTTGCGCGAGGCGGGTGCCCGCACGGCCAGCTGGTCCGCCATCAAGGCACCCAGCGTGCGGTAGCCCTCCTCCACCTGCGCGGTGAAGGGCATGCCGCAGCTCAGGCGCAGGAAATGTTCATAGCGCCCCGTGTTGGTGAACATGGGCCCGGGGGCGATGCGGATGCCGCTTTGCAGCGCCTGGTCGTACAGCAGCGTGGACGAAATGCCGGCCGGCAGCTCCAGCCACAGGCTCAACCCTCCCGGAGGCAGGCTCAGCCGCGTGCCGGCCGGAAAGTAGCGGGCCACGGCCCGCGCGGACTGCTCCCGCTGCAGGCGCAGCTGCACACGCATGCGGCGCATGTGGCGTTCATAGGCCGGGGAATCCACGCTGCGCGCGGCCAGCAGCTGCGACCACGTCTGCATGTTGCGCGTGCGGGCGAACTTGAGCATCTGCACCCGGGCCTGCCAGCGCCCCGCGCTCATCCATCCCTGGCGCAGGCCGGGGGCGAAGCTCTTGCTGAGCGAGGCGCAATAGATCACCTGCCCCGCATCGCCCGGCCGGTCCCAGGCCTTGGCGGGGCGCAGCACATGCGGCGACTCCACGAATTCGCGGTAGATATCGTCCTCGATGAGGGCCAGGCCATGCTCCACGCACAGCGCCACCAGGCGCTCCTTGTGCGCGTCGGGCATCACGCTGCCCTGCGGCATCTGCAGATGAGGAACCACCACCACGCCCTTGAGCCGCGGCTCGTTGCGCGCGGCCAGTTCCAGCGCCTCCAGCGATATGCCGGTGTGGGGGCTGCAGGGGATCTCCAGCGCGCGCAGCCCACGCACCTCGATGGCCTGGAGGATGCCGAAGAAGGTGGGCGATTCGACGGCAATCACATCGCCCGGCTCGGCCACCGCATCCAGGGCCAGGTTGACCGCCTCGGAGTTTCCATGGGTGGCGCCAATGTCTGCAGGGGCCACACAGACCCCAAAGGTGAGCGCATGCCGCGCCATGGCCTGCTGGAACTCGGGATGCGTCGTGGGTGCCGAAGGGCCATACACCAGGATGTCCGGCTGCTCCCGCAGCAGGCCATGGGCAAGCCGGTTGAGCGCCTTCGCATCGAACAGGCTGGGCGCCGGCATCGCGCTGCCCAGGTCCAGCGGCAGGGGGCCTGCACGGCGGGCCTTGTCCAGAAAGACCGAAATGCGCTCATTGATACCCGCAAAGGCTTGGGGGTCGCTGGCCAGCGGTTCATGCACCTCGGGTTCGCGCGCCTCCGGGAGCGCCACGCCGCCCAGCTCGCGCACGAAGTAGCCCACGCGCTCGCGCGCCTCCACGCACCCCTGGGATTCGAGGTGGCGCAGCACCTGCAGCGCCGTGGTCAGGCTCACCTGATGGCGCTGGCACAGTTCGCGCATGGACGGCATGCGCATGCCGGACTTGAGGCTGCCCGCGGCGATCGCCTGCTCGTACAAGGCCGCCAGTTGGCGGTAGAGGGGAGGTTCCCGGGTGTCGGAGGAGCGTGGCATGGCTGGAGAACGAAGGATGCCGCTGCGCCATGGGATGGGCGCCGCAGCCGGTCTGTGGATGGTGCCTGAACGCCATCCACGGGTACAGATACAGGAAAGGGCAGAAGCAACCATAACAGCATGCCCGCTATCGCTGCTGTTCTACCTCCTCACGGGGGAGCGTGTACCTGTTGCGGCGGGGCGGCATTTCCTACGCTCAAGCCCTCGCTACAGCCTTTTGTCCCCGGAGGACCCGCACCATGAAACCGCGCCCCCAGCCCACCGCCATCCCCACCCCTTTCCTCACCCTGCATATCGCGCCCGGCCAGAGCCTTTGGGCCTGCCTCGCACCCGGCAGCCGGGTGCACGCGACCCGGGGGGACGTGGCCATCCGCCTTGCGCCCCGCTCTCTCGGGCACGCGCTGCACTCGCCACCATTGGCGCGGTTGAAGGCGGGCGACCACCTGCCGTGGGTGGTGGAGCACCGCCAGGCCACCTGGGTGCAGCTTGGCAGCGCCACGCAGGGCCCGGCGGAAGTCAGGATCGTGGAAGGCACACCCGTGCCCGGACTGGGCCAGAAAGCCTGGAGACGCCTGCGCAGGGCTTTCTCGGCGGGCGGGAAGGCCCGCAAGGAGGGGACACTTGGCGGCGCCTTGCACGCCGCACGGTGAAGCGGCAAGGCGGCAGAAAAGACAAAGGCCTTGCCGGACGGCAAGGCCTTTTTCCTTCGCATCCGGGCGCCGCGGCAGGCGGCCGGCTGTCTCTAGGCCTGGGCCGCACGCAACCGCAGCGAGAACTCGCGCAGCGCCGCAATGCCGCTTTCCTCGGCGCGGCGGCACCATGCCTGCAGATCGGCCGTCAACTGCTCGCGGGAGTGCGAGGTATTGAGCCACAGCTGGCGCAATTCTTCCCGCATGGTCACCATCTTGTCGAGGGCCGGGTGCGCGGCACGCGCCTGGGCCAGTTGCGGCAGGGCCACGGCAGGCACCTTCTCCGCATCGCGGTGAAGCCAGCGCTTGGCGGCCTTGAGCACCGACGCATCGGCCTGGCGCGCCTGCAATGCGGCAATCTCCTCCTTGCAGGCCTGGCGCACACCGCGCGCATAACCGGCCATCACCTCGTAGCGGTTGGCGATGAGGGCTTCCAGCGTCTTTTCGTCCGCGACGGGCTTCACATCGCCCAGCTGCAGCTTGGGTGGAACCTTCTTGACGGTGGCCCAGCCGATCTTCTTCATCAAACTGATGTAGACCCAGCCGATATCGAACTCATAGGGCTTGACCGAGAACTTGGCCGAGGTGGGGTAGGTATGGTGGTTATTGTGCAGTTCCTCGCCGCCAATGATGATCCCCCAGGGCGACAGGTTGGTGCTGGCATCCTGCGCCTCAAAGTTGCGGTAGCCCCAGTAGTGGCCCACGCCATTGACCACGCCCGCCGCCCAGAAGGGAATCCAGAGCATCTGAACCGCCCACACGGCAGCGCCCAGGGCACCGAACAGGGCGAGGTTCAGGATCAGCATGAGGCCCACGCCCTGCCAGCCGTAGCGGGTATAGACGTTGCGCTCCATCCAGTCATCCGGCGTGCCGTGGCCGAACTTCTTCATGGTCTCCATGTTCTTCGACTCGGCGCGGTACAGCTCGGCACCACGCCACATCACGGTATCGAGGCCCCGTGTCTGGGGACTGTGCGGGTCGTCCACCGTTTCGCACTTGGCGTGGTGCTTGCGGTGGATCGCCACCCATTCCTTGGTGACCATGCCCGTGCCGATCCACAGCCAGAAACGGAAGAAGTGCGAGGGGACGGCATGCAAATCCAATGCGCGGTGCGCCTGGGCGCGGTGCAGGAAAATCGTGACCGCCGCGATGGTGATGTGGGTCGTCGCCAGGGTGTACAGGATGATCTGCCACCAGGCCAGGTTCCACAAACCATGGCCGAGCCAGTCAATGGCGGCGTTCAGCACAGCCCAATCGGGTAACAGCATATTCGGGAAGCCTTACTACAGAGAACCCGCTCGCCAGCGGAGCGGGTACCTGATTTTAGAGGGAGTACCCCGTGCAGAGTTCAGGGGTATCCACAGTATTTACGCGTATTTAGAAACTTTAGAGCGGTAACTCAGCTCTTTTTGGACCAGATGGCGGCGAAAAAGCCGTCCGTCTGGTGCCGGTGGGGCCACAGGCGCAGAAAACCACTGCCTGTTTCGCCGCCGCTGCACAGGCCCTTGGCGCCCTCGACCTTGAGCTGCTCCAGCAGTTCGCCGGCGTCTAGCAGTTCGAAATCAGGGTGCGTGGCGCTGAACGCGTCCGCGATGGCCTCGTTTTCCTGCGGCAGGATGCTGCAGGTGGCATACACGAGGCGGCCGCCGGGCTTGAGCAGGCGCGCTGCGCTGTCCAGGATGGCGGTCTGCTTGGCCACCAGCTCCTCGACGGCCTTGGGCGACTGGCGCCATTTGAGGTCGGGATTGCGGCGCAAGGTACCCAGGCCCGAACAGGGGGCGTCCACCAGCACGCGGTCGATCTTGCCCGCCAGCCGCTTGACCCGGTCATCGCGCTCATGGGCGATGGCGGCGGGGTGCACGTTCGACAGGCCGCTGCGGGCCAGGCGCGGCTTCAGCGCATCCAGGCGGTGCGCCGACACGTCGAACGCATAGAGTCGCCCCGTGCTGCGCATGCCCGCGCCGATGGCCAGCGTCTTGCCGCCCGCCCCGGCACAGAAATCCACCACCATCTCGCCGCGCTTGGCGTCAAGCAGCAGGGCCAGCAGCTGCGAGCCTTCGTCCTGCACCTCAATGGCGCCGCGCGTGAACGCATCGAGCTTGGTCAGCGCAGGCTTGTCGTCAATGCGCAGGCCCCAGGGCGAATACGGCGTGGGGCTGGCCTTGATGCCGGCCTTGGCGAGCTCCTTTTGCACATCGGCGCGCTTGTCCTTGAGCGCGTTGACGCGCAAATCCAGCGGCGCGCTCTGGGCCAGGCTTTCCACCAGCGGCCAGAAGCCTTCGCCCAGCTGGTCCTTCAAGGGCTTGACGAGCCATTCGGGCAGGTTGTGGCGGTGGCGCTCCATCAGGTCATCGACCGTGACGGCGTCGCACTGGTCGAGCCAGTTCTTCTCCTGGTCGGTCAGTGCGCTCTTGAGGAAATCGCGCGGGCCGTAGAAGCCCAGGATGGCCAGGCGGCGTTCCTTGGGGCCCGAGCCGGAGGGCGCCATGTGGTCGAACAGCAGCTTCTTGCGCAGCACGGTGTAGACCGTTTCGGCCAGCGTGGCCCGCTCGCGGGGCCCCAGGCCCCGGTTGTCGCGGAAGAACCGTGACACCACCGCGTCGGCGGGGTGTTCAAACGTGAGGGTGAGCCTGACCAGTTCGGCGCAGGCGTCGAGAAGAACTTTGGGATGCATCCCCGTATTGTCCACCCCCTGAGCTGCTTACCGTCACCCCCCGGAGGGGTACGCCGTGTGCAACTCACCGTGCAGACGAGAAAGGGACGAGCAAAAAGTTGGCCATCAACGGGCATAGATCGGATCGAACGCATGGCGCTCGATTTCCTTGAGCGAAGGAGATTCGCCCGACCACAGCGCCAGCGCGGGGCCCGGAAGGCTCAGATTGCGCTCCAGGGCGCGGCACAGGTGGTAGCGGCTTTCGTCGTCCATGCCTGGCAGCTCCAGGAACACCAGGTACGCACGACGCTGCGGATGCTCGCGCAGGTTCTTGCGCACCAGCCAGCAACGGGCGAGGGGCGCACAACGGGCCAGCTCCGATTGCAGCTCGGCCAGCTCGAAGGAGCTCAGGTCGTGCCGCACGATCTGGCTAAAGAACGAGGTGCCCGACAGCTCTTCCCAGGCCCGCTCCTCCGACTCCTGGGCGCGCTCCAGCCGTTTGCGCCACTGCTTGAAGGCGGCGGCATCGTGGTCCAGACCCAGGCGGGGTGTCTCCAGCTCGGCCAGGGCGGTGCGTGCCGCCCAGTAGCGGTCGCTGCTGCCCGCCTCCCACACCCGGTGCAGCAGCTGGAGCTTGCCCTCGCGGTCATCGTCGGGCAGGCAAGGCACCAGCCCGCGCAGGGCGGCGGGGTATTCGGGACTGCGTTCCAGCGCCAGCTCGTAGAGGGCACGCACATCGGCACGGGGGTCCAGATGGCGCTGGAGGCGCGCCAGCTCCACCAGGTCGGCGGCGCTGCTCTGGGCGGTCGATGCACCCAGGGCCTCGGCACGTGCGCGCACGCGCCCCAGCCACGCATGGTGCTGCTTCCACTCCGTGGCGTTGTCGCGGCACCACTGCTTGTCGAAGTGGGCCACCCAGCGCCTGGCCTCCGTGCCCAGCAGGGCCAGCGCGTTGCCGCGCGACCAGTCCGGCAGCGTGGGCGTTGCGTCCAGCGCCTCGATGCGGTCGCGCAGGCCAGGGTGGGTGTCGTCCACGCTGCTCAGGCGCTTGAGCGCCTGGCGCAGCGCGTCGTTGGCGAACGCCGGGTCGGGGGCTTTCGCCAGGCAGCGGCGCATGGCGCGATAGGGGCCCACGGGAAGCGGGTTGCCCGCGGCCTCGCACCAGTGGTTTCCCCAGAATTCCGCCTGCAGCCACGCGCCACGGATCTCGATTTCAGCCAGCGCGGCGGCCGCCACCTCGCGGCCCAGCAGCTTGCCCGCGATGCGATCGGCCTCGTACTCGTCCTGGCGCGCCAGCGCGAAGGTCTTGGCGGAAAAGCGCGGAAAGTACCACCGCATGAAGGCCTGCGTGGCGGCGGCCACCGGGCCTTCGTCGTCCGCCAGGCTGTGGTTCAGGCGCATCCAGGACAGCCGCGTGCGGTAGATCCATGCCGCAAACCGGCCATGGTCGCCGCGCAGATGCCCGTATTCATGCGCCAGCACGGCCAGGAAACGCGGCCGATCCAGTGCCATGAGCAGGGGCAGCCCGATGCTCAGATGGTTGACCGCGCCCCCCAGCAGGCCAAAGCGGGGCAGCTGCTGGATGCTCGCGTTGAACTCGTCGTTCAGCGTGACCTTGTGGATGGGCGGGCCCTTGATCTTGCGGCGGATGCGGTCGAGCGCCTCGAACAGTTCGGGCGCTTCCAGCACCGTGATCTCCACGCCGGCGGGTGCGTCAAAGCGCACCCACAGGGCCCGCAGGCTCACCCACAGCAGGCCGCCAGCCCCCAGCAGCAGCCACACCATGGCAAAACGAAAGCGACCGTGCAGGAGCTGCGGCACCACCCACGCCAGGATGCCCACGGCCAGGGCCAGGCAGCCGAGCACCCACGCATAGCCCAGCGCCGCGAACGCGGCCACGCTGCGGCGGTACGCTCGGCTGTTGTCGGCACTGGCATGCTCGCTCATGCGCACCATGTGCACAAAATCTGCCTGATCCACTGGCGTCCCCCACTCTTGGTTGATTTTCAGCCGCCATCCTAACCATGAACGACAACGACCTCCCCACGCTCATCCGCACCCCGCCGGGCCTGTACCGCCACTACAAGGGCATGCTCTACGAGGTGATCGACACCGTGCGCCACAGCGAGACCCTGGAGCCCATGACGCTGTACCGCGCGCTCTATGGCCAGCGGGGGCTGTGGGTACGCCCCGCCGCCATGTTCGAGGAGCAGGTGCTCATCGATGGCGTGGCGCGGCCCCGGTTCGAGAAATGCGGCGACGAAGCCGGTCCCCGCTGAACCCGGTCCGGCCACGCCACGGCACGGCACGCGCGAAGGCGGTATCGGCCAGCTGGAACGCGTTGCGCTGGCGCCACGGGTTTCTGGCCGCGCAGGGCGACATGCCCCCGAACGCAGGGCACCTACCCCGACGGCCCGCCGCGTCCTACAGCGCCCCGGCCAGATGCGGCCTACCGTGAGCTCTGGGCCCGCATGCCCTGGCACCCGGTGGGAGGCTGCCAGCTCCCTGCAGCATTCCTCCCACCCACATCGCCGGGCACGGAGGGCCCGGCTTGATCCCAGGAGGTTCCCATGGGCTATCTACTCCAAGGGCTGTTCGGAGAACGCTCACTCACCAAGGTCGCCGGCCTGTTTGCCCAGCAAAGCCAGGCCGAGACCTCCATGGCGCAGATGCTGCGCATCGGCGGCCTGCAGGCCGGACAGGTCCGGCTGCTGGGCCCGCAGGATGCGCGCGCATCGCGCCGCGACCTGTTCGCGCGCTCGCTCGAGCCCGAACCGCGCGGCATTGCCCGCACCTTCTTCCAGACCCACATCGTGGTGGGCGCCGCCGGGGCCGTGGCAGGCCTGGCGCTCTTTGCCTGGTTCTACAACGCAGGCCACCCCATGATGGTGAGCAGCCCCCTGCTGGCCTTCATCGCCCTGGTGGGTTTTGGCACCACGTTCGGCATGCTGGGCGGGGGGCTCCTGTCGATGCGGCCCGACCACGTCCTGCTCATCACCAAGGTGCGCTCGGCGTTGCGCCACAACCACTGGGCTGTGGTCGCCCACCCCACCAGCGCGGAGCAGACGGCCAGGGTCAAGGAGGTGCTGCAGGGCCACTCGGCCGAGGTGGTCAGCACCCTCTAGCCCGCTCACCATGGCGCATCCCCGCGCAATGGCGGGTGCGCTACAGGGCCCGCACCAGCGCCCGCACGGCGCGGGGGTAGATCACGTGTTCCTGCGTGAGCACGCGGGCGGCCAGGGTGTCTGCCGTGTCGCCCGGCAGGACTGGCACCACCGCCTGGTCCAGGATGGGCCCGACGTCCAGCTCCGCCGTCACCTGGTGCACCGTCACCCCCGCAAACCTGCAGCCCGCGTCGATGGCGCGCTGGTGCGTGTGCAGCCCCGTGAAAGCCGGCAGCAAAGAGGGGTGGATGTTGATCAGCCGCCCCGCATAGTGCGCCACGAAGCCGGGCGTGAGGATGCGCATGAACCCGGCCAGCACCACCAGCGCCGGGGCGTGGCGGTCGATGGTGGCGGCCAGTGCGGTGTCAAATGCCTCGCGGCTCGCGAACGCCCTGTGGTCCAGCGCCTCGGCGGCGATGCCCTGCTCGCGCGCGAAGGCCAGGCCGGCGGCCTCCGGCTTGTTGCTGACCACGGCGGCCACACGGGCGCCATGGCGCTGCTCCCAGTTCTCCTGCTGCGCGGTCCGCACGATGGCGGCCATGTTGGAGCCGCTGCCGGAGATCAAAATCACGATGTTCTTCATAAATTGCACTGCGACGCTCAACCCCGGATTATCCCTGCCATGCCATTCGACCCCGCAACCCGCCCCCTGACCCCGAACGAGGCCCGCGTGCTGGCCACGCTGATGGAAAAAGCCCGCACCGTGCCCGACAGCTACCCCATGTCGCTCAACGGCCTGCTCACGGGCTGCAACCAGAAGACCAGCCGCGACCCGGTGATGCACCTGAGCGACGCCGACGCCCAGGAGGCCTTGGACTCGCTCAAGCTCCTCACGCTGGCCTTCGAGACCACCGGCAACCGCACCACGCGCTGGGAGCACAACTTCCAGCGCGGCGTGGGCGTGCCCGAGCAGTCGGCCGTGCTGCTGGGCCTGTTGATGCTGCGCGGGCCGCAGACGGCGGGCGAGTTGCGCATCAACGCCGAGCGCTGGTACCGGTTCGCCGACATCTCCTCGGTGGAGGCCTTCCTGGACGAGCTGCAGGAGCGCAGCGCCGAAAAAGGCGGCCCGCTGGTGCTGCTGCTGCCCCGCGCGCCCGGCGCGCGCGAGCAGCGGTGGGCACACCTGCTGTGCGGGCCGGTCGATACCCACAGCGCCGCCGTTCCCGCCCCGGGCAGCGGCGGTGGCGGCACGCCGGCCGCACTGCAGGCGCGGGTGGAGGCGCTGGAAGCCCAGGTGGCGGGCCTGCGCGCCACCGTGGAACGGCTGTGCGCCGAGCTGGGCATCGCCCCCGCGCCGGATGGAATGTCGCCACCCGGACAGGAATAAAACGAACGACCGTGCTACAAACAGGACTTCTCAGGAGACAAGCCGCATGGATCTCGCATTCACCCCCGAAGAACAGGCCTTCCGCGAAGAAGTTCGCGCATGGGTCCACGCCAACCTACCCCAGGAAATTTCCCACAAGGTCCACAACGCCTTGCGCCTGACCCGTGCAGACATGCAGGGCTGGGCCAAGATTCTGGGCAAGAAGGGCTGGCTCGGCTTCGGCTGGCCCAAGGAATTCGGCGGCCCTGGCTGGACCGCCGTGCAAAAGCACCTGTTCGAAGAAGAGTGCGCGCTCGCCGGCGCGCCGCGCATCATCCCCTTCGGCCCCGTGATGGTGGCCCCGGTGATCATGGCCTTCGGCAATGCCGAACAGCAAAAGCGCTTCTTGCCCGGCATCGCCAGCGGCGAAGTCTGGTGGAGCCAGGGCTACAGCGAACCGGGCTCGGGCTCGGACCTGGCCTCGGTCAAGACCCGCGCCGAGCGCGTGGGCGACAAGTACATCGTCAACGGCCAGAAGACCTGGACCACGCTCGGCCAGCACGGCGACTGGATGTTCAACCTGGTGCGCACCAGCACCGAGGGCAAGCCCCAGACGGGCATCTCCTTCCTGCTGCTGGACATGAAGTCCAAGGGCGTGACCGTGCGCCCCATCAAGCTGCTCGACGGCGAGTGCGAGGTCAACGAGGTGTTCTTCGACAACGTCGAAGTGCCCGCCGAGAACCTGATCGGCGAAGAGAACAAGGGCTGGACCTACGCCAAGCACCTGCTCTCCCACGAGCGCACCAACATCGCCGACGTGAACCGCAGCAAGCGCGAGCTGGAGCGCCTGAAGCGCATCGCCAAGACCGAGGGCATGTGGGACGACCAGCGCTTCCGCGACCAGATCGCCTTGCTGGAAGTGGACGTCGTGGCCCTCGAAATGCTGGTGCTGCGCGTGCTCTCGGCGGAAAAATCGGGCAAGAACTCGCTCGACATCGCCGGCCTGCTCAAGATCAAGGGCAGCGAGATCCAGCAGCGCTACGCCGAACTGATGATGCTGGCCGCCGGCCCGTTCAGCCTGCCCTTCATCGAAGAAGCGATGGAAGCGGGCTGGCAAGGCGACTTCCCTGGCGGCGTCAGCGCCAACGCGCCCCTGGCGTCCACCTACTTCAACCTGCGCAAGACCACCATCTACGGCGGCAGCAATGAAGTCCAACGCAACATCGTGGCTCAGACCGTCCTCGGCTGAACCCAAGTTCCAGGAGACAAGAACATGGATTTCGATTTTTCTGACGACCAGGAACAACTGCGCGATGCCGTGCGCAAGTGGGTGGACAAGGGCTACACCTTCGAGCGCCGCCGCGCCGCCGTGGCCGCTGGCGGTTTTGACCGCGCCGCCTGGGGCGAACTGGCCGAGCTGGGCCTGACCGCACTCACCGTGCCCGAAGCCCACGACGGCATGGGCCAGGGCGCCATCGACGCCATGGTGGTGGCCGAGGAACTGGGCCGCGGCATGGTGCTCGAGCCCATCGCGCAGGCCTTCATCGCCAGCAGCGTGCTGTCGCAATACGGCACTGCCGCCGTGCAAGCCGCCTGGCTGCCCCGCGTGGCCAGCGGCGAGGCGCTGGTGGTACTGGCCTACCAGGAGCGCAAGGCGCGCTACCGCCTGGACGTTTGTGAAGCAAAAGCCACTCAAGCGCAATCAGGACATGTGGTAACAGCTACAAAAAGCATAGTAGCCGCCGGCGACCAGGCCGATGCCTTCATCGTGCCGGCGCAGCTGGACGGCAAGATCGCCCTCTTCCTCGTGGAACGTTCGGCCGCTGGCGTGACCACGCGGGGCTACGTCACGCAGGACGGCAGCCGCGCGGCGGAAGTGCAGCTGGCCAACGCCCCCGCCACGCTCCTCACCACCGACGGCCTGGCCGCGCTGGAGCTGGCCGTGGACACCGGCATCGCCGCCACCTGCGCCGAGGCCGTGGGCGTGATGGACAAGACGGTGTCGCTGACCGTCGAATACATGAACCAGCGCAAGCAGTTCGGTGTGTTCATCGCCAGCTTCCAGGCGCTGCGCCACCGCGTGGCCGACATGAAGATGCAGCTGGAGCTGGCCCGTTCGATGAGCTACTACGCCAGCCTCAAGCTGGGCGCCCCCGCCGCCGAACGCCGCGCCGCCATGGCGCGCGCCAAGGTGCAGCTGGGCCAATCGATGCGCTTCGTGGGCCAGCAATCGGTGCAGCTGCACGGCGGCATCGGCGTGACCGACGAATACATCGGCAGCCACTACTTCAAGAAACTCACGCAGCTGGAAATGACCTTTGGCGACACGCTGCACCACCTGGGCGAGGTGTCGAGCCGCATGCAGGACACCGCAGGCGTGTTTGCCTGAAGAGGACTGTCACGCAACCGTGCAATGCTCGTGGGCCCACCGGTCCACGGGCATTTTTTCTTTCTGGAGCCCCCCCATGAACAACACGCACTTGCTGCCACGCCGCTCCCTTCTGGTGGCCGCCGCTGCCGCCGCCAGCCTGGCCCTGGCGGGCTGCGCCACCCGCAGCCCCAGCCTGGCGGAGGCGCCGCCCATCGTCTTCGTGCATGGCAACGGCGACACCGCCGCGCTGTGGCAAACCACCGTGTGGCGGTTCGAGTCGAACGGCTGGCCGCGCGAACGCCTGCACGCCATCGACGTGCCCTACCCGCTCTCGCGCGACGAGGACGGCAAGCCCCAGCCCGGCCGCACCTCGGCGGCGGAGCACATGGCCTACCTGAAGGCCGAGGTGGACAAGGTGCTCCAGGCCACCGGCGCCCGGCAGGTCGTGCTGGTGGGCAACTCGCGCGGCGGCAATGCCATCCGCAACTACGTCTACAACGGCGGCGGCGACCAGACCGTGAGCCACGCCATCCTCGGCGGTACGCCCAACCACGGCGTGTGGGCGGTTCCAGGCTTTCGGGAAGGCAACGAGTTCTCGGGCACCGGCCCGTTCCTCAAGGCCCTGAATGCCGCCAAGAACGCCGCAGGGGACGAGGTGAGCGGCCCGGTGAAATGGCTGACCATCCGCTCGGACAACAACGACAAGTTCGCCCAGCCCGACGGCGTGTGGATCGGCGCCAAGGGCACGGCCACCAACGTCACGGCCGCGGGCCCCGAGCTCAAGGGCGCCACCAACGTGGTCATCCCGCGCATCGACCACCGCGAGACATCCTATTCACCCGCCGCGTTCGAGGCCACCTACCGCTTCATCACCGGCAAGGCCCCGGCACGCACCGAGATCGCCGCCGAGAAGGCCGTGGTGCTGAATGGCAAGGTCACCGGCCTGGGCGTGGATTCCACCGACCCCAGGACCGGCAATTTCAGCAACAACCTGCCCCTGCCGGGGGCGCAGCTGGAGGTGTACACGACCGACCCCGCCACCGGCGCCCGCACCGGCAGCGCCTTGCTGCGCAAGGCAGTGGGCGCGGATGGCCAGTGGGGCCCGCTCGCCGTCCCCACCGGCTCGCCCATCGAGTTCGTGATCACCGCGCCCGGCTACGCCACCACCCACATCTACCGCAGCGGCTTCCCGCGCGGCAGCGACCTGATCCACCTGCGCCCTGAACGCATGGCCGACGCGGACAAGGGCGCGGACAGCATCATCACCCTGGCCCGCCCCCGCGGCTACCTGGACCCGGCGCGCGACAGGATGCTGCTGGACGGCGCCCCGCCCGCTGGCGTGCCCCCCGGAGCGGGCGTGGCATCCGCCAAGGTCAAGCCCGCTGGCGGCGTGCGCAGCATCGCGGCCGAATTCAACGGCGAACGGGTAACGGGCCAGACCTGGCCGGCGGCGCAAGGGCATGTGGTGATGCTGGAAATCAGCCAGTAAGCAAGGCGCCGGCAGCGGCATGCATGAAAAAACCCCACGGGCGGCAAGCGCCCGTGGGGTTTTTTTCTTGTCCTGGGAGGGAAAGCACGCACGGGCGTCAGTGCGAGTGCCCCCCATGGCCTTCGCGCTGCTTGAGGCTGTCGACGATGTTGACGGTCACGCCGTTGGGCAACACCATGTCCGAGGGCTTCATGCCCGGCCTGCAGTCTCCCAGGCGGCGCCCGCTGAACTGCGTCACGCCGGCGTTGCCGTGGGGAACGGGCTGAGAATAGGACACCTCGAACTGCCCTTGGTAGGACTCCTGGAAGTCGCCCGACAGCTGGATGCGCGCGGTGACCCGGTTGTCGTGCACGAAACACACCGTCTGGACGTCGAACCGGGTGCCGTTCTCTCCCTTCTTCACGCGTGTTTCATGGCAATGCTCCTGCCCCGGAACCACGGCAAGCAGGGTCACCGCGTCCACCTGGGGCGTCGTGCACTGCAGCACCTTCTGCTGGCGCATCACCGACTGGCCGGCAGCGGTGATGGAGACCTCCCACAGGCCCGGCTTGCGCGCCGGCAGGGTGTCGGCCTGGGCCAGCGGCAGGCCCAGCGAGAGGGACAAAGAGGCGGCTACAACGAGAGGTTTCATGGATTCAGGGGGTAACGGTGGAGCGCCAGGCTCCGCGGGGGGCCTGGCGCATCCGGGTTGCCGTATCTGTCTATCTGTCAGCGCATCAGCGGCCCAGCCGGCGGCGGTGCATCCACACCATGGCGGCGAGCAGGGCCGACAGGAGGACCATGCCCCACTCCGACAGCGTGGGAATGGCATTGGCGTCCACCGGGGCGGGTGCGAACCGGAACACGGCCGTGCAGTCCGCCGCCACGGACGGGATGGTGTAGGCGGTGAAGTTCGCGTTGAAGCTGCCGCCACCGCAGGTGCTGGAGGCATCCCATGCAGCGCGCATGCCCTTGGCAGGCGACAGCACGATCACCGCGTTCGTCCCCGGCATGACGGACTGCGTCGCAGGGCTGACGGTTCCGCCGCCGGAAAGGACGGAGGCCGCCACCACCGGGTTCGGCACGAAGGCAAATACCGCGGAGCAGTTGGCCGCCACGCCGGGGACGGTGTACACCGTGCTGTCGGCATTGAAGCTGCCGCCCGTGCAGGTGCTGGAGCCATGCAGCGTCGCATGCAAACCCGCGGCGGGAGACAGCGTGACCACCGCGCTGGCGCCGGGTGGCACGGACTGCGCACCGGGACTGACGGTACCGCTGCCAGAAAGCACGGAGGCCGTCACCACCGGGTTCGGAACGAAGGCGAACGACACGGAACAGGCTGCCGCCACGCCCGGGACGGTGAACACCGTGCTGTCGGCATTGAAGCTGCCGCCCGTGCAGGTGCTGCCTGCCGCCAGGGTGGCGCGCTGGCCGGCGCCTGGCGTGAGCGTGACGACGGCCGTGCCCCCCACTGCCACCGATTGCGACGCAGGCGTGACGCTGCCGCTTCCGGATGCCACGGAAGCCGTCACCGCCACGGGCGCCAGGAAACCGAAGTTCACCGTGCAGTCGGCAGGCACCGGGGCAATGGTGTAGGTGGTGCCGGACCAGGTGCCTGCGGGGCAGGAGCCCGTGGGCGGGGCGCTGGTGTAGCCGGTGGTCGGCGTCACCACGTAGGACACGGAGCCCCCGTTCAGCACCGTCTTCGGCGCATTCGGCGTGATGGCGCCGCCGGTGCCCACCGACGGCGTGACCGTGGCCACGCCGGAGTTCACGAAGCTGAAGTTGACCACGCAGTTTTGGGCAATCGCGTTGGTCGTGTAGGTGCTGCCCACCAGCGCGCCGCCAGTCTGTGCGCCGCCGGCGGCGCAGTTGTCGGTGATGACCGGTGCGTAGCCCGCATTCGGCATGACCATGAACGAGGTGGTGCCGCCCGGTGCGACAGGCTGCGTCACGGCAGGGGTCACGGAGCCGTTGGCGCCCACCACGGGCGTCACATCCAGGGGGATGGTGAAGCTCGCGGTCACGGTCTTGGAAGCATCCATGGACACGGTGCAGCTGGTGGCCGCGCCCGAGCAGCCGCCGCCGCTCCAGCCCGTGAAGATGGAGCCGGCCGGCGCCGTGGCGTAGAGGATGACCTCGGCGCCGCCAGGCTGGTCGGAGGCGCAGCTGGCTCCGCAGGAGATGCCCAAGGGCACCGAAGTGACCGTGCCCGTGCCGATCGTGTGAACCTGCAGGTTGAACAGCCCCGCCCCCACGGGATCGGAGTCGGTGGCCGTGTTGTTGGAGCTTTCACGGTCCCGCACGCCAGCCGGTGCCGTCACCGTGGCCGTGTGCCGGATCGTGCCTGCGCCGCTGGCGGACGGGTCGGCCTGGGCCGCGATGGTGTAGGTGAGCGTTCCACCGACCGGCACCGGGTCCGGCAGGGTCTGGCTCACGGGCCCCGTGCCCGAGGCCAGCGGGCACACGGCCCCGCCCGATGCCGCGCAGGTCCATGCGATGCCGGTCAGCGATGCCGGGGCCAGTTCCTGGACCATGGCGCCAGCCGGCACCGCGGTCGGGCCGAGGTTGGTCACCGTCATGGCGTAGGTGAGGGCCTGCCCCCAGATCACGGCGTTCTGTCCGTCGGACAGTGCCACGCTCAGGTCGACCAGGGGGTCCGTGGTGATCTGGCTCTGGACCAGCGGCCCGAGCAACGGCGATATCGCATCGCCCACGATGGAATAGTTGCCGTGGTTGATGGGGCCGGTGGTGAGCGCCGGCGCCACGAACGACAGCTGGAGCGTGCCGCTGCTGCCCGGGTTCAGGGTTCCCAGGGGGCAGGAGATGCTATCGATCTCGTTGCCCGCGGTGCCGGACACACTGGTCGTGCACGCGGCGGGCACGGAGCCCGGATCGATGCGCAGATTCCTGGGTGTTCCCGGCGTGTTGTCTTGCGGGGACACGATGGTCACCACGGTGCTCGTGAGGGGTACGTCACCCTGGTTCGAGTACGAATAGGTGTAGTCCACGCTGCCGTTGGCAGCCGCGTACTCCGGCGCATCGGCCTTGATGCCGGGGCCCGGCAGGTTGGTCAGGCCGGCCCCCGAATCCACGTAGATGTGGCCCGAGTGCCCGCTCTGGCTGCAGCCCGCCGCGATCACGGTGACCTTGACCTGATCGCCCACATCCAGCACGCCCTCTCCGGGCGCGATATCGATGGTCTGCCAGTTGGTGTACTGGAAGCCCCCCACGGTCTGCCAGGGCACGCCGGACTGGCCCGAAAAGTTGAACGTGTAGAACAGCTGCTTGTTCTTGGTGACGTTGTACACCTCGACAAAGAAGTAGGGCTGCTCGTGCCCGGAGTGTCCGGGGTTCTGCAGCACCGGGGCGATGGCGAAACGCACGTGCGCCTTGCCGTCCGCCGGGTCCACGTCGGCCAGCGTCATCACGGCCGTCTGGTCGATGGCGGCGGCGCGGTTCTGGGCGCCCAGGTAGTTGATGCGCGCGCTCTTGGCCCCATAGAGCGGGAAACGCACTTGCCCACTGACGTTGATGTCGGAGTCATTGCCCACGGCATCGGTCGGCGCGGGCGTGGAGGTGGTGTTGGGCGTCAGCCCCAGATCACTCTCCGAGCCGGGCGGGAAGTTGGCCAGCGCAATGCCGGCACCGGGCACACGCAGGTGCCGGATGTTCCAGCTGTCCAGGTCGCTCTCGAAGCCGCCATTCACGAACGCCGCGTGCGCGGAGCCTGCGGCGGCGAGCAGGGCGAGCCCCCCCAGCCACAGCAGCGCCAGGCGGCGCAGGAAGCGGGACATGCTGCCGCGCAGCCCGCCCAGGAAAATCTCAGTGGTCAATTTGCCGTCTCCTCTTGAATCAGATCTCTGTCGTCGAAACCTGCGGGCCGAGTTCGGCCCAGGCTGCGCCCTGCCGGGACGGCATGCGCAACCATGAAATGGGTGGGGTGGTGGTGGACCGAGGCTCGGGGCACCCGGTCAGCGGGCTTGCGCCAGGGTGGTCAGCTCATGGTGCGAACACGAGCCCTTTTCCAAAGACCGCCCTGACCGGCAGGGCCAGGCCAGTGTCGTCCAGCGTCTTGCGGCGCAGCCGGGTCAGTGCCGATTCGATGCGGTGAAAGTCATCGTCGAGATTGCGTCCGCCCACGGCCTGCGCGAGCGCCTGCTTGCTCACGACCACGCCGGGGTTCTCCAGCAGGCAGGACAGCAGCTCCAGCTCCCGCGTGGTCAGCGAGACGACCTGCTGGTTGGGGGCCCGCAGTGCGCCGCCCACGGTGTCCAGTTGCCACGGCACCGCCGCCAGCGCATCCCCGCCGCCCTGCAGCCGCTTGTTGCGCAGCTGCGAACGGATGCCGGCCACCAGCTCCTGCATGTCGACGGGCTTGACGAAATACTGCAGCGCGCCAGCCTCCAGCCCTTCGATCCGGCTGTCCAGGTCTGCGCGCGCCGTCATCAGCACGGTGGGCACCCCTTGCGCCGCCAGGCGGGTGAGCAGGCTCAGTCCATCCTCGCCAGGCAGGCCGATATCCACGACCACGAGATCGGCGCGCGCGCGCAGCAGGCGCACGTAGAAATCCTCCGCCGACTCGGCCCCCCAGGACTGCAGGCCCGAGCGCGCCAGATAGCTGCATACATTGCTGCGGATGTCCTCGTCGTCTTCGACGACTGCGATGGTGGGTTCAGCGGACATTGAGACGGTCAATTGGGGTGCGAAACAGTTTGATACGTACTATTGTGTCAGTGCCTTTTGCACCGAGCCATGCACGAATACTCACGAATACTCACAAGCCCCAGGCGCCGCACGGCGGTGCCGTGGCACGCCAGGGCGCTTGCCGCGTGCCTTCTCCTGTTTTTCTCCTGCGTGCTGGCGCGCGCGGGCGAGCTGCCGCCGGATTTCCGCTTCCAGCTGGGATGGGACATCCCCATGGACCGGATCGACGATCCGCTCGGCCGGATGGGGCCGGGCGATGCGGCCGCAGCACCCGTCGGCGAAGGGTCGCCGCGGCTGCACCATTCGTTGAATGCGGGCTACCTCGGCCATCCGGTGTGGCTGCGTTTCCAGGTGCCGTCCCTGCCCCCGGATGCCGAACCCGGGGCACTGTGGCTGCTGGCGCAGCCCACCTATCTCGACACGGTCACGCTCTACCAGCGCAGCGCCACGGGGGACTGGTCGGCGCAGGAGAGCGGCGACCATGTGCCGGCCCCCCGGAAAGCCGGCGTCCGCCAGCACCTGTTTCGCCTGGCACCCGGTGCCATGGCGCTCATCCGCATCCAGACCAGCAGCGCCATGCAGTTCCAGGGCAGCGTGCTCGGCGCGCAGGCGCTGGGCGCCAGCCTGGCGGATGCGGAACGCGGCATGGGCCTGCACTTTGGCGCCGTGGCGGCCTTGCTGCTGGGCATCTGGGCCGCGGCGGCCATCTTTCGCACCCGCGCGCTCTTTGCCCTCGCCGTTCTGGGCTCCGTCAGCGTGATCCACATCTTCAACGTGCGCGGCTACTCCAGCCTCTGGGTTCCTGCGCCATGGACGCTGTGGGCCAGCCATTCGGTCGGGATCGGTGCATTTGCCCTGGCGGCCACGCTGGCCTGGCAGATCAGGGAGCAGCTGGCGAACACCGGCCGCCACCGCCGCACCGGCAGGTGGCTGATGGCGCTCGCCGCCCTGAACCTGGCGGGCATGGCCAGCGTTCCGCTGGGCTTCTACGGGTCCGTGGCATGGGTCAACCTGCTGTCCCTGCTGGCCAGCGACGTGATCGCCATCGTCCTGTGCGTGCTCGCCCTGCGCACGCGCGAGCGGCGGGCCCTGCACGCGCTGCTGCTCTCGGCCTATGGCCTGCACGCGATGGCCGGAGTGCCCATCGCCATCATCATGACCGGCGCGCTGCACTGGAACATCGACGCGACGGCACTGTGGCAATGGGAGGTGATCCTCTTTACCGCGATGATCGCGTGCGCCGTCTTCGTGGGCATGGTCCTGCGCTACCGCGACATCCAGCGCACCAAGGACCTGGCCATCGAACGGCTGGCCCAGTCCGAGCAGTCGCTCGAAGAGCGCATCGGACAGCGCACGGCGGAGCTGTCGCAGGCGCAGGACGCCCTGGGCCAGGCCCTGGAAAACGAACGCGCCCTGCGGCTGGAGCAGCGGCAGTTCTTCCACATGATCAGCCACGAGTTCCGGACCCCGCTCGCGGTGGTGGACAGCGCTGCCGCGGAACAGCAGGCCTTCCCCTCCGCGGATATCAACGCGCAGAAGGACCGGGCAGCGCAGATACGGCGCGCCTGCCGGCGCCTCGCCTCGCTGGTGGACAGCTGCCTGATCAGCGAACGGATGGACACGGCGGGTTTCTCTCTCCAGGCGTCGCCGGTCAACACGGCCGACCTTCTGGAGCATGCGGCGCAGCTGGTCCACTGGTCTCCACGCCATCACCTTCGCCTCTTCACCGACCTCGCTCCGCCGGAGTGGGTCTGCGACGGGACACTGGTGCGCATCGCGCTGTCCAACCTCGTGGACAACGCGGTGAAGTACGCATCCGCAGGGGAAATCTTCATTGCGGCGCGCAAGGGCGAATCCGGGCTGCTGGAGATTTCCGTGGCGGACGAAGGCTCGGGCATGTCGCTGGAGGTCATGAACCGCATCTTCCAGCGCTTCGAACGCGGAGACCGCACCGACCAAAGCAAGGGTTTCGGCCTGGGCCTGTGGGTGACCCGCCGCATCGCACGGCTGCACGGGGGCGACATCACCGTGGAATCGCGGCTGGGCGAGGGGACCTGCTTCACGCTGACCCTGGCCACACAGCCCATGGCCTCCGGCAGCGCCCACCACCAGCGGCAGGTCCGGGCCCGGGGCGAATCATCCTGGGCAACCTGACCCCCGCAGGCGAGCCGCGCCCGGGCGGCCCCCGCAAAGACCTGGAGCTGGTTCTCAGGCCAGCAGGCGCGAGGACTTGGGCACGTGCGCCATCAGGAACTCCATCTGGTCGGCCAGGATCCGCCGGTTGCGCAGGATGAAGTCCTCCCACAGGCTGGGCACGTAGGGCGCGTACAGCAGTGGCATATGCGCCTGTTCGGGGGTGCGCGGCCCCTTGCGGTGGTTGCAGGGACGGCAGGCCGTGACCACGTTCATCCAGTGGTCCTGCCCGTTGCGCGCGAAGGGCACGATGTGCTCGCGCGTGAGGTTGTCTTCGTGGAAATGCCCGCCGCAGTAGGCGCACACATTGCGGTCGCGGATGAAGAGCTTGCTGTTGGTCAGGCCGGGCTTGAGGTCGAACGGGTTGATCGTGGGCACGCCCTTGGTGCCGATGATGCTGTTGACGGCAATCACCGACTGTTCACCCGTCACGGCGTTGTGCCCGCCGCGGAACCGGGCGATCTGGCCGCCGGATTCCCAGCGCACCTCACCGGCGGCGTAATGAATCACCGCCTGCTCGAGCGAAATCCACGATTGGGGCAGCCCTTGGGCCGACAGCTTCAAGACCTTCAAAACACGCCTCCTGGAACGGTAAGTACACAAGGATTCGGAACGCTGATGTCTCGCGGGCAGCCCCGTACCGGGCCGTCCGTGGGTCACAATATACTCCGTTTTCATGACAAATTGGCGTCTTGCGCTTGATGCACCTGCGCATGCTGCTATCAAAAAGATAACAAACCGATGAAGATCTTTCGCGGATTCCACCATCCTGGCATCGCCCGCTCGTGCGCGCTGACCATCGGTAATTTCGATGGCGTGCACCGGGGCCACCAGGCCATGCTCGCCCTGCTCAACAGCGAGGCCGCCCACCGGCAAGTGGACAGCTGCGTGCTGACCTTCGAGCCCCATCCGCGCGACTACTTTGCCGGGGCGCTGCACAAGCCCGAGCTGGCGCCCGCGCGCGTCGGCACGCTGCGCGACAAGCTCACGGAGCTGGCGCGCTGCGGCGTGCAGCAGACGGTGGTGCTGCCTTTCGACGCGGCGCTGGCCGCGCAGTCGCCCGAGGCCTTCATCGACCAGGTGCTGGTGCAGGGGCTGGGCGCCCGCTACGTGCTGGTGGGCGATGACTTCCGGTTCGGGCGCCAGCGCGCGGGCGACTACGCCATGCTGGACGCGGCCGGCCAGGCCCGAGGCTTTGACGTGGCGCGCATGAACAGCTACGAGGTGCACGGTTTGCGCGTCTCCAGCTCCGCCGTGCGGCAAGCGCTGGCCCAGGGCGACATGGACGCGGCCGCGCGCCTGCTGGGACGGCCCTACACCATCTCGGGCCACGTGGTGCACGGCCGCAAGCTCGGGCGCGAGCTGGGCGCCACGGACGAGGGCGCGGGCGACGGCTTTCGCACGCTGAACCTGCGCTTTGCCCACTGGAAGCCCGCCGCCAGCGGCATCTTCGCCGTGCTGGTGCACGGCCTGGGGCGCGAGGGCGATGCCCCGCTGCAGGGCGTGGCCAACCTGGGCGTGCGCCCTTCGCTCGACCCCGACGACGTCAACGGCGGGCGGGTGCTGCTGGAGACACATTGCCTGCAATGGCCCGCCGAGCTGGGGGCCGAAGGGGCGTACGGTAAAATCGTGCGCGTGGAACTGCTGCACAAACTGCACGACGAGCTCAAGTACGACGGTCTGGCTGCCCTGACGGCGGGCATCGCCAAGGACTGTGCGGATGCGCGCGCCTACTTCGCGTCGGCCCAGGCACCCAATCACACCGAGACCCGGCGCCAGACCACGCGCGACCGAATTTGAGGGGGCTGCCTGCGCAGCGCCTGCCCGGCAGGCCCGACACCTCTTCACGCCTCCTCTTTTCCCGTTTTCTCCGGGCCTGCCCCGGAATGCCCCGTTTTAAGGCTCCCTCATGTCCGACAACGCCAGTACCACCGAATCCACCGCCACGGACTACCGCAGCACCCTGAACCTGCCCGACACCCCCTTCCCCATGCGCGGCGACCTGCCCAAGCGCGAGCCGGGCTGGGTGAAGGAATGGGAAGACAAGGGCCTGTACAAGCGCCTGCGCGACGCACGCTGCGGTTCGCCCAAGTTCATCCTGCACGACGGCCCACCCTACGCCAACGGCCAGATCCACATGGGCCACGCGGTCAACAAGATCCTGAAGGACATGATCACCAAGGCGCGCCAGCTCGAAGGCTTCGACGCGCTGTACGTGCCCGGCTGGGACTGCCACGGCCTGCCGATCGAGAATGCCATCGAGAAGAAACACGGCCGCAACCTGAGCCGCGACGACATGCAGGCCAAGAGCCGTGCGTTTGCCACCGAGCAGATCGCGCAGCAGATGGTGGACTTCAAGCGCCTGGGTGTGCTGGGCGAATGGGACAACCCCTACAAGACCATGAATCCCGCCAACGAGGCGGGCGAAATCCGCGCGTTCAAGCGTGTGATGGAGCGTGGTTTCGTGTACCGGGGCCTCAAGCCCGTGTACTGGTGTTTTGACTGCGGTTCGTCGCTGGCCGAGTTCGAGATCGAATATCAGGACAAGAAGAGCACCACGCTGGACGTGGCGTTCAAGGCGCACGAGCCCGCCAGGCTGGCGGCTGCCTTCGGCCTGCCCGCGCTGGCGAAGGACGCCTTCGTGGTGATCTGGACCACCACCTCTTGGACCATCCCCGCCAACCAGGCGCTGAACCTGAACCCCGAGATCAGCTACGCGCTGGTGGACACCGGCGAACGCATCCTGCTGGTGGCCGAGCCGCTGGTGGCCTCGTGCCTGGAGCGCTATGGCCTCACAGGCAGCGTGCTGGCCACCACCCTGGGCAAGAATCTCGGCGGGCTGGAGTTCGAGCACCCGCTGTACGACGTGAAGAGCGAGGACGGCAGCCAAGGCTACCAGCGCCTGTCGCCCGTGTACCTGGCCGACTACGCCACGGCCGACGATGGCACCGGTATCGTGCACTCCTCGCCCGCCTACGGGCTGGAGGATTTCAACTCCTGCGTGTCCCACGGCCTGGCGCTGGACGACATCCTGAACCCCGTGCAGGGCAACGGTACCTATGCGCCGGACTTCCCGCTGTTCGGCGGCCAGCACATCTGGAAGGCCGTGCCCGTCATCATCGAAGCACTGCGCGATGCCGGCCGCCTGATGGCCACCAAGGAGATCACGCACAGCTACCCCCACTGCTGGCGCCACAAGACGCCGGTGATCTACCGCGCGGCCGCGCAATGGTTCATCCGCATGGACGAAGGCGAAGGCGTCTTCACCCAGCCCGGCATGAAGCCCGCCAAGACGCTGCGCCAGATCGCGCTGGACGCCATCGAACACACCAGCTTCTACCCCGAGAACGGCAAGACCCGCCTGCACGACATGATCGCCGGGCGGCCCGACTGGTGCATCTCGCGCCAGCGCAGCTGGGGTGTGCCCATCCCGTTCTTCCTGCACAAGGATTCGGGCGAACTGCACCCGCGCACCATGGAAATCATGGACCAGGCGGCCGACATCGTGGAAAAGGGCGGCATCGAGGCCTGGAGCCGCGTAACGCCCGAGGAAATCCTGGGCGCCGAGGACGCGGCCTGCTACACCAAGAGCACCGACATCCTGGAGGTGTGGTTCGACTCGGGCTCCACGTTCAGCCATGTGCTGCGCGGCACGCACCCCGACGTGCACCACGACACGGGCCCCGAGGCCGACCTGTACCTGGAAGGCCACGACCAACACCGCGGCTGGTTCCACAGCTCCCTGCTCTTGGCATCGGCGCTGGAAGGCCGCGCGCCCTACCGGGGCCTGCTGACCCACGGCTTCACCGTGGACAGCCAGGGCCGCAAGATGAGCAAGTCGCTGGGCAACGGCATCGATCCGCAGGAGATCAACAGGAAGCTGGGCGCCGAGATCATCCGCCTGTGGGTGGCCGCCAGCGACTATTCGGGCGACATCGCGGGGGACGAAAAGATCCTGGCCCGCGTGGTGGATGCCTACCGCCGCATCCGCAACACGCTGCGCTTCCTGCTGGCCAACGTGAGCGACTTCGACCCGGCCAAGGACGCCGTGCCGTTCGACCAGATGCTGGAGATTGACCGCTACGCGCTCACGCGTGCGTCCGAGTTCCAGGCCGAGGTGCTGGCGCACTACAAGGTGTACGAGTTCCACCCCGTGGTCGCCAAGCTGCAGCTGTACTGCTCGGAAGACCTGGGCGGGTTCTATCTGGACGTGCTCAAGGACCGCCTGTACACCACCGCGCCCAAGAGCCTGGCGCGCCGCAGCGCGCAGACCGCGCTCTACCAGATCACGCATGCCATGCTGCGCTGGATGGCGCCGTTCCTGTCCTTCACGGCCGAAGAGGCCTGGAAGTTGTTCGGCCAGTCCGACTCCATCTTCGTGGAAACCTATGGCTCCATCGCCGGGGCCGACGAGGGCCTGCTGGCCAAGTGGGGGCGCCTGCGCGAGATCCGCGATGCGGTGAACAAGGAGATCGAGGCGCTGCGCGCCGCCGGCCAGGTGGGCTCTTCGCTGCAGGCCGTGGTCACCCTCACGGCCGCGCCCGAAGACCATGCGCTGCTGGCCAGCCTGGGCGACGACCTGAAGTTCATCTTCATCACCTCTGCTATTGAATTGGTAGCTGGTAGCGCACTGCAGATCAGCGTCAAGCCCAGTTCCGATGCCAAATGCGAGCGCTGCTGGCACTACCGCCCCGACGTGGGGCAGGATGCCGCGCACCCCACCATCTGCGGCCGCTGCACCAGCAACCTCTACGGGGACGGCGAAAGCCGGGCGCACGCGTGATGGCGCGCGGCGCGGCACTGGCGGGGCGCTCCGGCGCGGGCATGTGGCCCTGGCTGGCCTGGGCCGTGGTGCTTCTGGTGGCCGACCAGATCACCAAGACCTGGATCCTCCAGAACTACCAGCTGGGCGATGCCACGTTCATCACCAGCTTCTTCAACATCGTGCGGGCGCACAACACCGGCGCGGCGTTCTCCTTCCTGCGCGATGCGGGCGGATGGCAGCGCTGGCTGTTCACCGGCATCGGCGTGGCCGCCACGATCTTCATCGTGTGGCAACTGCGCGCGCACCCGGGCCAGAAGCTGTTCAGCTTCGCGCTGTCCAGCATCCTGGGGGGCGCGGTGGGCAACGTGGTGGACCGGCTGATGCACGGCTACGTCGTGGACTTCCTGGATTTCCACTGGAATTTCCTCGCCCGGATCTTCCACGGCGGCCATTTCCCGGCCTTCAACCTGGCGGACACGGCCATCAGCGTGGGGGCCGCCTGCCTGATCCTGGACGAGCTGCTCAGAGCGCGGCGCGCGCGCTGAAGCAACACCCCCGCCCCCTGCATCCCAGGCCCGCCGCGCGCGGGCCTTTTGCCAGGCGAAAGGCGGGGAGCGGGTTCACCGGCAGGGGCCTGCCCCACCTGTGTAGTGCCCGTGCGGCAAGCGCCACACGCCGTGCCCCGCCCGGCAAAACCCGGACTGCTATCCATGCTATGGAATCGGGAGTATGCTTATATGTCAGTTTTGTGACAAATGACGGAGGGGTGCCTTGCCCGCGCCCGCCCCGCCCCGGAAGCCGCGCCGCCCGGCACCGCAGACCCGTCTGCCCTGGCCTCCGGGCACAAAAGTGAACACGCCACCCTGGCCAGGGGCGCATGATGTGCCCTGCGTCCGCCGTGGGCCAGGCGCCGCGTTTGCGCACGTCACAAGAAGAAGAAACAACGGTTTTCCATGAAGCATCTCTTGAATCTCCTGGCAGCGGTGTCGCTGCTGATCTGGGGCACCCACCTGGTGCGCACCGGCATCCTGCGCGTATTCGGCGCCAACCTGCGCCAGCTGATCGCGCACAGCGTCAGCAACCGGTTCACGGCCGTGCTGTCGGGCATCGGGGTGACCGCCGTGGTGCAGTCGAGCACCGCCACGGCGCTGATCGTGTCGTCCTTCGTGGGCCAGGGCCTGGTGGGCCTGCCCGCCGCGCTGGCCGTGATGCTGGGCGCCGACGTGGGCACCAGCGTGATGGCCGTGGTGTTCTCCATGGACCTGTCCTGGCTCTCGCCGCTGTTCATCTTCGCGGGGGTGGTGCTGTTCATTTCGCGCAAGGACACGGCGGCCGGCCGCGTGGGCCGGGTGCTGATCGGCCTGGGCCTGATGCTGCTGGCGCTGCGCCTGATCACCGAGTCCACCACCGTGCTGACCCAGTCGCCCACCGTGCGCACGCTACTCTCCGCGCTCACCAGCGACCTGCTGCTCGAGATTTTCACGGGCTCGGTGCTCGCCATCGTGGCCTATTCCAGCCTGGCCACGGTGCTGCTCACCGCGGCCCTGGCGGGCTCGGGCGGCATCCCGCCCGACGTGGCGCTGGGCCTGGTGCTGGGCGCCAACCTGGGCAGCGGCGTGCTGGCGGTGCTGACCACGCTCAAGGCCGACGTGCAGACGCGGCAGGTGCCGCTGGGCAACCTGATCTTCAAGATCATCGGCGTGATCATCATGACGCCGCTCACGGGGCTGTGGCTGCAGCACGTGCGGCCCTACGTGCCGGAAATCGCGACGCTGGTGGTGCTGTTCCATCTGGCGTTCAACATGGTGGTGGGCATCATCTGCATCGGCCTGACCGGCACGGTGGCCCGCGCGGTGCAACGCCTGCTGCCGCAGGAGAAGACCCAGGCCGCGGCGGGCACGCGCCCCCAGCACCTGGACCCTTCCGCCCTGGCCACGCCCTCGCTGGCCATCTCCTGCGCCGCGCGCGAGGCCCTGCACCAGGCCGACGTGGTCGAGTCCATGCTGCTGGGCCTGCACAAGGTGATCCGCACGGACGACCTCAAGCTCGCACAGGACCTGCGCAAGCTCGACGACGAGGTGGACGGCCTGTACTCGGCCATCAAGTACTACATGACCAAGATCTCGCGCGAGGCGCTGGATGAGCGCGAAGGCCGCCGCTGGGCCGACATCATCAGCTTCACGATCAACATGGAGCAGATCGGCGACATCATCGAGCGCGTGCTGATCGACATCGAGGACAAGAAGATCAAGAAGGGCCGCCAGTTCTCCGAGGCCGGCATGGAAGAGATCAACGAGCTGCACGCGCGCCTGATCGACAACCTGCGCCTGGCGATGAGCGTGTTCCTCAACGGCAGCGTGCGCGATGCGCAGAAGCTGCTGGAGGAGAAGGCCCGCTTCCGCGACCTGGAGCACGCGTATTCGGCCACCCACCTGGCGCGCCTGTCCGACAACACGGTGCAAAGCATCGAGACCAGCTCGCTGCACATCGACCTGATCAGCGAGCTCAAGCGCATCAACTCGCTGCTGTGCTCGGTGGCCTACCCGATCCTGGAGTCGGCGGGCGCGCTGGCGCCCAGCCGCCTGAGGGCCATGGTGGACCAGGCCTGAGGCGGCGGCTTGCGCCCACGGCGGCCCGCCGCCCTGGCGCAGGGGGCAGCGGCCGCAAGGGCCGCCGCGTCAGGCGCCCAGGAAGCCCGCGATCACCAGTCCGGCTTCCAGGGTGAACGCCCCTTGCGCCACCTGTTCGCGCAGGCTGTCGAGGGAAAGCAGATCGAACCGCTCGACCTCCCCGTCCTGGTTGCAGGGCTCCAGGCCGTCGGGCACCTGGGCGCGGAACCAGTCGATGCGCTCCACCATGAAGCCCACGCCCCCGCCCTCGCGGCTGGGCCGGCTGAACAGCACGTGGCCGCCGTGCGCCACGCCCGCCAGGGCTTCGATGCGCAGCCCGGCCTCCTCCCAGGTCTCGCGCGCCAGCGCCTGCGGCAGGGTGTCGGCGGCCGCCACCATGCCGCCCATCAGCGTATCCCACAGGCCCGGGTTGTTGGGCTTGGTCAGCGCCCGCTTTTGCACCCACATGCGGCCGTCCGGGGCCAGCCCCACCAGGTGCACGGCCCGCGTGGCGATGCCCAGCACGCGCACGGCGCCGCGCTCCACGGTGGCCACCACGTCGCCCTGCGGATTGCACACGGCCAGTTGCTCATTGCGCCAGGGGCCGCACCGGCCGGCGCCCCGCAGCACCGCCGCCAGGGCGTTGAGCGCCTCGGTGGCCCCTCCCGGGGGAGATTGCAGGTGCCAGGCGGGTGCCCCCTGATGCTCTGTTTTTGATAGCTCGAAGCGCTTGTCGATGGCACGCGAGGCACCAATCTGCTCCAAGAACCCTTCGGCCACCGAGCCCACCACCTGCCCGGCCGCCAGCAAGGCCTGGCGGGACTGGGCGGCGGGCTGCCGCGCGGCCTGCCGGGCGCCCGCCAGCCAGTGCCCGAACGGCGTGCTGCCGTGCGCCGCGCTCACAGCGTGAGGATGGTGGAGCCAGTGGTCTTGCGCGCCTCGAGGTCGCGGTGCGCCTGCTGCACCTGCGCGAGCGGGTAGCGCTGGTCGATGTGAATCACGACCTGCCCGCTGGCCACCACGCTGAACAGGTCGTCCGCCATGGCCTGCGTGCTCTCGCGCGTGGCGATGTGGGTGAACAGTGTCTGGCGCGTGACGTACAGCGAGCCCTTGGCGCCCAGCGCGCCCGGAGCGAACGGCGGCACGGGGCCCGATGCATTCCCAAAGCTGGCCATGAGGCCAAAGGGGCGCAGGCAGTCGAGGGACTTGTCCCACGTGTCCTTGCCCACCGAGTCGTACACCACCTTCACGCCCTGGCCGGCGGTGATCTCTTTCACGCGGGCCGCGAAGTCCTCGGTGTTGTAGTTGATTGCATGGGCCGCGCCATTGGCCAGCGCGAGCTGGCACTTGGCGTCCGAGCCCGCCGTGGCGATGAGGGAGAGCCCGAGCGCCCTGGCCCACTGCGTGGCGATCAGCCCCACCCCGCCGGCGGCGGCGTGGAACAGCACGTGGTCGCCGGCCTGCAGGCCTTGCACGGGCAGCGTCTTCTTGAGCAGGTACTGCGCGGTCAGGCCCTTGAGCATCATGGCCGCGCCGGTTTCGAAGCTGATCGCGTCGGGCAGCCGGCACACGCACCTGGCGGGCATCACGCGCTGCTCGCAGTAGCTGCCGGGCGGCTGGCTCGCGTAGGCCGCGCGGTCGCCCACCTTCAGGTGCGTGACACCTTCGCCCACGGCCTCGACCACACCGGCGGCCTCCATGCCGATGCCCGCGGGCATGCCGAGCGGGTACAGGCCCGTGCGGTGGTACACGTCGATGAAATTCAGGCCGATGGCGTGGTGGCGGATGCGGATCTCGCCGGGGCCGGGCTCGCCCACGGCGACGTCAACGATGTGGAGTTCTTCGGGACCACCGTGCTGGCGGATCTGGACGGCAAGGCTCATGGCTAACGCTCCTGTAACGGTGAGACAAACGGCGGCCATCCTGCCACGAATCCCGCGAACCTGCCGCAGGCCGGGCTACTTGCCGGCGGGCACCGCCACGCCGCGAGGAGACGGCCCTGGGCGATGGCGGGTGGGCGTGTGGACGGCCGCGCCGCCCTGGGGCCTTGTGGCCGCGCGCAGCGGGGCGGCACGCGCGCCGTTACAGTCCAGCCCCATGACACAAAAACTCACGCCCGGCACGGCGGCGTTGCTGGTGGTACCGCCGATGCTCTGGGCCGGCAATGCCGTGGTGGGGCGGCTGGTGCACGACCTGATCCCGCCCCTCACCCTCAATTTCATCCGCTGGGTGCTGGCCTTCGGCATCCTGCTGCCCCTCGCGCACGGTGTGCTGCGCAAGGACAGCCCGCTGTGGCCGCACTGGCGCCACTATGCGCTGCTGGGGCTGCTGGGCATCGGGCTGTACAACGCGTTCCAGTACATGGCCCTGCAGACCTCCACGCCCATCAACGTGACCCTGGTGGGCTCCAGCATGCCGGTGTGGATGCTGGGCGTGGGCGCGCTGTTCTTCGGCGCAGGCGTCACGCGGCGGCAGCTGCTGGGGGCGCTGCTGTCGATCTGCGGCGTGCTGCTGGTGCTCAGCCGTGGCGAATGGGCGCAGCTGATGGCCTTCCGGCTCGTGCCGGGCGACCTGTTCATGCTCCTTGCCACGATTTCATGGGCGTTCTACAGCTGGCTGCTGTCGCGCACCACCGAGCCCACCCGCATCCGCGGCGACTGGGCAGCGTTCCTGATGGCGCAGATGGTGTTCGGGCTCGCATGGTCGGGCAGTTTCGCCGGGGCGGAATGGGCCTCGGGCCGCTCGCACGTCGCATGGGGCTGGCCGCTGGCGGCCGCGCTGGCATTCATCGCCGTGGGGCCCGCGGTGCTGGCCTACCGCTTCTGGGGCGTGGGCGTGCAGCGCGCGGGGCCCGCCGTGGCGGGCTTCTTCGTGAACCTGACACCCCTGTTCGCCGGCATCCTGTCGGCCGCGTTCCTGGGGGAGACGCCCCAGCTCTTTCATGGCATCGCGTTCGCGCTGATCGTGGGCGGGATCGTGGTGTCCTCTCGCCGATAGCGCCGCTGCGGCGGCTCTACTCCTGCACCCGCAAGGTGCCGGCAGAGGACCCAAAACCCGGTTCTTGCGCCGGGAAGTCCGCCACGGTGGCGTTGTAGTTCACGCCCACCATGTGGCCGTTCAGGTCCGTGAGGTACATGAGGTTGCGGACGTCGGTATCGGCGGCCGGCGCGGTGCTGTCCATGCGCACCCAGGCACGCCCGCCAATGGTGACCAGCGAGGCGTCGCGCATCACCAGGCCCGGGGTGAGCCTGGGCAAGGTTGTTTCCATGGCGGACATGAACGCGGGCAAGGCATCGGGCGTGAGCGGTTTTTGCGCCATGCGCGACCAGGTCACGGCCACGGTGCTGCTGCGCCGGGCGTTGCCCCAGGCGGCCAGCGGCCTGCGCCCGTGCCGGCCGAACTTGGTCTGCAGCTCCTCGTCGGTGAGCGCGGTGTAGCCCGCCGGCGCCTGCAGCCGCAGCGTCCCGCTGGGGGTCTGGACGGCGACGGGCTCGGCGGCGGCCAGGGTGCAGGCAGCGGCTGCGGCACATGCCAGGATGGCCCATGCAGCCAGGCGCCCGCGCGCCGTGGCGCTGGCGGCGGGTCGGGTGTGCGGAGAAGGGTGCATATCGGACCTCGCCATCAGCACAATGGAAAGAGCGAACGGAAGGAACACCATGCGGCCGGCGACTGGCGGCTCAGTCCGCCGCGCCGCCGGCGGCCGGGGGCGAGGTGGCGGCCTGGGCGGCCTGGGTGGCCTCGGCGGCGTTCTGCAGCAGGACTTCCAGGTCGGCTACGGGCCCGGGCATCCCGAGCAGGTAGCCCTGGAAGAGCTGGCAGCCATAGTCCGCCAGCAAGGTCTTCTGCGCCGGGGTTTCCACGCCTTCGGCGATCACGTCGAGCTCCAGGTTGCGGGCCATGCCGATGATGGTCTGCACGATCACGTCGTCGGTGTGCCGCACGCCCAGGTTGTGCACGAAGGACTGGTCGATCTTGAGCTGGTCCAGAGGCAGGCGCGTGAGGTAGGCGAGCGACGAGTAGCCCGTGCCGAAATCGTCCACGGAGAAGCGCACGCCCTTGGTCTTGAGCAGGCCCATCTTGGCGACGGTGTCGTCCACGTTGTCCAGCACCAGCGACTCGGTGAGTTCCAGCTTGAGCAGGTGGGGCCGCGCGCCGGTTTCCCGCAGCACCTCGACGACACGGGCCACGAAATCGCGCTGGCGGAACTGGCGGGCACTCACGTTGACCGACAGCTGCACATGCCGGTAGCGGGCATCGTTCTGCCACGCCGCCAGCTGCTCGCAGGCGGTGCGCAGCACCCAGTGGCCCATCGGCACGATGAGTTCGCTTTCTTCCGCCACGCCAATGAAATCACCCGGGGCGATCAGCCCGCGGTCGGGATGGATCCAGCGGATGAGCGCCTCGGCGCCCACGATGCGGCCATCCAGGTGGAACTGGGGCTGGTAGTGCAGCACGAACTGCCGCGCCGTCAGCGCCGCCTGCAGGTCCCCTTCCAGCTGGGCGCGCACGCTGATGGCGATCTGCATCTGCGGATCGAAGAAGCACAGCGCGTTGCGCCCCTGCGACTTGACCTGGTACATGGCGATGTCGGCCTGCTTGAGCAGATCGACCGAGGGCTGCAGCGCCCCTCCCATCAGCGTGGCGCCGATGCTGGGCGTGCTGTGGTGGGTGTGCCCCCCCAGCGAGTACGGCGCGTTGAGCGTGCGCAGGATTTTTTCGCCCACGCGCCGGGCATGGGCAGCCGCCTCCTCGCTGTGCTGCGACAGCTCGTGCAGCATGACGACGAACTCGTCCCCGCCCAGGCGCGCCACGGTGTCCTCCCGCCGCACACAGGTCTTGAGCCGCTCGGCGACCTGGCGCAGCAGCAGGTCGCCCACTTCGTGGCCCAGGGTGTCGTTCAGGGTCTTGAAGTGGTCGAGGTCCAGGAACAGCAGCGCGCCGTACTGCCCGCTGCGCAGGCTGGCCGCGATGACCTGCTGCATGCGGTCCATGAGCAGCCGGCGGTTGGGCAGGTTGGTGAGCGGGTCGTAGAAGGCCAGGCTTTCGATCTCGGCACTGGCCCGGCGCAGGGCGGTCACATCGTGGTACGTGATGACCAGCCCCCCTTCGGGCGTGGGCCGTTCGGTGATCTGGATCGTGCGGCCATTGGGCAGCACCTGTTCATGGGGCTCCTGGTGCTGCTTTTGCTTGAGCAGGCGCAGCTCCACCCAGCGCATGCGCTCGTCCTCGCTGGCGCGCGGCAGGTGGTGGCGGGAGGTTTCCTCCATCACGCGCCGGAACGGCACCGTCGGCGCGATCACGCTGCGCAGCCACGGAAATATCTCCTCGAACCGGCTGTTCCACTGCACCACGCGGTACTCGCCGTCGAGCAGCAGGAAGCCGCTCACCATCGACTCCAGCGCCTGGTCCAGCGTGGCCTTGGACTGCGCGATCGCGATGCGCGCCTGGGAGATGCGGTCCAGGTAGCGCAGCGCCAGGTTGCCGGCCGCGGCGATCATGGCCACGAACAGCAGCCCCGTGAGCGCGATGGCGTTGCGCTGCTCGCGCCAGCCCGCCAGCGCATCGCGCAGCGGGATGCTCGCGGAAATGCGCAGGTCCTGGTACAGGATGGGCCGGTAGACCACCAGCGCGGGCTCCCCGCTGAGGCGGGCCGGCGCTTTCCATTCCTGGCCCTTTTCCGCGAGTTCGTGGAGCGGCGGACTGAGCGTGGGCGTGATGGATTCCTCCCGGTTGGGCACGCTCAGCAGCAGCAGCCCTCCCGCGCGCTCCAGCGTGACCTGCAGGCCGCTGATGTCCACCCCCTGCACCAGCACCGAACTGAGCGCGCCGACGGGCACCTCCGCCACCGCGACCACGCGGGCGCTGTCGGCCATGCGCAGGTGGCGAGCGAAGTACAGCACGCGCTCGGACGTGGCGAAGCTCACCACCGGCGGGCTGATCATGAGGGTGGAGACGGGCTGCTCCAGCACCGTCGCCAGGAAACCGGGCGGCAACTGCACGGGCAGCGCGCTGCCGGCGGCGTCGGAGGACGCCATCGACTTGCCGTTGGCGTCCAGCAGGGCCACGTAGCGCACCATCAGGTTCTGCCGCGCCGAGCTGCGCAGCCGCTGGCTGGCCAGCTCGGGATCGATCCAGTCGCGCATGGCGCCGGACAGCCCGAGCAGTTCATCCATGCTGGCCAGCAGCACATCCACCGCCAGCAGGGACCGGTTGAGCGCCGCCTCGGCGCCCGCCACGAAGCGCGTGGCCTGGGCTTCGTTGTCGTCCAGCGCCACCTTGCGGGCGTTCCATGCCAGCGCGGCGGAGACCAGCACCACCGCCGCCATGAACACCGCCGCCCCGGCCCATACGAAGGCCTTGATCCGCAGCGGGGTGTTGGACTCACTCATTTCGCGGGGGCCGCCGCCAGGCCGCGGACGGGGCCGATCGTCTGGTTCCACACCTGGGCGCAGCGCACCCCGCAGCGCTGCACCCAGCGCGGCAGCACGGTGGAGGCGAGGATCTCGTGCCGGTTGCGCTCGTCCTGCGACGACACCGGCACCACCACCATGCTGCCCTTGCGCCCCCCCACGCAGGCAGGGGCCCCACGGTTGCAGGCCATGCCATCGGAGGTCTCGCGCTCGGACTCTTCCCAGATGGCAGCCTCCAGCCTGGGCAGCTCGCGCCGCAGCAGCGCACGCAGGTCGGGCGGCAGCGCCTCCCAGGCGGCCTGGTTGGCGCCGAAGATGGCCAGCCCCCAGGTCACGGGCAGCGCATGCATGTGCGAGGTGATCGCGGGCAGGCCCAGGGTGTTGCCCGACATGGTGCCGGTGATCGCGCATTCCGTGTTGCCCGCGGTGAGGCTGGGCACGATCTGCGCGAAACCGGTGAGCACCGGCACGCCGCCCAGCGCCCCGACGAAATCGGCCTGCGTGGAGGAGGACACCCGGGTGCGGCGCCCCGCCAGGTCGGCCAGCGCGCGCAGCGGCTTCTTGCAGAACACCACCTGGGCGGGGTACACGTACACCGCCAGGGCCTCCACGCCATGCTGGTCGCGCAGGACCTTCTCCAGGTAGGGCCGGAATGCCGCCAGCGTGGACTTGAGCGTGGCGATGTCGGGATTGAGGCCGGCCAGGTCGGGCGCGGTGTACTCGGGGTACTGGGCCGTGAATGAGCTCATGAGCGTCGTGCCGAAAGGCACCACGCCCAGCTGCAGCAGGCGCAGCATCTCGGCGCCGGGCACGCCGGCCCGGTCAAAGGGCACGATCTCGGCGTCGAACCGTCCGCCGCTCATGCGCAGCAGCTCCTTCGTCCAGAACGGCTCCTCCTGGCGGGTGTACTGGTTGATGCCCGCCAGGCCGCCCACGATGCGCAACTTGTAGGGCGCTGCGGCGGCCGTCGCCGGGGGCGCGGCCGTCTGGCCCATGGCCTGGGGCAGGCCGCCCAGCGCCGCGCATGCCGCGCACAGCAGCACCGCGGCGCGGCGGCGAAGGCGAAACCTCAGAGCGGGCATGGGCTGCATGGGGGGTTCTGGTACTGCAGCCCGCACGCGGACCGAGGCCATGAACGGAGCGCCTTCGCGCCCTGGGCGCGGCGAAACCCACAGCGGTATCGGCGGATACCGCATGGATTCGCAACGCTGCCCGGGAGGGGAGTGCGCAGTGTCATGTTCCGGTGCTTTCGGGTTGGAGGACTGGGGGCCCCATTCTTCACCAAGTTTTTCCACCCGGAGGAAAAGCTGTCGGCAAAATGCCACGAGGCACCACCGCAGAACCTGCCGCGCGCACAAGAACCCACCGCCCGCGGGTGGCCGGAAAGCACCCGCGCGCCCCCTCCAGCACGCAGCCCGGGCGCGCCAGCAGCGTTTTCGACGCGCAGGCTCAGGCAGGCGCCTGCGCCGCCGCCCGGATCAGAAGGTCAGAAAGTGCCCGGGTAGGCGCCGCCGTCCGCCAGCACGTTCTGCCCCGTCATGTAGCCCGCCTGCTGGCTGCACAAGAACGCGCAGATGGCTCCGAACTCCTGGGCCGTGCCGTAGCGCCCGGCCGGAATCTGCGCCTGCTGGGCGCTGCGCACGTCGTCCACGCTCTTGCCGGCCTTGCTGGCGGCCGCGTTCACGGTGGCGGCGAGCCGGTCGGTGTCGAACTTGCCGGGCAGCAGGTTGTTGATGGTCACGCCGCGCGCGGCGATCTTGCTGCGCGAGACGCCGGCCACGAAGCCGGTGAGCCCGCTGCGCGCGCCGTTGGACAGGCCCAGGATGTCGATGGGCGCCTTCACGGCGCTGGAAGTGATGTTGACGACGCGGCCAAAGCCCCGTGCGGCCATGCCGTCCACCGTGGCCTTGATCAGTTCGATGGGGGTGAGCATGTTGGCGTCCACGGCCTTGATCCATGCGTCCCGGTCCCAGTCGCGGAAGTCGCCCGTGGGGGGGCCGCCGGCATTGGTCACCACGATGTCGAAGTCACGCCCTGGCCCGCCGGCCACGGAGAACACGGCCTCCCGTCCGGCGGCGGTGGTGATGTCGGCGGCCACGGCCAGCACCCGTGGCTTTGGCTGATTCTGCCCGCCAGCGCTAGAACACTGTGCGGCTTCAGCTATCAATTGAGTAGCAGCCTGATCGAGGGCGTCCGCATTGCGGGCGTTGATGACCACATTGACGCCCTCGCGCACCAGGGCCAGTGCACAGCCATAGCCCAGGCCCTTGCTCGCGCCGCACACCAGCGCCCATTTGCCTGCGATACCCAAATCCATAACAATCTCCGGTTCTGACGGCTGCACCCTGCGGCCTTTGAAAACCATCATACGTGGAGAGTTGCAAGATGAACTGGCTGCACCGCGGAGCCCTTGCCGCCTGGCTGGCATTGGCCGCATTGGCGCCCCTGGGCGTGCAAGCGCAGGAGTCCGCCGTGGTCAAGCGCGCCACGCAACTGCGCGACACCCCCGCCGACACTGGCGCGAGCGTGGCGCCCCTGGAGGCCAACACCGTGGTCACCCGCAGCAACGAGCGCAAGGGCCCCTGGACCCGGGTGAGCACGCCGCAGGGCGCGACGGGCTGGGTGCACATGTTCGACCTGGGTCCGCAGTCGGGCTCGGCCGCACCTTCCAGCAACGCGGCCACGAGCGGCCTGCGGGGCCTGGGCGGTCTGTTCGGCGGCAACAGCGGCCCCACGACCACGGCCACATCCACCGTGGGCATCCGCGGCCTGGGCGCCGAAGACATCGCCAACGCGCAGCCCAACCCGGCCGCCGTCGGCCAGGCGGAGGGCCTGCGGGTGAATGCGGACCAGGCACGCCAGTTCGCGACCACCGCCTCCCTGCAGCCACGCGCCGTGCCGCCACTGGCGGCGCCCCAGCGTCCGTCGTCCAGCGGCAGCCCGGGAGCCACGGGCTCCTCGGCCAATCCTTCCGACCCCAACTTCAGCCCCAACTGAGGAAAGCCGCCATGCGACTGCCCTTTTCCCCTGCCTGCACGCGGCCGCTGGCCGCTGCGTGCGCCGCCCTGGCGCTCACCCTGGTGCCGGTCTGCGGCCATGCCCAGAACGTGATGAACCTGCTCAACTCGCTGGGTGGAGGCACCAGCAGCAGCGGTGGCGGCCTGCTGGGCGCCGTCACCGGCGGCGGCGGCAATGCCGCCCGGGGCGACGACCTCATCAGCCTGCTCACGCGCTCGGTGGAGAGCATCGACGAGCCGAAAGAGATTGAAATCGGCCGCCAGCTCGCCGCCGTGCTGCTGGGCAGCAAACCGCTGCACCCGGACATGGCCCTGCAGCGCTATGTGAACAACCTCGGGCGCTGGATCAGCCTGCAGTCCGAGCGCCCCCATCTTCCCTGGACCTTCGTCGTGCTGGACGATCCCGGGTACAACGCATTCGCCGCGCCGGGGGGCTACGTGTTCGTGACCAAGGGCCTGATCGACCGCTGCGCGGACGAGGCCGAACTGGCGGGCATCCTCGCCCACGAAATCACGCACGTCACCGCCAGGCACCACCTGCACGCCATGCGCAAGACCGCGCAGTCCGGCATGTTCACGCAGCTGGTGGCGTCGCAGATCAAGACCAACGCCGTGGGGAACCTGGTGGCCTCGCAGTTCCTCGCGCTGGGCCGCAACCTGTATGCGCGCGGCCTGGACCAGGCCGACGAGTACGACGCGGACCGCACCGGCGTGGCCCTGGCCACGCGCGCGGGCTTCGATCCGTATGGGCTGGTGGCGGTGCTGCAGCAGCTGCGCACGGCCGCGCCCGACAACCCCATGTTCACGCTGGCCCTGGCCACCCATCCGCCCGCCCAGGCACGGCTGGAGCAGCTGGAGCTGGCCATGGGCAAGAACCTGGATGGCTTCATGGGCGTGGCGCCCGTCACGGTGGCGCAGCGCCTCAACCCCCAGCCTTCGGCGGCCTCTGGCCCCGCCGCCGCGGTGCCAGGCGCGGTGAATCCGGCGGCGGCGCCCGCCCGCAAGCCCGCGCCGCCCGCGCGGAAAAAGACCTCGTAGCGGAGCGGTGCCCGGGGCCCCCAAAAGGCGTGCCCGCGCGGCGGGACAACAAGAAAAAAGGGCAGCGCGCGCTGCCCTTTTTCATGCCCGACAGCGCCCCTCCCCCCGGCCGTATGGCGTGGCATTCGGAGCACCACGGCAAGGGCCTTCATCAGGCCTGCTGGCGGCGCGCGAGCTGCGTGAACACGAAAATGCCGGCGATGACCAGCGCCGTGCCCGCGGCCACCCACACCGTGAAGGGTTCGCCCAGGATCCAGACACCCATGAGGATGGTGGACAGCGGCCCCACCATGCCGGTCTGCGCGGTCATGCCGGCGCCCACGCGCTCGATCGCCATCATCACCATGAGCACGGGCGCGGCCGTGCACAGCGTGGCGTTGAGCACCGACAGCCAGATCACCTCGGGCGCCACCACGGCCGCGCTGAAGGGCCGCAGCACCACGAACTGCAGCAGGCAGCACAGGCACGCCACCGTGGTGGCCAGCCCCACCAGCCGCAACGACCCCAGGCGCCGCACCAGCTCGCCGCTGTAGACCAGGTAGATGGCATAGCTCACCGCGCTCAGGAACACCAGCAGGGTGCCCCAGGCCGCATCGGCGCCCTGCAGGTTGGCCTCGTGGCCGAACACCAGCACCACGCCGCAGTAGCTGATCAGCATGCCCACGGCCTGGCCCCAGTGGATGCCGCGCCGGTACAGCACCCAGCCGAGCATCACCACCAGCGTGGGGTTCAGGTACAGGATGAGGCGCTCCAGGCTGGCGCTGATGTAGGCCAGCCCCGCGAAGTCCAGAAAGCTCGCCAGGTAGTAGCCCGTGAGCCCCAGGCCCAGCACGCCCAGCCAGTCCTTGCGCGACAGGGGCGGCTTGCCCCGGCTGGCCCACCAGGCCATCACGGCGAAGATGGGCAGCGCAAACAGCATGCGGTACATGATGAGCGTGACCGCGTCCACTCCGTGGCGGTACGCGAGCTTGACGATGATGGCCTTGCCGCTGAAGGCGATGGAGCCCAGCAGGGCGAGCAACAGGCCGGTTGCTACATTTTTTCTAGCTGCTAGCGCTTGTACTGATTGGGCTGGAGGCACTTTTTTCTCAAATCTCATCAATAGCCGGCCACCTGGCCATCGCGGCGCGGATCGCTGGCGGCCAGGTAGCCCTGCACCTTGGGGTCGCCCATGCGCCAGATGAACTGGCCGGCACCGAAGTCCTGGTAGGAGTCCTGCAGCACCTCCATCTGGTGCCCCAGGCCGAGCAGCCCCTGCACCGTGGCGGCGGGCATGGCAGCCTCGACGTTGATCGACAGCCCTTCGTTGAAGCGCCAGCGCGGCGCATCACAGGCCGCCTGCGGGTTCTGGCCATAGTCCAGCATGCGCACCAGGGTCTGCAGGTGGCCCTGGGGCTGCATGTTGGCCCCCATCACGCCGTAGCTCATCACGGGCTGGCCGTTCTGTGTCAGGAAGGCGGGGATGATGGTATGAAACGGCCGCTTGCCCGGCGCCACCAGATTGGCGGAATTGGGGCCATCGGGGTCGGTGCTGAACGCCTGGCCCCGGTTCTGCAGACTGATGCCGAACGTGGGCTCCACGCAACCCGAGCCAAAGCCCATGTAGTTGCTCTGGATGAAGCTCACCATCATGCCGTTCTCGTCGGCCGCGGTCAGGTAGATCGTGCCGCCCTTGGCCGGATTGCCCGCCCCGAAATCCTGCGCCTGGTTCATGTCGATCAGTTTGGCACGGGATGCCAGGTACGCGTCATCGAGCATTTGGGCGGGTGTCACCTCCATGGACGATGGCTCGGCCACGTAGCGGTACACATCGGCGAACGCGAGTTTCATCGCCTCGATCTGCAGGTGCTGGGACGCAGTGCCATCCACGGGCAGGCCCGCCAGATCGAACTGGTCGAGGATGCCCAGCGCGATGAGGGCGGCGATGCCCTGCCCGTTGGGCGGAATCTCGTGCAGCGTGTGGCCCCGGTAGTTGCGGGCCATGGGGGTGACCCATTCGGGCCGGTGCACCGCCAGATCCGCCAGCGCCAGGCTGCCGCCCTGGGCCTGCGAGAAGGCCACCAGCGCCTGGGCGATTTCGCCCGTGTAGAACGCCTGCCCCCGCGTGGCGCCGATGGCGCGCAAGGCACGCGCAGCCGCCGCGAACTGGAACAGCTCACCCACCCGCGGCGCGCGCCCCCAGGGCATGAAGCTCCGCGCAAACCCTGGCTGCGACTGCAGCTCGGGCACGGCGGCGGCCCATTTCTGCTGCACCACCACCGGCACCAGGTAGCCGCGCTCGGCGATCTCGGCGGCGGGCTCCATCAGGTCGGCAAAAGGCAGCTTGCCAAAGCGCTCGGACAGGGCCACCCAGGCGCTGACGGCGCCCGGCACGGTGACGGCATCCATGCCGCGCCGGGGCGGCGTCGCCTGCCCCCTGCCGTAGCGGCTGTGAAAGTACCCGGGCGTCCAGGCGGCGGGCGCGCGGCCCGAGGCGTTGAGCCCCTGCAAGGCCTGCCCGTCCCAGAGGATGCAGAACGCATCGCTGCCCAGGCCATTGCTCACGGGCTCGCAGATCGTCATGGCAGCGGCCGCCGCCACGGCCGCATCGACGGCATTGCCGCCCTGCTGCAGCATGCGCAAGCCCGCCTGGGCAGCCAGCGGGTGGGACGTGGAAACGACATTGCGCGCAAACACCGGCAGGCGGGTGCTGGCATAGGAAGAGGTGTAGCTGAACGGCATCGGGCCATTATCTGCCGCTGCCGGCGGCTGCGCCCCGCCCCCTGCGCGGCTTCAATGGCGCTTGCGGAACACCTTGTGGTGCAGCCTTCGCAGAGACCACCAGACGCCCACGGCCACCACCGGAATCGCAATGGCGGCCGTCGTCTCGGGGGAAAGCGGCCAGCCCAGCTTCTGCGCTCCCTTGGCCAGGTAGCTCACCAGGCCAACGATGTAGTACGTGATCGCCGCCACCGAGAGGCCTTCCACCGTGGACTGCATCTGGAGCTGCAGGTCCTGGCGGTGGTTCATGGTGGTCAGCAGCGCCTGGCTGCTTTGCTGCTGCTCGATCTCCACCCGGGTGCGCAGAAGGTTGCTCATGCGCGAGACGCGCTGCGACAGCGCATCCTGCCGGCGGGTCGCCCACTCGCAGGTGCTGCGCGCGGGCGTGAGGCGCCGGTCCATGAACTCCCGGATGGTCTGCATGCCCGCCAGGCGCGATTCGGCGATGTCCTCGATGCGGCGGTCCAGCAGCTCGAAGTAGGCGCTGCTGGCCGAGAAACGCGAGTGCGTGGCGGCGTACTGGCTTTCCACCTGCCCGGCCAGCCGGGTCAGGCGGTCCAGCAGCACGGGCTCGGCATCGCGGTTGGCGGTGCGGATGGCGTCGGCCAGCTCGGCCAGCTCACGCTCGGCGAACGCCAGCACGCTGGCCGCCTCGCGCGCCGCGGGCAGGCCCAGCAGGGCCGCCATGCGGTAGGTCTCGATTTCGAGCAGGCGCTGCACCAGCCGCCCCAGGCGGCGCTGCGTCATGCCCCCCGCAAGCAGCACCATGCGCGAGAAACCGTCGGCATGGATGGCGAAGTCGGTGTAGACCTCGCCATGCCCGTCGGCCACGGTGGAGGCCACCAGCGTGTCCTCGTGCAGCACGTGCTTGACCAGCGAGCCCGAGCCAAAGGTGTGCGTGGGCAGCACCCAGAGATTCAGGCTGCACAGGCATTGCCCGGGCAGGGCCGCCAGCCACTCGCGGGGCACGGCATCCACCGCGCTGGCGGGCTCCCGCTCGCCGAAGGCATCCGCCGTCGCGGGCACCATGAAAGTCCAGGAGACGAACTCGGTGTGCAGCTCCCACCGCATGCGGTAGGCGCCCAGGTCCATGCGCAGGTGGGTGGTGTGCGCATCGGGCAGGGCCATGTGGTGGTCGCGCAGGAGGGCGGCGACATGGGCCCGGCTCGCTTCGCGCCCGGCCGCATCGGCCAGCATCACGATGTGCGCGATGGCCAGGGGGGCCGTCATGGCCTCGGGCGGGCGGGCGTGGATTTCGTTGTGCAGCATCGCCCGGTGGGGATGCTGCGGCAGATGGAATGGAGTGGACATGCGGACCTCTGCCCGCGATTGTCCACTGGCGCCGAGGGTGCGCAGGCCCCCGGGCTCTCCAAAAAACAACGGCACCCGAAGGTGCCGCTGTTCTGGAGTCGGATGGAAAAAGAGGTGCGATCAGTCTTCCACGAACGCTTCCTCGCGCTTGTTCTTCACCGAAGGCAGCAGCACGATGACGAGCAGCAGCGCAGCGGCAGCGAGCAGGCCGGCCGACAGCGGACGCGTGACGAACACGCTCCAGTCGCCACGCGACAGCAGCAGCGCACGGCGCAGGTTCTCTTCCATCATCGGGCCCAGGATGAACCCGAGCAGCAAGGGTGCGGGTTCCGTGCCCAGCTTGTGGAAGATGTAGCCGATCAGGCCGAATGCACCCACCATCCAGATGTCGAAGGTGTTGTTGTTGGTGGAGTACACGCCCACCGCGCAGAACAGCACGATGGAGGGGTACAGCCAGCGGTACGGCACGGTCAGCAGCTTGATCCAGATGCCGATCAGGGGCAGGTTCAGGATCACCAGCATGGCGTTGCCGATCCACATCGAAGCGATCAGGCCCCAGAACAGTTCGGGGTTGCTGGTCATCACCTGGGGACCAGGCTGGATGTTGTGGATGGTCATCGCGCCCACCATCAGCGCCATCACGGCGTTGGGAGGGATACCGAGCGTCAGCAGCGGGATGAAGGAGGTCTGCGAACCGGCGTTGTTGGCCGACTCGGGAGCCGCCACGCCACGGATGTTGCCTTGGCCGAAGGGGACTTCACCGGGCTTGAGCTTGGTCTTCTTCTCGACCGTGTAGGCCGCAAACGCCGCCAGCAGCGCACCGCCACCGGGCAGAATGCCCAGCGCCGCGCCCAGTGCCGTGCCGCGCAGCACGGCAGGAATCATGCGCTTGAAGTCTTCCTTGGTGGGGAACAGGCCCTCGACCTTGGCAGTGAACACTTCGCGCTCGTCATCGGGGCGCGAGAGGTTGGCAATGATTTCGCCGTAGCCGAACACGCCCATGGCGATGGTCACGAAGCCGATGCCGTCGGTCAGTTCAGGGATGTCGAAGCTGAAGCGGGCCACGCCCGAGTTCACGTCGGTACCCACCAGGCCCATCAGCAGGCCCAGCACGATCATGGCCACGGCCTTGAGCAGCGAACCCGAGGCCAGCACCACGGCACCGATCAGGCCAAGCACCATCAGCGAGAAGTATTCGGCGGGGCCGAACTTGAAGGCCACTTCGGTCAGCGGGGGCGCGAAGGCCGCCAGGATCAGCGTGCCCACGCAGCCGGCGAAGAACGAGCCCAGCCCGGCCGCCGCAAGCGCCGGCCCCGCTCGGCCCTTGCGCGCCATCTGGTAGCCATCGATCACGGTCACCACCGAGGACGATTCACCCGGCAGGTTCACCAGGATGGCGGTGGTGGAGCCGCCGTACTGGGCGCCGTAGTAGATGCCGGCCAGCATGATCAGCGCAGCCACGGGAGGCAGTGCATAGGTGGCGGGCAGCAGCATGGCAATGGTGGCCACGGGGCCGATGCCGGGCAGCACGCCGATCAGCGTGCCCAGCAGGCAGCCGATGAAACAGTAGATCAGGTTCTGGAACGTGAAGGCCACGCCAAAACCGAGCGAGAGGTTGTTAATCAAATCCATGGTCGGTGCTCCTGCTCAACCCGTGATGAAACTCGGCCACACAGGGAACTGCAGCTTGAGCGCCCAGACGAATGCCACGTAACTGCCGACAGCCAAGACCGTGGCCAGCACGAACACCGCCTTGGCGTTGAACTCATTGCCAGCCAGGCTGGAGATGAAGGTCAGCGCGTAGATGCCCACGATGAGGCCCATGGCCGGAATGCCCAGGCTCGGCAGGCCGCCCAGCAGGATGCCGAACGCGAAGTTGGCGGCCAGGATGAAGAACAGCGGCTTCCAGGCCCACTTTCCGATCTTGTCGCCATCCTGGGTTTCCACCGTGGTGGCCTTGAAGGTGATCGCGCTGCCGATGATGGCCAGCAGGATCCCCAGCAGCAGCGGGAAGTAGCCCGGGCCCATGCGGGCACCGTTACCGACGTTGTACGTGGTTGCACCCCACGCGAACGCCACACCGACACCCATGAACATGAGGCCGGCAAAGAAGTCTTTTTGACTTTTGATTTTCACGAATTGTCTCCTTGGCGGAAATCTCGACTGCGCGATTGTGGGGGCAACCAGAGCGCGCGCGGATGTGGATTCCACCTACATCCGGTAACGACTGGCCGCCCAGACCCCGCCCGCGCGGCGGACTTCACTCCAGGGGTGGCGTCGCGGTGATCACCTCGTCCAGCGTGGTCAGGCCTTCAGCCACCCGCAAGGCGCCCGCCAGGCGCAACGGCCGCATGCCGTCCTGCACGGCCTGGCGGCGCAGCATGTCGATGGAGGGCGCCTGGTTGATCTTTTCCTTGAGCGCCTCGCTCACCGTGAGCAGCTCATACAGGCCCATGCGGCCGCGAAAGCCGCTCATGCGGCAGTCCACGCAGCCCACGGGCTTGTACGGCTGGTAGCCGCCGCTGAGCTTCCAGGGCTTGACCACCGCCATCAGGGTCTCGCGGTCCGCCGCATCGTCCTTCTGCTTGCACTGCCTGCACAGGGTGCGCACCAGGCGCTGCGCCAGCACCCCGAGCAGGGTGGCGTTCAGGAGGTAGGGCGGCACGCCCAGCTCCATCATCCGGGTGATGGCGGACGGGGCATCGTTGGTGTGCAGGGTCGAGAACACCAGGTGGCCCGTGAGCGCCGCCTGGATGGCCATCTCGGCCGTCTCCAGGTCGCGGATTTCACCCACCATGATGATGTCCGGGTCCTGGCGCATCAGGGCGCGCAGGCCTTCGGCGAAGTTGAAGTCGAGCTGCGGCTGCACCTGCGTCTGGTTGAAGCTGGGCTCGATCATTTCGATGGGGTCTTCCACCGTGCTGACGTTGACCTCCTCGGTCGCCACCCGCTTGAGCGTGGAATACAGCGTGGTGGTCTTGCCCGAGCCGGTGGGCCCGGTCACCAGGATGATGCCGTGCGGGCGCTTGACCAGCCCTTCCCAGCGGGCGGCGTCGTGCTGGGCAAAACCCAGGGCATCGAGGTCCTTGACGGCGTTGTCCGGGTCGAAGATCCGCATGACCATCTTCTCGCCGAACGCCGTGGGCAGGGTGGACAGCCGCATTTCCACCTCGTCGCCGCGCTGGTTGCGCGTCTTGATGCGGCCGTCCTGCGGGCGGCGCTTTTCCACCACGTCGATGCGCCCGAGCAGCTTGATGCGCGAGACCATGGCGTTGTGCACCCCCATGGGCATCTGGTAGACGGGGTGCAGCACGCCGTCGATGCGAAACCGGATCACCCCCTGGTCGCGCCGCGGCTCCAGGTGGATGTCGCTGGCGCGCTGGTCGAACGCGTACTGCCAGAGCCAGTCCACGACCTTGACCACGCCCTGGTCATTGGCGTCGAGCTGCTTGTTGCTCTTGCCCAGCTCGACCAGCTGCTCGAAGCTGCTGCCCCCGGAATTGCCCCCCGCCTTCTGGGCGGCGCGCACCGACTTGGCCAGCGCGAAGAACTCCGCCGTGAACCGATGGATGTCCAGCGGGCTGGCCACCACGCGGCGCACGGTCCGCCGCGACTGCCGCTCCACCTCCGCGACCCAGTCGTCAATGAAGGGCTCCGAGGTGGCCACCACCACTTCCTTGGGGGTCACCTGCACGGGCAGCACCTTGTGGCGCTCGGCATAGGTGGCGCTCATGGTGTCGGCCACGCGCCCCACGTCTACCTTGAGCGGATCGATGCGCAGGTAGGGCAGTCCTGCCCGCTTGGCCAGGTACTCGGACAGGGTCTCGATGTCCAGCGGCTTGCCGTCGCTGGCGCGCTCCATGGCCACGTTGGCCAGGCGCACCAGCGCATGCTGCGAGCTTTCGGCCTGCGAGCAGCGCGCGATGGTGCGCTGCGCCTCTTCCGGGGAGATCACCTGGTCATCGCTGAGCCACTGCACCACCCGGCGCCAGTCCACCGGCCCCGCATAGGGCCGGACCGCCACGCCATCCGGAGAAACAAGGGATGTTTTCATCGAGAACCTTTCCAGAATGAAGCCATGGGCCGGCGGTGGTCAGGCCACCACCGGCTTGAAGGCCCGCAGCCACTTGGCGGTGGGCAGATCCCAGCGGGCCTGGATGGCCTCGGCCCGCGCGGCCAGTTCGGTGCGCTTGGGGCGGGTGGGCGTGCGCTGCGCGAGCACCACGGTGTTGCCCTCGCGCGTGGGCTTGAACGACCAGAGCGCCTCTTCGCCGAAAGCGGCCGCCATGCTCTGCAGGCTGCGGCCGTAGCTCGAGGCCCGGCCAAACAGGTTGACGGTCATGCTGCCGGTATCGGTCAGCAGCGCGCGGCAGTCCGCGTAGAAATCCGGGCTGTCGAGCACGGGCGCGGCCGCCTCGTGGTCATACAGGTCCACGGCCAGCGCATCCACCGTGCCCAGCCACATGGGGTTCCTGATCTCCTGCGCGGCATCGGCCAGCACCACGCGCAGCTTGGGCCCGTCGGGCGGCAGCTTGAACCACTGCCGGCACACCGCCAGCACCTGGGGGTTGAGCTCGATGGCCGTGGTGCAGATGCGCAGCTTCTTGTGACAGAACTTGGTGATGGCGCCCGCCCCCAGCCCCAGCTGCATGGCATGCCCCTTGGACACCTGGGAGGGCTCGGCGAACAGCAGCCAGGCCATCATGCGCTGCACGTATTCCAGCTCCAGCTCGAAGGGCTCGGCCACGCGCATGGAGCCCTGGATCCAGGGCGTGCCCAGGTGCAGGTGCCGCACCTCGCCATCGTCGGAGACGCTGACTTCGGGCAGTTCGCGGGGGGTGGTGTTCTTTTTTCGTGTCATTCCAGGCAGTCAAAGCAGTCCGTGGGCGGCCATCAGCTCCGTCCAGGCGGCCAATTTACGTTCAAAGCTCCAGGAGGCGTTGGCCGGGCTGGTGGAGGGCAGGCGCACGGCATCGACCGGCGGCAGGCGCATCGGCCCCAGGCTTCGCAGCACCGCCGGGGCATGCCGGTAGCTTTCGGCACCGTTGTGGGCCACGGCCGCCAGCCGGGGGCAGCGCCCGTGCAGGCGCGCAAAGTCGTTGACCTTCGCGTTGCGGATGCTGGTGTCCAGGCTGCCTTCCCGCTCGCAGCTTTCATAGACATCCCACAGCCCCAATCCCCGCGCCAGCAGCCATTCGCAGCGCTGCGCGTAGGGATCGCCGCTCCCTGCGGGCGGCAGGGGGTGCCCTGGCCAGAGGGCCTGCAGAATCTTCCAGAAATGGTTCTGCGGATGGGCATAGTACTGGCGCGCCCGCAGCGAGGCCGCGCCCGGAAAGCTGCCCAGGATCAGCACCACCGTCCCTTCGCCAGCGACGGGCGGCAGCCCCTGCCACCGGGTGGTGGCGGGCACGGGCATGGAACCAGGTGCATGGACGTCAGGCATGCGCCGATTCTGGACTGAAACCGCGCCAGCCCCTGTGCGCGTTCACAAAAAAAGATAGCTGCAAACCGTGCACCACACAGCCGAAACCTCCAAAATTACTCCTCATTTGGAGCTTCCAGCGGCACCAGCGCCGCGATCCGGGGCAGCGCCGCGCGGGCATTCGCGGTGGTGGCCCGCGCGAGCATCCGCGCGGACTGGCCCCGCAGCTGCGCCAGCGCCTGGGCGATGCGCGGCAGCTCTGCCGGCGCGTTGCGGCCCTGGGGCCGGCCTTCGGCGCGCTGCGCCGCCGTGGTGTACAGCCAGTGGGGCGGGATGTCGGGCGCATCGGTCTCCAGCACCAGTGCATCCCCGGGCAGCTCGGCCGCCAGGCGGCGCAGCTGCAGCGCCCGGTCGTAGGTCATCGCGCCGCCGAAACCCAGCTTGAACCCCAGCCCGATGAAGGCCTGCGCCTGCTGCAGGCTGCCGTTGAAGGCATGGGCGATGCCGCCCTGCACGGGCAGCTCCCGCAAGCCCTTGAGCAGCCTGTCGGCGGAACGCCGCACATGCAGGATCACGGGCAGATCGAACCGGCGCGCCAGCTGGAGCTGCGCGCGGTAGAACCGCTCCTGCCGGACGGGGTCCAGGCCGCCCACGAAATAGTCCAGACCGATCTCGCCGATGGCGGCAAGGCGCGGGTCCGCGTGGTGCTGCTCCAGCTCCTGCGCCAGGAGATCCAGGTCCCCGTCGTCGGCGCGCCCCGTGCACAGGGGGTGGATGCCAAGCGCATAGCTGTCCCCATGCCGGTGCGCCAGTTCCCGCACGGTGCCCCAGTTGCCGCGCTCGACGGCCGGGATCACGCAATGCGCGACGCCGCGTGCACGCGCCTCCTGGCGGACCGCGTCGCGGTCGGGGTCGAACTCCGGGGCATCCAGGTGGCAGTGCGTATCGATCCAGGCGGTCATCCGGCCATGATGCCTGACGAAACCTTGGATGTGCATCCGGCCGCGATACGTGCTAACGTGAAAACCATGCGCTTTTCCCCGGCGCAGTAGAAAAGGTGACTAGGATGCCCCGGCCCGCCCTCTACAGCAGCTCCCGCCCTGCCCGCCGCCCCCCGGCGCAAGCGGCGGCCACGCTCCCCGCACCCACGGCCGATGCCGATGGAGCCGCCCCCCTTGCGCCTCCGTCTCCTGCGCCTGCCGCCACCACGGGCGGCACGATGCTGTCCCGGCGCCACGTGCGCGGCCTGTGGACCATGATCGCGCTGCTTGGCGCCCTGCTCATCGCCAGCCTGTGGCTGCACCAGGGCCCCGCCCCCCGCAGGATCACCCAGGAAGACATCGATGCCGCCGTGCTGCGCACGCTGGAGACCACCACCCCGCCCTCCGCCGCTGCGCGCGCGGCGGAAGCGATTTCGCCCTCAGTGGTGCGTGTCGTGGGCTACGGCCGCGGCAAGAATGGCAAGGAGGAAGTCGAGCGTGGCGTGGGCACCGGCGTGGTCATCGTCGACAAGGGCATCATCCTGACCAACCTGCACGTGGTGGCGGGCTCCGACCGCATCGCCATCACCTTCCATGACGGCCTGGAGACCACGGCCAGCATCACCGGCGCACAGCCCGAAAACGATCTGGCCGTGTTGCAGGCTCACAAGGTGCCCGACGACCTGTTCGCCGCCCCGCTGCGCTCCACCCAGGACCTGCGCCCCGGCGACCATGTGGTGGCCGTGGGGTTTCCCTTCGGCATCGGCCCCTCCGCCTCGGCCGGCGTGGTGTCGGGCCTCAAACGCGAATTCACCTCGCCCGAGGGCAAGCGCCAGCTCAGCAACCTGATCCAGTTCGACGCCGCCGCCAACCCGGGCAACTCCGGCGGGCCGCTGGTCACGCTCGACGGCGAGGTCGTGGGCATCGTCACCGCCATCCTCAACCCCACCCCGGCGCGCACCTTCATCGGCATCGGCTTCGCGGTGCCCATCGAGAACGCGGCCTCGGCCGTGGGCATGCCGCCGTTCTAGCATGCAGTACCCCCTGAGTCGCTTCGCGCCTTCCCCCTCTCCTTCGGGAGGGGAACGCACCCTGTGGCCTGGCCAAGCCAGTTCCACGGGTGCGCCAACCGGGGCCGCGCCTGTGGCGTGGGCCGCGTACGGCTCACAGCATCGTTGAACCCTGACAAGGAAGGAAAGCCATGGAAGCCACAACGAACACCGCCACCCTGATGGAACAGGTGCTCTACGAAGTCAAGCGCGTGGTGGTGGGCCAGGACCGCTTTCTCGAACGCGTGATGGTGGCCATGCTCGCCCAGGGCCATCTGCTGGTCGAAGGCGTGCCGGGACTGGCCAAGACGCTCACCGTGAAGACGCTGGCCAGCACCATCCAGGGCAGCTTCAAGCGCATCCAGTTCACGCCCGACCTGGTGCCCGCCGACCTGGTGGGCACGCGCATGTACAACCAGAAGACCGGCGAATTCAGCACCGCGCTGGGCCCCGTGTTCACCCACCTGCTGCTGGCCGACGAGATCAACCGCGCGCCCGCCAAGGTGCAGAGCGCGCTGCTGGAGGTGATGCAGGAACGCCAGGTCACGATCGCGGGCGAGACCCACAAGGTGCCCGAGCCCTTCCTGGTGATGGCCACGCAGAACCCCATCGAGACCGAGGGCACCTACGCGCTGCCCGAGGCCCAGGTGGACCGCTTCATGATGAAGGTGTTGCTGGGCTACCCCACCGAGGAAGAAGAGTTCGTGATCGCCCAGCGCGCGCTGGACCTGCCCGTGCAGGTGCTGCCCGTGGCCACCACCGCGCAGCTGGCGGCGCTGCAGGCCGAATGCCGCACGGTGTATGTAGACCCGTCGATGCTGCAATATGCCGTGAAGCTGGTGGCCGCCACCCGCGAGCCCGCGCGGCATGGCCTCAAGGACCTGGCCGGCTACATCAGCTGCGGCGCAAGCCCGCGCGCCACCATTGCCCTGGCCGAGGGCGCCCAGGCCCTGGCCATGCTGCGCGGGCGCAACTACGTGCTGCCCGAGGACATGACCGCCCTGGCGGCCGACGTGCTGTGCCACCGCGTCGCCCTGTCGTACGAGGCGCTCTCCGAAGGCCTGGACGCCGACGCGCTCATCCAGCGCATCATGGCCAAGATACCGGCGCCCGCGCGCCCGCTGCACCATGAGCAAAAAGCCGCCTGACCCCCCCGGCGCCACGGTCCACGTCCTGCCCACCCTGCCGGGGCAGGCCGACCGCCTGCTGCGCGAGCTGGAGTGGAAGGTCATCCGCCGGCTCGACGGCCTGCTGCAGGGCGACTACCGCACCCTGATGCGCGGCACCGGGCTGGACCTGGCCGACCTGCGCGAGTACCAGCCGCACGACGACGTGCGCCACATCGACTGGAACGTGACCGCGCGGCTGAACACGCCGCACGTGCGCGTGTTCACCGAAGACCGCGAAATGACCGCCTGGTTCCTGCTGGACCTGAGCCCCTCCATCAGCTTCGGCCCCGAAGGCCATGCCAAGCGAGACATCCTCACGGGTTTCGTGGCCGTGCTCTCGCGCCTGCTCACCCGCCACGGCAACCGCGTGGGCGCCATGCTGTACGGCGGCGCCAGCGGCCAGGCCGAACGCGCGGTGGACGCCGTGCTGCCGCCGCGCAGCAGCCGCGCCCATGTGCTGCACCTGGTGCACCGCCTGCTGGCCCCTGAAAAGGTGGCCACGCCCACACGCGCGAAGGGCGGCGGCGCCGCCACCGAACTGCACCGGCTGCTGCAGGCGGGGCTTGCCAACCTGCGCCGCCGCGCCACCGTGTTCGTGGTGTCGGACTTCATCAGCGCGCCCGGCTGGGAGAAACCCCTGGCCCAGCTGGCGCAGCGGCACGACGTGGTGGCCGTGCGCCTGCTGGACCCGCTGGAGCTCGCGCTGCCGGACCTCGGCCTCATCACGCTGCGCGACGCCGAAAGCGGCGAGCAGCTGCAGGTGGACACGCACGACGCGGCCTTTCGCCGCCGCTTCGCCCGCCTGGCCGCCGAGCGCGAGGCCGCGCTGCGCGAGGGCCTGGCCCGCGCCGGCGCCGACACGCTGGAACTGTGCACCGACGACGACCTGGTCGATGCGCTGCTGCGCTTCATGGACCTGCGCCAGCGCCGCGTGCGGGCGCCGCGCGCCCCCTCCGCCCCCGCGCCCTCGGAAGCGGCCCTGCCCACCGCCGCCTGAACCACCACGCCACCAAGGACCGCACCATGGTTTTTCTCTGGCCCACCCTGCTCTGGCTGCTGCTGGTCGCGCCCTTGCTGGTGCTGCTGTACTGGTGGCTGCTGCACCGGCGCAAGAAGACGGCGCTCAGCTACTCCAGCCTGTCGCTGGTGCGCGAGGCCATGGGCCCCGGCCAGCGCCTGCGGCGCCACATCCCGCCCGCCCTCTTCCTGCTGGCGCTGATCGCCCTGCTGCTGGCGGCCGCGCGCCCGCTGGCCGTGATCACCCTGCCCTCGCAGGACCAGACCATCATGCTGGCCATGGACGTGTCGGGCAGCATGCGCGCCGCCGACGTGGAGCCCGACCGGATCACCGCCGCCCAGAATGCCGCCAAGGCCTTCATCGCCGAGCTGCCGCGCCACGTGCGCGTGGGCATCGTGGCGTTCGCGGGCAGCGCGCAGCTGGCCCAGTTGCCCACGCAAAGCCGTGAAGACCTGGTCAAGGCCATCGACAGCTTCCAGCTGCAGCGCGGCACGGCCACGGGCAACGGCATCATGCTGTCGCTGGCCACCATTTTTCCGGATGCGGGCATCGACATCGCGGCGCTGGGGGGCCGCCAGGCGATGCGTCCCAAGCCCATCGACGAGATCGGCAACAAGCAGGACCCCGCCAAGCCCTTCACCCCGGTGGCGCCGGGCTCCTACACCTCGGCGGCCATCATCATGCTGACCGACGGGCAGCGCACCACGGGCGTGGACCCGCTTGAAGCCGCCAAGTGGGCAGCGGACCGCGGCGTGCGCGTGTACACCGTGGGCGTGGGCACCGTGCAGGGCGAGACGATAGGGTTCGAAGGGTGGTCGATGCGCGTGCGGCTCGACGAAGAAACCCTGAAGGCCGTGGCCACGCGCACGAACGCCGAGTACTTCCACGCGGCCACGGCGGCCGACCTCAAGAAGGTCTACGAAACGCTCAGCTCGCGATTGACGGTGGAGAAGAAGGAAACCGAGATCTCTGCCCTGCTGGCACTGGCGGGCGCCGTGCTGGCACTGCTGGCAGCAGCACTTTCGGTCTGGTGGTACGGGAGGGTGATGTAGGCCCCCGGCGCCACGCGAGCCCGCAGGCAGGCAGCCACGCCAGCGGGCATGCACGGATAGCGGCCCATGGCCGCCCGTGCCGGGGATCATGGCTCGAGCCTGAGGAGACATTTCATGCGCTTCCTGACCCAGATCGCAGCCGTGGCGCTGCTCGCCATGGCCGCCGGCTCCGCGCTGGCCCACAACTGCCCCAACGAGATGAAGGCCATCGACGCCAAGCTGGCCACCCATCCGGCGCTGACGGCCGACAACGCCGCCAAGGTCAAACAGCTGCGCGCGGAGGGCGAGGCCCAGCACAAGGCCGGCAAACATGACGACTCGATGAAATCCCTGGCGCAAGCCAAGAAGATCCTCGGCATCTAGACCCGCACCGCCATCCTCGCACCCTGCGCAGGCCGCCGGCCGCCGGCTGGCGAGGCGAGGAACGCCGGACCCGGGCCAGATATCAGGTCAGGTGGCCGAGCACCAGCCGCACCACGCGGCTGCAGCGCACGGCCAGGGATTCGTCGTGCGTGACCATCACGAACGCCGTGCCCTGGTCCCGCGCCAGCTGCATCATCAGTTCAAACACGCCGTCGGCCGTGGTGCGGTCGAGATTGCCCGTGGGCTCGTCGGCCAGCACGCAGGCCGGACGGGTGACCAGCGCCCGGGCGATGGCCACGCGCTGGCGCTCCCCCCCCGACAGCTCGGCCGGACGGTGGTGCAGGCGCTCCTTCAGCCCGACGGCGGCCAGCACCTTCGCGGCCTCGTGCTGGCACTGCTCGTACGGCATGCGGCGGATGCGCAGCGGCATGGCCACATTGTCCAGCGCGCTGAACTCGGGCAGCAGGTGGTGGAACTGGTAGATGAAGCCCAGGTGCTGGTTGCGCAGCTGGCCCTGCCGTTCGGCGGAGAGGGACGACATGGCCTCCCCCTTCAGGCGCACGGTGCCCGAGGTGGGCGCATCCAGCCCGCCCAGCAGGTGCAGCAAGGTGCTCTTGCCCGAGCCCGAGGCGCCGACGATGGCCAGCGTCTCGCCCGCGTGCACCCGCAGGTCCACGCCCTGCAGCACGGTCACGTCCAGGCGCCCTTCGGTGAAGCGCTTGGTCAGGCCGTGCGCCTCCAGCACCACCGGGCCATTCAAGCCCGCGTGGGCGGCGGGCGCCGCCTCGAAGGGCCGCGGGGACACGCCGGTGCCGAGCGTGGGGGTCGTATTACTCATAGCGCAGGGCCTCGGCAGGATTCACACGGCTGGCACGCCAGCTGGGGTAGAGCGTGGCCACGAAGGCCAGCACGAGCGAGATGATGCCGATGGGCAGGATGTCGCTGCTCTGCGGCTCGCTGGGCATCTTGCTGATCAGGTAAATGTCCTTGGGCAGGAAACTCGCGTTCAGCGCCCTCTCGATGGCCGGCACGATCACGTCGATGTTGAAGGCGATGGAGAGCCCCAGCAGCAGACCCACGGCCGTGCCGATCACGCCCACCATGGCGCCCTGCACCACGAAGATGCCCATGATGCTTTTCGGGCTGGCGCCCAGCGTGCGCAGGATGGCGATGTCGGCGCGCTTGTCGGTCACCGTCATCACCAGGGTGGACACCAGGTTGAACGCCGCCACGGCCACGATGAGCGTGAGGATGATGAACATCATGCGCTTTTCAAGCTGCACGGCCGCGAACCAGGTGCGGTTCTGCTGCGTCCAGTCGCGGATGAGCAGCTGGCCGCTTAAGGACCCCGCCAGCTGCTGGGCCACGTCGCGCGCCTGGTGCAGGTCCTTGAGCTTCAGGCGCACGCCCGTGGGGCCTTCCAGGCGGAAGATGCGCTGGGCGTCCTCATGGTGCAGCAGCACCAGCGCCGAGTCGTATTCGTAGTGGCCGGAATCAAACGTGCCCGCCACCGTCATCTGCTTGAGGCGTGGCACCACGCCCGCCGGGGTCACCTGGCCCGCGGGGGCGATCAGGGTGACCACATCGCCGGCGCGCACGCCCAAAGCGCGGGCCAGCTCGCCGCCCAGCACCACGCGGAATTCGCCGGGCACCAGCAGGTTGAGCGTTTTTTCGTTGGTGGCGGCCAGGTCCGTCACCGCGCCTTCCAGCGCCGGGTCGATGCCGCGGACCAGCGCGCCCTTCATGTCCTCGCCACGCGCCAGCAGCGCCTGCGCCGCCACGAACGGCGCAGCGCCCACCACGTTGGGGTTCTGCCTGGCCTCGGCCAGCGTGCGCGCCGGGTCGGGCAGCGCCGCGCCCTGGGGCGCAAAAATCTCGATGTGCGAGACCACGCTGAGCATGCGGTCGCGCACTTCCTTCTGAAAGCCGTTCATCACCGACAGCACGATGATGAGCGCCGCCACCCCAAGCGCGATGCCCAGCATGGACACGCCCGAGATGAACGAGATGAAGCCATTGCGCCGCGTGGCGCGGCCCGCGCGCGTGTAGCGCCAGCCCAGGGCCAGTTCGTAGGGGATTTGCATGAATAAGGAAAGAAGGCACTGCAGGGTGCGGAATGCACGCCACAGGCCGGCCAGATTGTGGCATCCCGGACAATAGGCCCATGTCGGACACCACCCATTTGCTCATTCCCTACGCCGCCAGCGCCTCCCCGGGATGCCAGCAAGCCCTGCAGGGCCTGGCCCTGCCCCACCTGGACCGGCTTCTGGCCCGGCTCAGCCCCCATCCCGCCCAGAGTGACAGCGGCGAGGAAACAACCTTCTCCGCCCCCCACGAACGCGCCCTGGCGCGCGCCCTGGGCCTGCCTGCGCAGGACGGCCGCATCCCCTGGGCCGCGTGGCACCGCCACCAGCAGGGCCAGCCCACCGATGGAGCGGCCTGGGCCTTTGTCACGCCCTGCCAGTGGCAGGTCAGCACCGACCACGTCACGCTGCGCGACCCTGAACTCCTGGGACTGGACGAGGCCGCGTCGCGCGCGCTGCTGGCCATCGTGTCCCCCTGGTTCGCCGAAGACGGCATCACCCTGCACTACGACCAGCCCACGCGCTGGCTGGCCCGCAGCCCGCTGTTTGCCCTGCTTGCCACCGCCTCGCTGGAACGCGTGCTGCTGCGCGACGTGCGCGCCTGGATGCCGGATGCGCGCGAGGCCCGCACGCTGCACCGCCTGCACAGCGAGATGCAGATGCTGCTCTACACCCACGCCTTCAACGACGAGCGCACGGCGCGCGGGCTGCCGGTGATCAACTCGTTCTGGGTGCATGGCACCGGCCCCCTGCCTGTGCCCGCCCCCACCTCCGCCACTGCGCCGACGGTGCCCACCACCCTGCGCGGCGCGGCGCTGAATGAAGACTGGCGCGCCTGGGCCGCCGCCTGGACCGCGCTGGACGCAGGCCCCGTGGCCGGCCTTCTGCGCAAGGCCGAAGACGGCGTGCCGGTGCAACTGACACTGTGTGGGGAGCGCAATGCGCTGGCCTTCCACAGCGCGCCCCGCACGCTGGCCCAGCGTTTTCAAAGCCTTTTCAGGCCCCAGCGCTTTGCAGAACTGCGCGAGAAGCTATGAAAATAGTAGCAAGAGACATCCCCCCCCGCGCCGCCTGGGCGCTGGAGCAAGCCGGCGTGCACCCGCTGCTGGCCCGCCTGTATGCCGCGCGCGGCGTGCGTGCCAAGGACGAGCTGGACGACGGCCTGGGCCGCCTGCTCCCTCCCTCGGGTTTGAAAGGCATTGACACCGCCGCCCGCCTGCTGGCCGACGCCATGGCGCAGAACAAGCGCCTCGTCATCGTGGCCGACTACGACTGCGACGGCGCCACCGCCTGCGCCGTGGGCGTGCGCGGACTGCGGTTGCTGGGCGCGCAGCACGTGGACTACCTCGTGCCCGACCGCGTGACGGACGGCTACGGCCTCACGCCCCCCATCGCCCGGCGCGTGGCCGAGCGCGGCGCCGACGTGCTCATCACCGTGGACAACGGCATCGCCAGCGTGGACGGCGTGGCCGAGGCCAAGGCGCTGGGCCTGCAGGTGCTCGTGACCGACCACCACCTTCCCGGGCCCGAACTGCCGGCGGCCGACGCCATCGTCAACCCCAACCAGCCCGGCTGCACGTTCGAGAGCAAGTCCATGGCCGGTGTGGGCGTGATGTTCTACGTGCTGCTGGCGCTGCGGGCCGAGCTGCGGGCGCGCGGAATCTTTGATGCGCCGAGCGCCGCCGGGCCGCCCCAAGGCGCGAGCGCCCCCCTGGGGGGCAGCGAACCACACGTAGTGAGGAGCGTGGGGGCGCACCAGCCCTTGCAACCCAAGCTCGACCCGCTGCTCACACTCGTGGCGCTGGGCACCGTGGCCGATGTGGTGAAGCTCGACGCCAACAACCGCCGCCTGGTCGCCCAGGGCCTGAAGCGCATCCGCGCGGGCCAGATGCCCACAGGCATCGCCGCGCTGTTCCATGCCGCAGGCCGCAAGGCCCCGGTGGCCACCACGTTCGACTTTGGCTTTGCGCTGGGCCCGCGCATCAATGCCGCGGGTCGCCTGGCCGACATGACGCTGGGCATCGAATGCCTGCTGACCGACGACGCAGGCCGCGCCGCCGAGCTGGCGGGCCTGCTCGACGGCATCAACCGCGAGCGCCGCGAGATCGAGGGCGGGATGCGCGACCAGGCCATGCTGATGGCCGAGAGCCTGTTCCAGGAAGACGAGGAGCCGCCCCCGGCCATCAGCGTGTTCGACCCCGACTTCCACGAAGGCGTGGTGGGCATCGTGGCCAGCCGCATCAAGGACAAGCTGCACCGTCCCACCTTCGTGTTCGCGGCCAGCAGCGCGCCGGGCAAGGAGCACGAGCTCAAGGGCTCGGGCCGCTCCATCCCCGGCTTTCACCTGCGCGATGCGCTCGACCTGGTGGCCAAGCGCCACCCGGGCGTGCTGCTGAAGTTCGGCGGCCATGCCATGGCGGCGGGCTGCACCGTGGCCGAAGAAGTGTTCGATGTGTTCGAGCGCGCCCTGGCCCAGGTGGCGCAGGAGTGGCTCGATGCCTCCACCCTCACCCGCCGCATCGAAACCGACGGCCCCCTGGCCCCCGAATACTGCCGCGCCGACATGGTGGACACCCTGCACCACGAAGTCTGGGGCCAGGGCTTTGCGCCGCCCACGTTCAGCGAAGAAGTGCAGATCGTGAGCCAGCGCCTGGTGGGCGAGTCCAAGAACCACCTGTCGATCAAGCTCATGCACCAGGGCAACCCGGTGGATGCCATCTGGTTCGGCCACACCGAGCAACTGCCCGCGCGCGTGCTGCTGGCCTTCCGCCTCGATGTGAACGAGTGGAAGGGCGAGCGCAAGGTGCAGTTCCTGGTCGAGGGCGCGCAGCTCTGAGGACTGCGCGCGCGGGTCACTGGCGGCGCTGGCGGATCGCCGTCACCGGCTCCCCGCCCTGGCCCCAGTTTTCGGGGTCCACTTCGTCAATGATGACCGTCACGGTCTCGGGCCGCTTGTCCAGCACCTGCTGCATCAGCTGGGTGACGCCGGCGATGAGCGCCGCCTTCTGCGCGGCCGTGGTGGGCAGGTCGCGCCGGGCGAGGCGGATGTTGACGAGGGGCATGGGCAAGTCCTTTTCGGGGGTGCGCGGAAACGAACGGCGCACAAGGCGCCACAGGAACCAAGGCAGCGAGGGCCGCCTTCATGGAGAAGGCGGTAGACGGCGCGATGAAATGGGCCGCCCGCGCACGGCTGGCAAGCGCTGGTAGCTATCTATTTAGTAGCAACCAGCCCAACCCAGTGGCGGCCGTCAGAAGCTCTCCCAGTCGTCATCGCCGCCACGGGAAGCCGCCGCCGGCGGTGGCGCGGGCCGGGCCGCCGGGGCCGCGGGCGGCGCAAGCCGGGCCGGGGCCGGTGCTGGAGGCCGTGCAACGGCGGGTTTGGCCCCCGCCACGCGCGGGTGGTGGGTGGCGGCCACCTTGGCCGCGGCCGGCCGGGGCGCGGCAGCGGGCGCCGGGCGGGGTGCTGCTGGCGCGCGCACCGCGACCGCGCCCACGTTGAACACCGACACCACCTCGGCCAGCCTCTGCGCCTGGTCGCGCATCGAGGCCGCCGCCGCCGTCGACTCCTCCACCAGCGCCGCGTTCTGCTGTGTCATCTGGTCGAGGTGCGTCACCGCCTGGTTCACCTGGGCGATACCGTCGCGCTGCTCTGTCGAGGATGCCGTGATCTCTCCAATGAGGTCGCTCACCCGCTGCACGCTCGCCACGATTTCCTCCATGCTCTGGCCCGCCTGCGCCACCTGGGCCGACCCCGATTCCACGTTCTGCACCGAGGCGCTGATCAGGGTCTTGATTTCCTTGGCCGCCTCGGCGCTGCGCCCGGCCAGGCTGCGCACTTCGCTGGCCACCACCGCGAAGCCCCGGCCCTGCTCGCCCGCCCGGGCCGCCTCCACCGCAGCATTCAGCGCCAGGATGTTGGTCTGGAAGGCAATGCCGTCGATGACGCCGATGATGTCGTTGATCTTGCGCGAGCTGTCGGTGATCTGCTGCATGCTGGTGACCACCTGGCCCACCACTTCGCCACCGCGTGCCGCCGCCTGCGCGGCCGTTCCGGCCAGCTGGTTGGCCTGGCGCGCGGTGTCCGCCGACTGGCTCACCGTGGCCGTCAGCTCTTCCATGCTCGCCGCCGTCTCTTCCAGGTTGGAGGCCGTCTGCTCCGTGCGCGCCGACAGGTCGTGGTTGCCGTTGGCGATCTGGATCGACGCCGACGACACCGAGTCCACCCCCGAGCGCACCTCGCTCACCACGCCGCGAAGGCGTGCCGACATGGCCGACAGCGAGCGCAGCATGTGGCCGAACTCGTCCTTGCGGACGGATTGCAGCTCCTGGGTGAGGTCGCCCGCCGCGATGGCGTCGATGGTGTTCACCGCCTCATCCAGCGGAAGGGTGATGGAGCGCACCAGCTTCCAGGCCAGGAACAGCCCCACGGCCATCAGCACCAGCGAGGTGATGATTCCCCAGATCGCGTATTCCACGCGGCGCGCCGAGGCGTCGGCGCGGATGGCGTCGCGGCGCGTCTCGAGCGTGGCGACGAAGTCGTCCTGCGCCTTGAGGTATTTGGTGACCAGGGGGGCGAATTCGTTGTCGGCGAACCGCTGGGTCGCCACGGCGTCGCCGGCGCCCTTGAGCTCCCAGGTCTTGGCGGTGGCCGCCAGCACGGCCTTGCGGGCCTCCAGCACCTTGTCCAGCGCAGCCTTTTCCTCGGGGGCGGTGGCCGAGGCCACGATGCCTTCCTGCACCTTGTTGATGTTGCCGATGATCTCCTTGACCTTGGCGCCATACTGCTCGGCCAGCACGGCATCCGTGGTCACGGCGCCGCCCATGACCATGGTGACGGCCGTCTCGGTGGCGCCGCGCCAGCGCACGGCGGCGGAGATGCGCCCCTCGATGTCCACGACGGCGTCGATCGCCGAGGACATGGAGCTGTTGGCCCGGTTCTGGGCAAAGCCCGAGAGCAGCAGCATGCCGATCATCAGGCCCAGAAATGCGCCCCACAGCTTGCGGGAAACGCGGATATTGTCGAGTTGCATGGGTTGTTCTTCCTCGTGGATCTGTAGTGTTTTCATGCAAGGCGAGGTTCGCCAGGGAAACATCCGATTACATCAGCAAACAACCCATAGCCTACGCCAGCCCGGCGCGCCGCCACGCCAGCACCTCACCGGGAGAAACCCGCATTCCCCACCGGCGGCCACGCGGGCGCACGCCGGGCACGGACCGCGAGCGGCGCAAACGGGGCACAGAGGTGGAACGGGGGAGGCAAGAGTCAGGGCGCCAGCGCCCCCTGGCGCCTGTTCTTGCAAAAAACGGCCTCCAGCGCTTGATGGTCAAGCGCCTTCAGCTATTATTTCGAGAGCAATCAGTTCGGCAGCGGCCAGGGCCTCCACCCCGGATCAGAAGCTTTCCCACTCATCGTCGTTGCCTCCCGAGGTGGCGCGTGGCGCCGGTGAGTGAGATGGTGCCGGGGCAGCCGCCTTGGGGGCGGCGGCCGGCGCGGGGGAAGACAGCCGCGCGGCCGCTGGCGCCTTGGCGCTGCCCGCGGGCTTGCCGCTGGCACTGGTACCCACGCGGGCCTTGGCGGCGGGCGCGGGCCTCGGCGCCATGGCGGGTGGCGCGGAACGGGCGGGCGCGGTGGGAGCCCGGCTGGCCACGGCCCCCACGTTGAACATGGCCACCACCTCGGCCAGCCTCTGCGCCTGGTCGCGCATCGAGGCTGCAGCGGCGGTGGACTCTTCCACCAGCGCCGCGTTCTGCTGTGTCATCTGGTCGAGGTGCGTCACCGCCTGGTTCACCTGGGCGATACCGTCGCGCTGCTCTGTCGAGGATGCCGTGATCTCTCCAATGAGGTCGCTCACCCGCTGCACGCTCGCCACGATTTCCTCCATGCTCTGGCCCGCCTGCGCCACCTGGGCCGACCCCGATTCCACGTTCTGCACCGAGGCGCTGATCAGGGTCTTGATTTCCTTGGCCGCCTCGGCGCTGCGCCCGGCCAGGCTGCGCACTTCGCTGGCCACCACCGCGAAGCCCCGGCCCTGCTCGCCCGCCCGGGCCGCCTCCACCGCAGCATTCAGCGCCAGGATGTTGGTCTGGAAGGCAATGCCGTCGATGACGCCGATGATGTCGTTGATCTTGCGCGAGCTGTCGGTGATCTGCTGCATGCTGGTGACCACCTGGCCCACCACTTCACCACCGCGTGCCGCCGCCTGCGCGGCCGTTCCGGCCAGCTGGTTGGCCTGGCGCGCGGTGTCCGCCGACTGGCTCACCGTGGCCGTCAGCTCTTCCATGCTCGCCGCCGTCTCTTCCAGGTTGGAGGCCGTCTGCTCCGTGCGCGCCGACAGGTCATGGTTGCCGTTGGCGATCTGGATCGACGCCGACGACACCGAGTCCACCCCCGAGCGCACCTCGCTCACCACGCCGCGAAGGCGGTCTGACATGGCCGACAGGGCCCGCGTGAGCATGCCCAGCTCGTCCTTGCGGTCGTCGTGGATGTTCTGCGTGAGGTCGCCCGCCGAGATGGCCTCGGCCAGGGCCACCGCGCGGTCCAGCGGCGCCGTGATGGAACGCACCAGCATCGCGGCCAGCAGCATGCCCAGCAGCACCACGGCGACGGCTGCCACGGCACCGATCAGCACCAGGTTACCGCGCGTGTCGTGCGCCGCACGGACGGCTTCATCGCGCTGGCTTTGCTGCGCGGCCACGAACTTGTCGATGGCCTCCAGGTAGGCCACGGCCTTGGGGCGGTAGACGTTCGCCAGGTACGCCTGCTTGGCCGCCGCATCGCCCGCATCCGTCAGCTCCTTGAGCTTGTCGGTCTGGCCCCGGATATCCGCACGCGTGGCCGCCACCTGCGCGAGCGCCGCCTTGTCCTCGGGCGAGACGGAGGTCTTGTTGATCTTTTCCTGCACCGGCGTGATGCGCGCGGTGAGCGCGGCCACCCGGGTGTCGAAGTCGGCCTTGAGCGCCTGGTCGGTAGTGACGAAACTCGCCATCGACATCGTCACGGCCACCTCGGCCAGGCCGCGCCAGGTCACGGCGGTGGTGATGGCGGCTTCGTATTTTTCCACGGCCTCTTCGGTGGACGCCGTCACCTGCCGGCCGTACCACTGGGTCCAGATGGCCGAGACCAGCATGAGCGCCAGAAGGCCCAGGATGACGCTCCACATCTTGTGGGACACGCGCAGGTCGTTGAATTTCATGGTTGCTCCTTGGAACGCCTACGATGGTCTGAAAGGACTGCCCGGCACATGGCCCCGGCCGAGGTTGCCGGGCCGCCGGACGCAATGCCCCTGACTGCAGTGTTGCTGGGTTCGGCAAGGCACGTTATCGGTACAAGCCCTAAAATGGCCTCGTGACAACCATACTCAACGCCGACCTGCACTGCCATTCCGTGGTATCCGACGGAACCATGACCCCCGAGGACTTGGCCGCGCGGGCCAGGGCAAACGGTGTCGAGCTGTGGGCGTTGACCGACCATGACGAAATCGGCGGCCAGCACCGCGCCCGCGCAGCCGCCCACGCACAGGGCATGGCCTATCTCACGGGTACCGAGATTTCCGTCACCTTCGCCGACACCACCGTCCACATCGTCGGCCTGGGGTTCGACCCCGACGACGCGCAGCTGGCCCAGGGCCTGGCCGCGACCCGGGGCGGGCGCGGCGAACGCGCCAAGGACATGGCGCAGCAGCTGGCCCAGGTGGGCATCCAGGGCGCGTATGAAGGCGCCCTGCAGTTCGTGGGCAACCCGGCGCTGATCTCGCGCACGCATTTCGCTCGCTTCCTGGTGGAAACCGGGGTCTGCAAGGACACCTCCGAGGTATTCCGCAAGTTCCTCACCGAAGGCAAGCCCGGCTACGTGCCGCACCGCTGGGCGTCGCTGGGCGACGCCGTGCGCTGGATCACGGACGCGGGCGGCATGGCGATCATTGCCCATCCGGCGCGCTACAAGTTCAGCGCCAATGAGGAATTCGCGCTGTTTTCCGAGTTCAAGACCCACGGCGGGCGCGGGGTGGAGGTCGTCACCGGCAGCCACAGCGCTGCCGAATACGTCACCTACGCCGGCATGGCGCAGGAATTCGGCCTGGCCGCGTCGCGCGGCAGCGACTTCCACAGCCCCGATGAATCGCACACCGACCTGGGCACCCTGCCGCTGTTGCCCGGCGCGCTGACACCCGTGTGGGAGCTGCTGTCCGACCGCATCCTCCATCCGGCCAACGCCTGAGGCGCACCCGTTCATGGCCCAGTATTTCGAAGTCCATCCCGACAACCCGCAGCCCCGCCTGCTCAAGCAGGCGGCGGCGCTGCTGCAAAAGGGCGGCATCGTGGCCGTGCCCACCGACTCCAGCTATGCCCTCGTCTGCCACCTGGACGACAAGGACGCCGTGGACCGCCTGCGCCGCATCCGCCAGGTGGACGACAGGCACCACCTCACGCTGCTGTGCCGCGACCTGTCGGAGCTGGCCAACTATGCGCGCGTGGACAACCGGCAGTACCGCCTGCTGAAGCTGGGCACGCCCGGCCCCTACACCTTCATCCTCGAAGCCACCAAGGAAGTGCCGCGCCGCGTGAGCCACCCCTCGCGCAAGACCATCGGCCTGCGCGTGCCCGACCGCAAGGGCCTGCAGCTGCTGCTGGAACTGCACGGCGCCCCCTTGCTGGCCACCACGCTGATACCCGCTGGCGAGACGGAACCGCTGAACGACCCGCAGGAAATCCGCGAGCGCTATGAAAAGCTGGTGGATGCCGTGGTGGATGCGGGCGCCTGCCCGCTGGAGCCCACCACGGTGGTGGACCTGACCCCCATGGGCACCGGCGGCGAACCCGAAGTGATGCGCGAAGGCCGGGGCAGCTTGAAGGCTCTGGGGCTGTAAAAACTGCAGGCCCGGGGGCCCGCCCGGCGCCCGCGCAGAGCGGTCTTGAGGATCGGCAAAAGCGCCTTTCAGGCTACCGCGCCCAAAAACCGGCGCTGCCAAAACCAGCGCCACCGTGGAACTGGCTCCGCCAGGCCACCGGTGGCGTCCCCCTGAGGGGGAAGCGGCGCAGCCGCTCAGGGGCTACAGCTTGAACGCACCCACGGCCTGCTCCAGGTCCCGGGCCTGCGCGGTGAGCGAGGTCGCGGTGGACACGGCGCTCTGAACCAGCGCGGCCGTTTCCTGCGTGGAGCCATCCATGTGCGACACCGCCACATTCACGTGGCTGATGGCCTCGCTCTGCTCGCGCAGGGCGATGGAGATTTCCCCCAGCAGCGCGCTCACCTGGCCCACGGCGGTCACGATTTCGGCCATGGTCTTGCCAGCCTTGCCCACCTGGCCGGCGCCGCTCTCCACCTGCTCCACCGACGCGCTGATGAGCGCCTTGATCTCGCGCGCGGCGACCGCGCTGCGCTGGGCCAGGTTGCGCACCTCGCTGGCCACCACCGCGAAGCCCCGGCCCTGCTCGCCCGCGCGGGCGGCCTCCACGGCGGCGTTCAGCGCCAGGATGTTGGTCTGGAAGGCAATGCCTTCGATGACCTGGATGATGTCCACGATCTTGCGCGAGCTGCCGCTGATGGCCTGCATGGTCTGCACCACCTCGCCCACCACGGTGCCGCCGTGCTCGGCGATGGCCGAGGCCTTGACGGCCAGGCCGCTGGCGGAATGGGCGCGCTCGGCGTTCTGGCGCACGGTGGCGGTCAGTTGCTCCATGCTGGCCGCCGTTTCGGTCAGGGAGGACACCTGGTCCTCCGCACGGCGGGACAGGTCGGTGTTCCCGTGGTCGATGTTCACCGCGGAGGCGCTGATGGCATCCGCATCCTGCTTGATGCGCGACACCAGGTCGGTCAGCGTGTCTTCCATGGTGCCCAGCGCCCCCAGCAGCCGGCCGAAGTCCCCTTCCAGGTCCGAACTGAATTCCTGGCTCAGGTCCCCCGAGGCCACGGTTTCGGCGATCAGGATGGCCTGGTTGAGCGGGCTGACAATGCCGCTGCGCAGCGTGAGAAAAGCCACCAGCGAGAGCGCGAACACCGCCAGCCCGCCGCCCACGATCCAGCCGCGCGCGCCTTGTAGGTGCTCCTGCGCCTGCGTGGCCTTGGCCGTGCGTTCACCGTCCGCGGCGGCGTTGCTGGCCGTGGACACCGCGCCGCGGTAGGCGTCTTCGGCCCGGCCGATCCTGGACATCGCCATGCCCATGGTCAGCGCCACCAGCAGGGCGATGCCCCCGAACGCAAGAATGAGGCGGGTTCCGATTTTGAGGTGATCCAAGGGCACGGGAATGTCTCCGAAAGGGGTCTGCGTAGTATGAGTGTGGGCCAGAGCGCAAGAAAAGGGCTGGACGCGAGCCCAACAGATGCAATTCGTTACGCCATGCCACATGCTATCAACGATTTGTCCGCCACTCCCGATCTTGTCGTACCACTGGCCGCCACGCTGCCCGGCAGGCCCCTCCTCCCGCGCGGCCCGGGACCCATGCCACGCGTCTGAGACAATCGACAGGTGGACATCTCCAATCTCATCCAAACCGTTCTGATCTACGCCCTGCCGGTGCTGTTCGCCATCACCGTGCACGAGGCAGCCCATGGCTACGCCGCGCGCCACTTTGGCGACAACACCGCGTACATGATGGGCCGGATCACCCTCAACCCGCTCAAGCACATCGACCCGGTCGGCACCATCCTGATGCCGCTGCTGCTGTACTTCGCGACCTCGGGGGCCTTCCTGTTCGGCTATGCCAAGCCCGTGCCGGTCAACTTCGGCAACCTGCGCAACCCCAAGAAGCACATGGTGTGGGTGGCGCTGGCGGGGCCCGCCTCCAACTTCATCCAGGCCATCGTCTGGGCCGTGCTGCTGGTGTCCCTGGTGGGCTTTGGCGTGGACGAGCGCTTCTTCATCGAAATGGCCCGCGCCGGGGTGCTGGTCAACCTGGTGATGTGGGCGTTCAACCTGTTTCCGCTGCCTCCGCTCGACGGCGGGCGCATCCTGGTGGGCCTGCTGCCCTGGAAACAGGCCCACATGGTCTCGCGCATCGAGCCCTGGGGCTTCTTCATCGTGATGGGCCTCGTGATCGCGGGCGTGGTGGGCACGCTGTGGCTGCGCCCGCTGATGTCGCTGGGCTACGGCGCCATCAACCTGCTGCTCACGCCGCTCACCGCCTTGCTGCGCTGATCGCCTTTTCTCCCCCTTTTTGCTGACACCGTCTCCATGAGCACCACGCGCTTTCTCACCGGCATCACCACCACGGGCACGCCCCACCTGGGCAACTTCGTGGGTTCCATCCGCCCGTCCGTGGCCGCCAGCCTCACGCCCGGCGTGCAGAGCTTCTACTTCCTGGCCGACTACCACGCGCTCATCAAGTGCGAAGACCCGGCGCGCATCCAGCGCTCCACGCTGGAGATCGCGGCGAGCTGGCTGGCCGCAGGGCTGAACCCCGAGAAGGTCACGTTCTACCGCCAGTCCGACATCCCCGAGATCCCTGAACTCACCTGGCTCTTGACCTGCGTGACCGGCAAGGGCGTGCTCAACCGCGCCCACGCCTACAAGGCCAGCGTGGACAAGAACACCGCCGCCGGGCGCGAACAGGACGACGGCGTGACGGCCGGGCTGTTCATGTACCCCGTGCTCATGGGCGCCGACATCCTGATGTTCAAGGCCCACAAGGTGCCCGTGGGCCGCGACCAGATCCAGCACATCGAGATGGCGCGCGACATGGCTGCGAGCTTCAACCACCTCTACGGCGAGCACTTCGTGCTGCCCGAAGCCGCCATCGACGACCACGTGGCCACCCTGCCGGGGCTGGACGGCCGCAAGATGAGCAAGAGCTACGACAACACCATCCCGCTGTTCAGCTCGCGCGAGCAGCTCAAGAAGCTCATCGGCGGCATCCTGACCGATTCGCGCGCGCCCGGCGAGCCCAAGGAGGTCGAAGGCTCCGCGCTGTTCCAGATCTACCAGGCCTTCGCCACGCCCGCGGAGACCGAGGCCCTGCGCAAGGCCTACGCCGACGGCATCGCCTGGGGTGATGCCAAGAACACCCTGTTCGAGCGCGTGGACCAGGTGATCGCCCCCATGCGCGCGCAGTACGAGGAACTCATCCACAACCCCGCGCGCATCGAGCAAACGCTGCTGGCCGGTGCCGAACGCGCCCGCGCGCTGGCCACGCCGTTCATCCGCGAGCTGCGCGCCGCTGTGGGCCTGCGCAGTCTGGCCCAGGCCACTGCGGCGCCCAAGCCCGCCAAGGCCGCGAAAGCCGCGCTGCCTTCGTTCAAGCAGTACCGCGAAGCCGACGGCAAGTTCTACTTCAAGCTCGTGGATGCAGACGGCCGCCTGCTGCTGCAAAGCATCGGTTTTGACGCGCCCAAGGAAGCTGGCCAGGCCATTGCCCAGCTACAAAAGGACAGCACGGCGCTGCAAACCCTGGCCCCGCGCCTGGCACCAGTGGACGGCGTGCAGGCCGCCGAGGTGGCTGCCGCCCTGCAGGCCCTGGCCGAGGCAGCCTCTGCGGCGTAAGCCGGGCACTCTGGCCGCGCCTGGGCATTGCACGGAAATGCTCTTTTTTATAGCACTCAAGGCACATGGTGACTGCGCCTGGGGCCTGAATAGGTAAAAAATGGCGCCGCGCGCCGTGTCTTGACGGCTACGAGCATGCCTGGCGTGCGGGCATGTGCGTAAACTGCGTTCCCTGATCTGCTCGGGAGACTTCCATGAAACTGCTGTGTGCCTCGGTGTCAGTGCTGGCCTTGCTCGCCGGCTGCAATGCGACCAACCCCCATGGCCCCTCGGGCCCCATGGCCTCGGGCCGCGACCGCACTTTCAGTGTGCCGGTCTATGGCCCAGACACCTCCCAGGCCTACGCCGCGGCCAGCCGCGAATGCCAGCGCATGGCCCTGCACGCCAAACTGCTGCGCAACGACGGCTCGCGCCTGGTGTTCGAATGCGTGAGTGAGTTGCAGGACAAGCCTTGAGGCCACGCGCCCGCGCCGCCCCATTGCCGCCGGCATTGCCTGCATTGCCGGCAGTTCGCCGTGGGGCGCTGATAGTGGTGTTGACTGCGCTGCTGGCCGGCTGCCAGCACCCACCGGCAGCGCAGGACGCGCGCCCCGCCACGGCCCCCTGGATCAACAGCCTGGGCATGGCCTTTGTCCGGGTGCCGGCGGGCAGCTTCTGGATGGGTGGCGTCCCGCCGCTCGAGACCCTGGAAAAAGCCTTCCCGCTGCTGGAGCGCCAGCGCTTGACCGACCTGGCAGACGAGTCCCCGGCCCACGAGGTGCACGTCACCCGCGCCTTCTACCTGGGCCAGCACGAGGTCACGGTGGGGCAGTTCCGGCGCTTTGTCCAAGCATCCGGGTACCAGCCCGAGTCCGAGGCGGACGGCACCGGCGGCTATGGCTACAACCCTGCCTACGACCCGGCCACCACGCGGCGCGGCGATGCGTTTGAGGGCCGCGACCCGCGCTATTCGTGGCGCAACCCCGGCTTTGCGCAAGGCCCGGACCACCCGGTCGTCAACGTGACCTGGAACGACGCCCAGGCCCTGGCCCGGTGGCTGAGCCGCACCGAAGGCCACCGCTACCGCCTGCCGACCGAGGCCGAATGGGAGTACGCCTGCCGCGCGGGCACCCGCACCCGCTACCCCCACGGCGATGACCCGCAGGGGCTGCTGCGCACCGCCAATACCTTCGACCAGGAGGCCGCCCCCCTGTGGCCCCGCTGGCGGCAGCACGCGCTGGAGGGCAGCGACGGCCACGCCTTCACCGCGCCCGTGGGCAGCTATGCGCCCAATGCCTTCGGGCTGCACGACATGCTGGGCAATGCCTGGGAATGGGTATCGGACTGGCACGGGGACACGTACTACGCACAGTCTCCGCACGACGACCCGCAGGGGCCCGACGAAGGCTCGGTGCGCGTGCGCAGGGGAGGCTCGTGGCACACATGGTCGTTCTACGCGCGCTGCGGCTACCGCAACTGGAACAGCCCGCAGACCCGCTACACCCTGGTCGGCATGCGGCTGGTGCGCGAGATTGCCCCAGAGTCCCGCCCCTTGGCCCCCGACCGCTGAACGGCGCCCGCCCTTCCCCGTCCCCGGCGCGCCACAAACCGTCAACAAATGTCAACTTGCTGACGGCACCGCGTGCCCGCCCCCTCGGAGGCGGTGGTTCTCGCAAATAATCCGCAATTGCATTCTCGACGGGGGAAACCATGCGCATAGCCGCGTTGGACGACGATGCGCTCCAGCTGGATCTGATCAAACAGGCCACGGAGGCAATGGGCCATGTCTGCCACACCCATCTCAATGGCGCGGACCTGCTGCGTGAAATGCGCCGCGAAACCTTTGACCTGCTGATCGTGGACTGGCACCTGCCAGACACCACCGGGCCGGAAGTGGTGCGCTGGGTGCGCAAGAACGTGGGCACCCAGTTGCCCATCCTGTTCGTAACGCACCGCCAGGAAGAGCGCGACATCGTCGAAGGCCTGGGCAGCGGCGCGGACGACTTCATGGTCAAGCCCGTGCGCATCGGCGAGCTCAATGCCCGCGTCTCGGCCTTGCTGCGCCGCGCCTATCCGGACAATGCGGGCGGCGTGGTGGAGTTCGGGCGCTACCGCTTCCTGTGCGAGACCCGCTCCATCGAAATCGACGGCGTGCCGGTGGAGCTGAAAAACCGCGAGTACGATCTCGCCCTGTTCCTGTTTCAGAACATGGGCCGGCTGCTGTCGCGCGACCACCTCAAGGACATCATCTGGGGCCAGGTCGCGGATGTGATGTCGCGCTCGCTGGACACCCACATCTCGCGCCTGCGCACCCTGCTGGACCTGCGGCCTTCCAACGGTTTCATCGTCTCGGCAGTCTACGGCGTGGGCTACCGTTTTGAAGCCGTGGAGGCCCAGCGAAGGGCCTGACCCGAACCACCTTCCACGGCCCCCAGAGGGCGCCGTGGCCTGCCCAGCCGCCCGAGGCGGCACAAAGGAGATCTGACTTGGCAACGATGAAAGGGCGCGTCCGCTGGACCCTGGGCGCCACCGCGGCACTCACCCTCGGCTTCCTGGCGAGCCTGGTGCCCCCCCGCGCCGAGGCCCGCTCCGCCACGCCCCAGGGTGACGAGATTCCCCACACCGTGCAGGCAGGGGACACGCTCGAAGGCCTGGCCAGATCCTATCTGGCCGCCCCCCACCAATGGCCGCTGCTGCAGGCCCGCAACAAGGTGGCCAACCCCCGGCGCCTGCAGCCGGGCTCGGTGGTGTGGATTCCGGTGCACCTGCAGCCTTCGGAGCCGGCCACCGTGGAGTTCGTGCACGGCATGGCCACCGGGCAGGCGCGCGCGGATGCCGCGCCGGAGCCCCTTGTGAAGGGCGGCCGGCTCGATGAAGGCGCCGTGGTGCAGGTCGGCCCCGATGCCTTCGTGGCCGTCAAGCTCGCGGATGGCACGGTGGTACGGGTCCAGGCCCATTCCGAGCTGCAGCTGCGGCAGCTGCGCCGGCGAGGGCGCGCGGGCAGCCTGCAATCGGTGCTGGAGATGCGCAGCGGCGCGGTGGAGTCCTCGGTGCCACCCAGCGCCGAGGCGTTTCGCCGCTTCGAGTTGCGCACGCCGCTGGCCGTGACCAGCGTGCGCGGTACCCATTTCAGCGTGGCGATGGGCGACGCCGGCCAGACCACCGCCTCGGTGCAAAGCGGCTCCGTGGCGGTGCAGCCGCGCCCGGACGGTGCCACCGCCGCCCCCGCGCCCACCGGCGCCATGCTCGCGCCGGGCCAGGGCCTGGCCGTGGCGGCCGATGGCACCGTCGGCGCCCCCCGGCCCCTGCTGGCGGCGCCCGACACGTCGGGCGTGCCGGCCACGCTGGGGGATGCGGGCCTGCTGGCCATCGATGTGCCCGCGCTGCCCGGCGCGGTCCGCTACGAGGCCCAGGTGGCCCGGGACCCGGATTTCACCCAGGTGCTGCGCCACGGCCGCTTCGCGGACGGCCAGCTGCGCTGGAAAGCCCTGGAAGACGGCAAGTACTACCTGTCCGTGCGCGCACTGGACGATGCGGGCATCCCGGGGCTGCCCGCCGTGCTGCCCTTCGCGATCAAGACGCGCCCCGTGGCGCCGCTGTACCAGCAGCCCGCGCCCGGCGCCGTGGTGGTCAGCGGCACGGGCGAGCTGCTGTGCACCCACGTGCCCGGCGCGCGCTGGTACCGCGTGCAGGTGGCCGGCAGCGCGCAGTTCGCCCAGCCGCTGCTCGATGCGCAGCGCCTGGGCGAGTGCCGCCTGCCCCTGGGTGCCCTGCCCGCGGGCAGCTACTTCTGGCGCGTGGCCAGCCTGCTGGAACTGCCCGATGGCCAGGCCGACCAGGGGCCGTTTGCACCGCCCCAGCCCTTCATGGTGGCGGACCGCCCCGCCACTCTGTCCCTGCAGTCGGTGCAGGCGCAGGAAGGCGACACCGACGTGCGCCTGCACTGGCCTGCGCTGCCCGGCCAGCGATTCCGCCTGCAGCTGGCCGGTGCCGGCGACCTCGCATTCGACAAGCTCGTGCTCGACACCCTGCTCGATGCTCCCGAATGGCGGGCCGGCAACCTGCCCGCGGGCAGCTACCTGGTGCGCATCCAGGTGCAGGATTCCACGGGCCTGCAAAGCGACTTCTCGCCGCCACGCCAGATCCGGGTGGGTTCAGGGGTCAGCACGGGCACCGGCCTGCCGGTCTCCACATCGAACGGCCAGCCCGTGGGGCGGCCTTGAGAGCCCGCCCGCGCCCCAGCCCGGCACCGCGCCCGCAGCCCAGGGCACGGAGAGGCTGAGCCGATGCGGACCGCCGGACGGACCCGGGGCCAGCAGCGGCGCCTGGAATGGAGCCTCCTGTCCATCGCCCTGCTGGGGCTGGTGGCGTGGCTCAGCACCGCCGACAGCCTGAGCCGGGTGAACCACCTGGTGCAGGACGCCGGCCTGCGCCTGATCTCCCGCCCCGCGCACCCCGACATCGTGATCGTGGCCATCGACGACCCCAGCATCGCGGCGATCGGCCGCTGGCCCTGGCGGCGGGCGCTGCACGCGGAACTGATCGCGCGGGTGTCGGCCCAGCAGCCCCGCGCCATCGGCATGGACGTGCTCTTCAACGAGGAGGACCTGGACTACCCCGGCGACGACGTGCTGCTGGCCGACGCCATGCAGCGCAGCGGGCGCGTGGTGCTGCCGGTGCTGCGGCGCGGCCATGGCCCGGCCGCCGACACGGCCGACCTGCCCTGGCCCGCGTTCGCGGATGCCGCGGCCCGCCTGGGCCACGTGCACGTGGTGCCGGACAACGACGGCGTGGTGCGCAGCCTGTACCTGCAGGAAGGGCCGGCCGCGGCGCCCTGGCCCCACTTCAGCATGGCGCTGCAGTGCGTGGCGGACCCCGCCCTGGCGCACTGCGCCGCCCCGCACGCCGGGCCGGGGAACGCCGAGCCCGCGCGCATGGCGGCCTCCGGCCCATGGCAGCGCGCCGACCGCACCCTGATTGCCTACGCTGGCGGACCGGGCCACTTCACCACCTACTCGTACATCGCCGTCTTGCGCGGCCAGGTACCCGCGGATGCGTTTCGCGGCAAGTACGTGCTCGTGGGCGCGGCCGCCGCCGGCCTGGGCGACATGTTTGCCACCCCCATGAGCCAGCAGTCGCGGCTCATGCCCGGCGTGGAGGTGGTGGCCCAGGTGCTGGACGGCCGCCTCTCGGGTGTGCGGATCCAGCCAGCCGCCCCCGCCCTCAACACCTTGTTCAACCTGGCCCCGGTGGCGGGCGCGCTGCTGGCCCTGCTGCTGGTGGGGCCGTTCATCGCGCTGCTCACCAGCGCGGGGCTGGGGGTGGCCACCCTGCTGCTGAGCGTGGCCCTGCCCTGGTGGGTGGGCCTGCAGTTCGCGCCCGCCGCGGCACTGACCGGGCTCGTGCTGGCCTACCCCCTGTGGAGCTGGCGCCGCCTGAGCGCGGCCGCCCACTTCCTGCGGCTGGAAATGGAGCGCCTGCAGCGCGACGGCCTGTCGATGCGGCTGCAGCCCCGCACGGGCGATTCGGGCGATTTCCTGGAAAAACGCATCAACGCCGTGGAGCGCGCATCCCGCCAGCTGCGCGACCTGCACCACTTCGTGAGCGAGAGCCTGCAGCAGCTGCCCTCACCCACCATCGTCTGCGACCCCCAGGGGCGGATCCTGCTCACCAACGTGGCAGCGCGCCGCCACGTGGGTGGAGACCCGCTGGTGCCGCTGCAGGGGCAGTCCGTGGTCGACCTGCTTCACGACCTGGTGCAGACCGGCACCGGGCAGCCGCTCATCACACAGGACAAGCTGCTCAACCAGTGCATGCCCGAACAAAGCGAAGGCAACGACGCCCAGGGCCGCAGCCTGCTGGTGCAGTGCAGGCCCTTCACCGACCTGGCCAAGGCGGGCTGGCTGATGACGCTGGTGGACCTCACCGAGATGCGGCGCGCACAGCTGCAGCGCGACCAGGCGATGAATTTCATCTCGCACGACATCCGCACCCCCAATGCCTCCATCCTGACGCTGCTGGAAATGCAGCGTGCCTACCCCGGCCGCATGCCGGGCGACGAGCTGATGCTGCGCATCGAGCGCTATGCGCGCGCATCCCTGGGCATGGCGGAAAACTTCGTGAAGCTGGCCAGCGCCGAGACGCAGGAATACCGGATGGCCCCCCTGGACCTGGTGGCGGCGCTGGCCGAAACGGTCGACGACATCTGGGCCCTGGCCCGCGACCGTGGCGTGGAGGTCACCATCGCCGCCGCGCCGGAGACCGCCCCCGCCGTGGGCGACCGCGCCATGCTGTGCCGCGCGCTGGCCAACGTTCTGCACAACGCCGTCAAGTTCAGCCCCGAAGAAGGCGTGGTGCAGTGCTCCATCGTGCAGCGGGGCCGCCATTGGGTCGTGTCGGTGCGCGACGAAGGCCCCGGCATCGCCCCGGAACTGCAGGGCCAGCTGTTCGCGCCGTTTCGCCGGCTGCATGACCGCAGCCACCCCGCCATCGGAGGCGTGGGGCTCGGGCTGGCGCTGGTGCACACGGTGATCCAGCGCCACGGGGGGACACTGGAAGTGGACAGCGATGCGGGGCGCGGGGCGGAGTTCAGGCTGGTGCTGCCGCTGCGGGCATGATGACCGATGCAGGCCGGCAACCCGGAGGTTGCCAGGCTCCAATTTGCTACACATTCAATAGCATTTTGCGCTTGTGCATCAAGCGCCATCGGCACTTTTTGCTCCTGCTTGCCAGCCTCTTCCCCGGCGCATCCGCCACCTGCCAGTTTCTGGGCTGGGCACGCCGCGCCGCGCATGCGGGGCCGCGGGAGGGGCTTTCTTCAGCCCGTGGCCCCCGCATCCTGCGGTGTCGGCGCCTGGGGCAGCGAAAAGCTGAAGGTGGCGCCCGCGTTCAATGCGCCGAGAGCCCACACGCGCCCCCCATGCCGCATCACGATCCGCTGCACAAAAGCCAGGCCCACCCCAGTGCCAGGGAACTCCTCGGCGGTGTGCAGCCGCTGGAACAGTTCAAACAGCCGGTCCACCCTGGCCATGTCGAACCCGATGCCCTGGTCGGCCACCTGGTAGACACATTCACCGCCGTCCCCGCTGCCGGAAATCTGGATGTGCGCGCCCTGCGGGCCGCTGTACTTGACCGCATTGGAGATCAGGTTCACCCACACCTGCCGGAGCAGGGCCCGGTCGCCCCAGCCTTCCGGCAGCGGCGCCACCGCGAACGCGGCATCGCGCCCCGGTCCGGTGTGCCGCACGTCCGCGATGACCTGCTCGACCAGGGCATTCATGTCGACGCAGGCAGGGTGCATGGGCTGGCGCCCCAGGCGTGCGAAATCCAGCAGGTCGCGGATCAACTGCCCCATCTTTCGCGCGCTGTCGTCGATCACCTTGAGCATCCGCCGCATTTCCGCATCCTGGTGGCTGTCGGAACGCTCGAGCAGCATGCCCGCGAACCCCTGAATCACGCGGACGGGCGCCTGCAGATCGTGCGATATGGAATAGGAGAAGGCATCCAGCTCCCGGTTTTTCTCCACCAGTTCCGCCGCCTGGGTCTGGATCTGCCGCCGCTTTTCTCGCTCCGCCTGGTAGGCCGCCGCCAGCCTTGCGTGGAGCATCGTGTTCTCCACCAGAAGCACCGCCAGCAGCGCCGTGGAAGCCATCAGCCCGTACAGGCGTCCGGCGTAGAAACCCAGGTCGAAGCGTCCGCCGTTGAGCACGGCGGAGAGCGCGATGTCAAACAGCCACGCGCACATGGTGACCACGAGCAAGAGGTCCAGCACCACCAGCGGCCTGCGCCGCAGGAGCAGCAGCAGCGCGACCACGCTGACGCCCCAGACGGTGGTGACGACGGCCAGCATGGTCGGCGTGTACCGGCTGCCCTGCATGATCGGTGGCAGCAGCGACTGCCCCACGGTCGCCAGCGCAGTGAGGGCTGCCACGGCCGCCAGCACGGCGGCCACGCTGATCGCGGTGGAAAAAAGAAAACCCGCTTGCGCGGGCGCGGCTTCGGGCTGGCTGGCCGCCGCTGGCTTGCTCAGCGCGTACCCAATCACCGCCGCCGGGAACCCGGCGTGCCAGAACATGTACAGCCAGGCAGTGCTCTGCGGCCCCGCGCCCAGCCAGCCGCCCTCGGCGACCAGGCCCGGAAACGTGAGCGCGTGCGCGATCGCCACCAGGGCCGTGAACAGGTACCCGCAGGCCAGAACGCGCAGGCCCGCATGCCCCAGGATGCGGTACTGGCCCCACAGCATGACCGCGGTGATCAGATCGCTCAGCACCAGGGCGGATTGATAGGCGGGGATGAACGCGCCCATCTTTGGCAGGGGCAGCTTGGCGAAGGGCATGGCCGCCAGAAACAGCACGGCCGACACGACAACGGCGCCCAGGGCCCAGCGCCGTCCCACGGGGCCCGCGGGTGCCATTGCCAAGAAAATCGGTCGCTCTGGAGTGGTTGCCTCGGTGCCCATGGTGTTTTTTGCACACGTCGAATGCCGCAGAAACGCCAGGAAAATCCCTGCCCGGCGGCGCGGCGCCCCATGCCCGGACAAGGTCCATCATGGCCCAAGGCGCCCAGAGTGCAAAGAAAAAGCGCTCTGTACGGACCCGGGGTTCCGCACAGAGCCCTGCACCGCGCGGGCACGCGCCCGGCGCGCCCGCACAGTTGCTTTTGCGCCCGCTGGGCGGCCTGCAGGGCCATTGCGGTTGACGCGCATCCACGCCAGCAGCAAAATTCGCACACCACAGTTTCAATTTTTTACAAATACGCACCTGCTTGTGACCTGGGCCGCGCCCACCCGCCTGCCCCCGACTACAGCCCACAAGGCGAGTTTCCCGATGACGCGCAACCTCCAGACAAGCCCTGCGGCCCTGCCCACGCTCGAACCGCAGCGCGCGGCCAGCCCCGCCAGCACATCGCCGCCAGCCCCAGCAGCCACGAAGTGGGCGCGGCCGTACCTGTCGGTGCGGTGGAAATTTGCGTTTGCATTGTTCGCCGGAGTGGTGTGGATGGCTTTTTCCATCTATGCCGCGGATGCCTGGGTGCACGATCTGGCGCGGGTCATCAGCCCGTGGGCGGCCTACCCGGTGATCTACGGCATCGCGGTGGTGCCGGGCTTCATGAACGCATTCCTGGTGGTCAGCCTGTTGCTGGACCGGCGCCCCGCGGCAAGACACTCCAGCGCGCGCCTGCCGGGAATCACCATCCTCGTGGCGGCCTACAACGAGGAGGAAAGCATCGTCTCCACGATCGAGAGCATCTCGCGCCAGGAATACGAGGGGCCGTTGCAGGTCGTGGTGATCAATGATGGCTCGAAGGACTCCACCGCCGAAAAGCTCGCGGGCCTGGACTATCCGTGGCTGCAGGTGCTCAACCTTGAACACAACGTGGGCAAGGCCAACGCGCTCAACGCCGGCCTGGCCCTGGTCCGCCACCACCTGACCATCACCGTCGACGGGGACTCCTACCTTCACCACAGCGCGCTGCACAACCTGGTGCGCCGCTACATGAGCGATCCGCCCAACACCCGTGCCGTGGCAGGCGCGGTACTCGTGCGCAATTCCCGCAAGAACATGGTCACGGCCATTCAGGAATGGGACTATTTCCATGGCATTGCCGCCATCAAGCGCCTGCAGAGCCTGTACCAGGGCACCCTCGTGGCCCAAGGCGCGTTTTCCGTGTACGACACGGCCATCCTTCGCGAACTCGGCGGATGGGCCCATACGGTGGGTGAAGACATCGTGCTCACATGGGCGATCCTGGAGCGCGGACATCGCGTCGGCTTCGCGGAGAACGCCTGCCTTTTCACGAACGCACCCGATACCTGGCTGCAGTTCATCCGCCAGCGCCAGCGCTGGTCGCGAGGGCTCATCGAGGCCTTCAAATCGCACTGGCGCCTGCTGTTCAAGCCGCGCATGACCACCTTGTTCATCTGGTGGAACCTGCTGTTCCCCTACATGGATCTGGTCTATACGTTCGCCTTCGTTCCAGGCCTCGTGCTGGCGCTGTTTGGCGTGTACTGGATCGCGGGGCCCATGACGCTGCTGGTGCTGCCGCTCGCTATGATCGTCAACTACCTCATGTTCACCGTCCAGGCCAAGATGTTCACCGAACAGGGACTCAAGGTCCGCCGCAACGTGCTGGGGTTTATCTTCTACGCCTTGTTTTACAGCGTGGTGCTGCAGCCCGCATGCGTGCTGGGCTACATCAAGGAACTGGTCAGCCGGTCAAAGAATTGGGGTACGAAATGAAGGGGCGTTTCATTGGCGCGCTGGCGGTGCTCTGTGCCTGCGGCGTGCAGGCACAGTCGGTTTCGGGCTCGTTCTTCGCCAGCCGCGATTCAGACGACTTCCATGAAAGCAGGCAGACGCTGGGCTATGCGAATGCCGCTGGCTGGGGCCTGCGCGCCGGAGCCCTGCGCTACACGGCGCCGGGTTGGGCGGCCAGCGGCAGCCTCGCGGCAGGCACCTACAAGCAAACCAGCAAGGAACGCACCATCGACGCCAGTTTGGGCGCCGCCCGCGTGGCGGGCACCAGCTACCTCGTGGGGGGGCTCGACTACATGGAGCGGCTGACCCCTTCCACGGCGCTGGGGGTGAGCGTGGAAAGAGACCTGGTGAACTCCATCCGAGGCATCGAGAACGGCACGCATTTCACAGCCCTGGCACTGGTTCTCGACCACGCCTTCACCGAGCGATTCAACGTCGGGGTGGCGGCAGGCACGGCGCTGTTCTCCAACGACAACAACCGCCCAATACTGCGCACCCGCTGGAACTACTCGCTGGACGAACGCTATGGGCTCAATGCCTACATAAAAACGCGCAGCTACCACAACACCAACGCCTACCGGCCAGAGTACTTCTCCCCAGAGCGGCTGCATGAGGCATCGGCGGGCCTGTCGTCGCGGTTCGAGGTGGCGCAGGTGGTGGTGCTGAGCGCCAGCATCGATGCCGGCCAGCAGCGCGTCGATGGCGCGTCGGAGCCGATATGGCGGGGCGCCATCGGCCTCGCATCACGGCGCAGCAGCCCGGTCCAGTGGTTTGTCGGCATCGAGGCCAGCAACACGGCGCCCTTGTTCTCCGGCCAGGCCGGGTCATACCGGTACACCAGCGCTTCCGGACGGGTGAGCCTGCCCTTCTGATCACCGATGAGGCCGGGCACATGCGAGACTCACTGGCCGTGGGGGCAATGCAACTGCAATCGCAGGCGTGTCGCCACAGGTACGCAGGCAGCGTGGATGCGCTGTGTCAAATGAAACGCTTCTTGGACTGTACGGGATCAAAACCATGATGCTCTTTCACCGCCGCATCGCAGCTCTCCTCGTTCTGGCCGCCGGAGCTTTTCTGTCCTCGGCCTACGCTCAGGATCTGACTGTCTCGAAGAGCCATGCCGGGAGCTTCTTGCAAGGCCAGGTGGGGGCCACCTATACCGTGTCGGTGTCCAATACCGGGGGTGCGCCCAGTGCGGGTGCAGTCACCGTCTCGGACACGGTGCCTGCCGGACTCACTCCCACAGCGGCAGCGGGTGCTGGCTGGGTCTGCAGCATCGTGGCCCAATCTGTCTCATGCACCCGCAGCGATCCGCTCGCCGCTGGCGCAAGCTATCCACCGATCACCTTGACCGTGAATGTGTCGCCGGCAGCGCCCCCGTCCCTGACGAACACCGTGACGGTTGCAGGGGGCGGGGATATCAACTCCTCGAACAATTCCGCATTGGATGTGACAACCATCGGGGCGGGCCCCGATCTTGTGCTCACCAAAGGCCATACAGGCAATTTCACGCAAGGCCAGATTGGCGCCGCATATACATTGACGGTATCCAATACTGGCGGCTCGCCCACCTCAGGCCTCGTGACGCTGACCGATACTGTGCCTGCAGGATTGACACCGACTACCGCTTCAGGAACCGGCTGGACTTGCAACATTGCGGGCCAAACTGCCACATGCACTCGGTCAGATCCCTTGGCATCAGGCGCGAGTTATCCCGTCGTCACCTTGACCGTGAATGTCGCGGCCAATGCGCCAGCGAGCGTGACCAACACTGCTACGGTGACAGGAGGCAGCGATGTGAATGCAGCCAACAACACGGCTACCGATCCTGCGACAGTCATTCCGTTGCTACCGGATCTGACCGTGGCCATGCCGGCCAATGGCCCGTTCAGCCAGGGGCAGACAGGCGCCACCTACACGATCACTGCATCCAATGGCGGAGTGGGCCCGACGAGCGGCGCAGTCACCGTGACCGATGTCCTTCCTCCTGGGCTGAGTGCAACAGCCTTGGCGGGCGCTGGCTGGGCCTGCACGCTCGCGACGCTGACCTGCACCCGAAGCGATCCGCTGAGTGCGGGCGCGAGCTATCCCTCCATCACATTGACTGTGGGTATCGCGGCCAATGCACCCGCTTCGGTCACCAATGGCGCCCAGGTTTCTGGTGGTGGGGAGACGAATACCGCCAACAACCTTGCCACAGTGGTGACGGCTGTTGCTGTTGTACCCGTGTCGCCAGCCTCCATCCCCACCCTAACCGAGTGGGCCTTGGTTGGCCTGTCCGCACTGCTGGCCATGTTTGGGCTAGCGAGGATGCGGCGCCGCACTGCCTGATAGCCGCTTCGCTCCAGCACCTACCCAGCAGCCTACCCATCGCTCCAGAGTTCAGAGGCTCCCGTCTGGCCGTGGGCCGCACGCTGGTGGCGGTGCTGGAAAACTACCAGCAGGCGGACGGCAGCGCAACGGTGCCCGAGGTACCGCCCCCCTGGGTAGCACTGCCGCGCGAAGGCCCTGAAAACCTTGCTATAATCGCAGGCTTCGACACACAGGAGAGGTGGCAGAGTGGTCGAATGTACCTGACTCGAAATCAGGCGTAGTGGCAACACTACCGTGGGTTCGAATCCCACCCTCTCCGCCACTGATAAGGCCCTGATGCTATTTAATCAATAGCGCAGGGCCTTTTTCTTTTGGTTTGCCGGCACCCCCTGGGCAGCCAGGCAGCCTTTGGGGCATGCAGGACCCACGCCCTGGGCACCCGATCCGCTGCGATCAAGTCGCGGGCTGAGGCGGGCCAGACTGCAGCTCCCCCACCACAACGCACCGCAGCCGCACTGACATCGTTGCGCCAGGCCGCAGGCACCCGTCAGGACGCCAGCCCTGGCGAACATTGCTCCTCAGGCCCCCGCCGCCGCACCAGGTGCCGAGGGCCCAGCTCTCCGCAGCTGGTGGCGCCCAGCATGGCAAGGTTGCGGTCCACCTCGTCGCGCAGCAGGGTGATCGCGTGGTGCACTCCCGCCTCGCCGGCGACGGCGGCTGCATAGTTGAACGGGCGTCCCACCAGGACCATGCGCGCGCCCAGCGCGATGGCCTTGAGCACGTCGGAGCCACGCCGGAAGCCGCCGTCGATGAGCACGGGGTAAGCGGGCCCCACGGCGGCCACCACCGCTTCCAGCACCCGCATGGGCGATGCGGCGCCATCGAGCTGGCGGCCGCCGTGGTTGGACAGCACCACGGCGTCGGCCCCGATGCGCTGCGCCTGTAGGGCATCCTCCACGCTCAGCAGGCCCTTCACGACCAGCGGGCCCTTCCAGCGGCGGCGGATGGCTTCGAGGTGCCGCCAGCCAAGGTGGTCGCGCGCCGAGAAATCGCGCAGCACCGTGGACGAGACGATGGGAGCGCCGCGCGTGGCGAACGAGTTCTCGAAATGCGGCATGCCATGGCGCAGCAGCGTGCGCAGGAAGGTGCCCGCCACCCAGCGCGGCCGCACGAGGCCATCCCAGGCCAGGCGCAGGCTGGGCTTGAGCGGCGTCGAGAAGCCCGTGCGGATGTTGTTCTCGCGGTTCGCCGAGATCGGTATGTCCACCGTGACGACCAGCGTGCGAAAGCCCGCGCGCTCCACCCGGTCGACCAGTGCGTCGATGCGGACCTGGTCGCCGGGCAGGTAGGCCTGGAACCAGGTGCCCGGGCTGTCGCGGGCCACGTCCTCCATCGGGATCAGCGAGGTGCCGCTCATCACCGAAACAATGCCCACGCGCCGCGCCGCGCGTGCCAGCACGAGGTCGCCCCGGTAAGTGGAAAGGGCGTTGATGCCCATGGGCGCGATGCCGAACGGGCTGCTGTAGCGTTCGCCAAACAGCTCCACCGCCTGCGAGCGCCCCGACACGTCGCGCAGCACGCGCGTGACGAAGGCGTGCTCGCCGAACACGCCACGGTTGTCGCGCAGCGAGGCACTGTCCTCGGCCGCGCCAGCGATGTAGCCGAAGATGGGCCGGGGCAGGCGGCGGCGCGCGGCCTCCTCGAAATCCTGCAGCGACAGCATGCGGCGCAGCACGGCCGGCGCGGGGCGCGCGGGGGGCAAGGGGGCGGGCGCCAGGGCGGCGGGGGCCAGATGGGGGAGGGAGGCCATGGGCACGGGGCTTTCATTGCATTCAGGAATTGCGCCACTGTAGGTTTGCCATTCAATGAATGAAAGCGAAATATTTAGAATGAATTAATTCTCTTTATGCCAACAAGGACCCCGCCATGCCCACTCCGTCGGTCAAGCAGCTCGAGGCTTTCTGGTGGGCGGCCACCTGCGCCAACTTCGCCACCGCCGCCGGCCGCGTGCACCTGTCCGTGTCCTCGCTGTCCAAGCGCATCACGGAACTGGAGGCCGCGCTGGGGCAGCCGCTGTTTGACCGCAGCGGACACCGCGCCGTGCTCACCGAGGCCGGCACGCGACTGCTGCCCGCCGCGCTGGATGTGCTCAACGCCGTCGCGGCACTGGACCAGGCACTGGATGCGCGCGCAGATCTCGCGGGCCACTGCCGTTTTGGCGTGGGCGACCTCTCGGCCCTCACCTGGCTGCCCGCGTTCGTGGCAGCGGCGCGCCGCGCGCATCCCCGCCTGTCCCTGGAGCCCTGCGTGGACGTGGGTGGCGTGCTCGAGCGCCGCCTGGACGACGGCGAACTCGACTTCGCGGTGATCGCGGGGCGCTCGTCGCGCAGCACGCTGCGCTCGCAGCCCGTGGGGGCTGCGCGCTTCACCTGGGCTGTGGCCGCCGATCTGCCCGGCGCCGGCCGCCTGGGGGCGAAAGCGCTGCTGCAGCAGCATCCGCTGGTCGCCCTCCCCCCGGGTGCGGGCACCACGCGGCTGCTCGATGACTGGCTGCTCGCGCACCGCGTTGCGGTGCGCGAGCGCATCCTGTGCAACAGCTGGGGGGCCGTGGCCGGCATGTTGCGCGCGGGGGTGGGCGTGGGCTTTCTGCCCGCGGCCTGGGTCGGCACGCCGGGCTTGCGCGCGCTGGGCGGGCGCACAGCGCTTGCACCCCTGCAGTACGCGTTCCAGTGGCGGCGCGGCGATGCGCGGGCGTTGATACCCGCGATGCAGCGCCTGGCGCAGGCCCAGGTGGATTTTTCGGTGCCGCCGGCCTACGGCGGGGGGTCAGAGGCCACGGAGCGATCGCGCAGGTAGGCCAGCACCGCGCCGAACTCCCCCTGAAACTCGATGCGCCCCGCCCAGCTTTCACGCTGGTAGGCGTACATGGGGTCGTAGTAGTCGCGCAGCAATGCCGCGATCCAGCCACGGTGATGCGCAACATCGCCATGCGCCTTTTGCCGCGCCAGCGCGTGGAGCATCGTTGCGCGCAGCATCTGGTGGCGGTCGCCGCCCAGGCGCCGGGCCAGCTTGTCCAGGCTTTCCAGCAATCGGGCAGAGAACGATTCAAACCCCGCCGCCGGGCCCTGCGCGGCGCAGAACTCGGCGCACTGCCCGACCACGTAGTCCCGCAGGATGCGCTCGACCCGGGCGTCGAAGGCATCCTCGACATGGACCATCGGCGCCTGTTCCAGGCGCAGGCGCAGCTCCAGCGGCACGGCGCAGCGGCCCACATGCCGGCCTTCGTCCTCGACCACGAACAGCCGCTGCCCCGCGGCCCGCTTCTTGAGGATATCGATCGCCAGGCGGTTCTCGAAATCGATCTGGGCCGGCTGGCCGCTGACACGCTGCCCAAAGCTGGACCCGCGGTGGTTGGCGTGCCCTTCCAGATCCAGGCCGTTGGGCAGCTGCGAGATGAGCTCGGTCTTTCCGGTGCCCGTCAGCCCGCCCAGCACGACCAACGGGCATTCGCGCGCCGCCGCCTGGGTGGTCTGCAGCAAAAAGGTGCGCAGGGCCTTGTAGCCGCCGGCCACGCGGGGGTAGGCGATCCCGGCATCGGCCTGCAGCCACTGCTGGACGATCTGGGAACGCAAGCCCCCGCGAAAGCAATACAGCACGCCCTGCGGATGGGCCGCCGCGAACTCCGCCCAGGCCTGGGTGCGTGCGCGCCTGATCTCGCCGGACACCAGCGCATGCCCCAGCGCGATGGCCGCCTGCTGGCCCTGGTGCTTGTAGCAGGTGCCCACCTTCTGGCGTTCGGCATCGTCCATCAAGGGCAGGTTGGCCACGCCCGGAAATGCGCCCTGGACGAACTCCACCGGCGCACGCACGTCCATCAGGGGCACATCGTTCAGGAAGATGTGCCGGTAGTCGGCCAGGGTGTCCAGCATCAGCGCAGCGTGACAGCGAAGGCCTGCCGGGAAGTGAGATGGCCTATGGGCTCCATCTGCGGCAGCCCGGACTCGGCGGCCACCGCGAGGAATTCACGCTCGCCCTGCGGCGCCACCGCGATCAGCAGGCCTCCGCTGGTCTGCGGATCGCACAGCAGCTGCTTTTGCACTTCGTCCAGCGGACCGATCCTGGCGCCATAGCTGTCGAAGTTCCGCAGGGTACCGCCCGGCACGCAGCCCTCGGCCAGGTAGTGCTCCACGCCACGGATGCGCGGCACGGCGTCGTAGTCGATCACGGCGCTCAGGCCACTGCCCTCGGCCATCTCGACCAGGTGGCCCAGCAGGCCAAAGCCCGTGACATCGGTCATGGCCATGACACCCGGCAATTTGCCAAACCGGCTGCCCGGCTTGTTCAGCGTGCACATCAGGTCGCGCGCGCGGCCCACGTCCTGCGGGCGCAGCCGGGCCTTCTTTTCGGCGGTGGTGAGGATTCCGATGCCCAGCGGCTTGGTGAGGTACAGGCGGCAGCCCGCAGTGGCGGTGTCATTGCGCTTGAGGTGGCGTTTTTCCACCACGCCGGTCACGGCCAGCCCGAAGATGGGCTCCGGCGCATCGATGGAATGCCCGCCGGCCAGCGGGATGCCTGCGGCATCACAGACCGCACGCCCGCCGCGCACCACGTCGCGCGCCACCTCGGGCGGTAGCACATTCACCGGCCAGCCCAGGATGGCGATGGCCAACAGCGGGTCCGCGCCCATGGCGTAGATGTCGCTGATGGCGTTGGTCGCCGCGATCCGCCCGAAATCGTAGGGGTCGTCCACGATGGGCATGAAGAAGTCGGTGGTGGAGACCACGCCGCGTTCGCCATCCAGCGCATAGACGGCGGCGTCATCGCGGGAGGCATTGCCCACCCACAGCCGCGGGTCCAGGTTCTGGGCCCCGCTGCCCGCAAGGATCACGTCCAGGACCTTGGGGCTGATCTTGCAGCCGCAGCCCGCCCCATGGCTGTACTGCGTGAGGCGGATGGTGGGGCTGGCCATGGTGTTGTCAGAGGAAGTCATGCTGGATTCTCCCCCGGCGCGCCGTCCCCGTGGCCCGCCCCATCAGGCGGCGGGTGCGAGCACCGCCACGCCGCCCATGTACGGGCGCAGCACCTCTGGTACCTCCACGGAACCGTCGGCGCGCTGGTAGTTCTCGAGCACGGCCACCAGCGTGCGGCCCACGGCCAGGCCGGAGCCATTGAGGGTGTGCAGCAACTCGTTCTTGCCCTGTGCGTTCTTGAAGCGGGCCTGCAGGCGGCGGGCCTGGAAGGCCTCGCAGTTGCTCACCGAGCTGATCTCGCGGTAGGTGTTCTGCGCGGGCAGCCACACTTCCAGGTCATAGGTCTTGGCGGCGCCAAAGCCCATGTCACCCGTGCACAGGCTCATCACGCGGTAGGGCAAGCCGAGCTTTTGCAGCACGGTTTCGGCGTGGCGCGTCATTTCTTCCAGCGCTTCGTAGCTTTTGTCCGGGTGCACGATCTGCACCATCTCGACCTTGTCGAACTGGTGCTGGCGGATCATGCCGCGCGTGTCGCGGCCGTAGCTGCCCGCTTCCGAGCGGAAGCATGGCGTGTGGGCCGTGAGCTTGATGGGCAGCTCGGACTCGGCCACGACCACGTCGCGCACGAAGTTGGTCAGCGGCACTTCGCTGGTGGGAATGAGGTACAGCGCCGCGTTGTCGGGCACGGGCTCGCCGTCCTGGCCACCCTTCTTGGCCGCGAACAAGTCGCCCTCGAACTTGGGCAGCTGGCCCGTGCCCTTGAGCGAGTCGGCGTTGACGGCATAGGGCACGTAGCACTCGGTGTAGCCATGCTCCTGGGTCTGCACGTCCAGCATGAACTGGGCCAGGGCCCGGTGCAGGCGGGCGATCTGCCCCTTCATCACCGTGAAGCGCGAGCCCGAGAGCTTGACGCCCATGTCGAAATCCAGGCCCAGCGGCGTGCCCACGTCGACGTGGTCCTTGACCTCGAAGGCGAAGCTGGCGGGCGTGCCCCACTGGCGCACTTCGACATTGCCCGACTCGTCCGGGCCCACGGGCACGGATTCGTGCGGCAGGTTGGGCACGGCGACCAGCATGGCCAGCAACTCGGCCTGGACCTGTTCCAGGCGGGCGGCCGATTGCTCCAGCTCCACCTTGCCTGCGGCCACCTGGGCCTTGACGGCTTCGGCGCCGTCCTTGTCGCCCCGGCTCATGAGCATGCCGACCTGCTTGGACAGCTGGGTGCGCTGGGCCTGCAGCTCTTCGGTGCGGGTCTGCAGCGTCTTGCGCTCGGACTCCAGGGCCTGGAACGCGGAGACGTCCAGGAAGGCCTGGGGCTTTTTGCGTGTTTCCAGGCGCGCGATGGCGGTGTCGAGGTCTTTGCGGAGGAGAAGGATGTCAAGCATGGCTGGATTTTAAAGGGGTGGTCGGCCCCGGCTCAGGCGAGGCTGGCGGGGTCGAAGTTGGCGCCGCAGAGAATGAGGGCCACGGTTTCCTGCGGCTGGGGCCGGTAGGCACCCGTCTGCAGGGCCGCCAGGCCCAGCGCGGCGGCGGGTTCCACGGCCAGCTTCAGCTCTTTCCACAGCCACAGCTGGGCGGCGCGGATGGCGTCATCCGGCAGCAGCAGGGCATCGTGCACATGGCGCTGGCTGACCTCCCAGCCAATGGCGCCGATGCGGCGGGCGCCCAAGGAATCAGCAGCCACGCCACCCACCTCCACATCCACCGGCTGGCCTGCGGCGCGCGCGGCATGCAGGGTGGGCGCGCGCTCGGGTTCCAGCGCGACCACGTGGGCGCGGCTCTCCACCCACGCGGCCACACCGCCGATGAGGCCGCCACCGCCCACGCTGACCAGCACCGTGTCGGGCAGGCGGCCGCCCTGCTCTTCCATCTCCAGCGCCAGGGTGCCCGCGCCGGCCACCACTTCGGGCTGGTCGTAGGCGTGGGCCTGCAGGGCGCCCGTGGCCTTCTGGCGGGCCACGCACGCCTCGAAGGCTTCGGAATACGCCGCGCCGGTGACGACCACGTCGGCGCCCAGCGAACGCAGCCGGGCGCGCTTGGCCTCGGGCGAGACTTCGGGCACGAAGACCTCGCAGCGCACGCCCAGGGCCTTGGCGGCGGCGGCCACGGCAATGCCGGCGTTGCCGCCGGAGGCGATGATGACCCCGCTCTCGGGCACGGGGTTGGCCAGCAGGCGGTACAGCATGCCGCGCGCCTTGAAGCTGCCGCCCACCTGCAGGTGCTCCAGCTTGAGCCACACCTCGCCGCAGTCCACGCCCAGGGATCGGCCCGGCACGCGCATCAGCGGGGTGGTGCGCAGAAAGTCGGGCTGGGCGGTGGAAATGTGGCGGCGGGCTTCGGCGATGGCGGCGCGATCGATCATGCGGGGAGACTCCAGGGGAAATCGGACAAAGGCAGGCAGTGTAGGGTCTGCCCGCCCGCCCCGCGGCAACACACGGATACACGCTGCCCTCCAATGGCGCCGTGCAAGTGCCGATAACATGGACAGGGTCCGCCGCCTTGGGCGGACACGCCAGCAGGAGGCAAGCATGTTCTTTGTGTTCGGCCCATCGGGGCAGATGTACCGGGGAGGGCCGGAAAACCTCTCGCAGATCTCTGCCGTGCGGCGCGTGCAGCGGCCCCAGGCACTGCGCACGCGCGCGCTGGATGTGCCCGCCGAGCCGTTTCAGTCCCCGGCCCCGCTCCACCCCGCGTTCTCGCCGCCCGCCAACCTGCGCCTGCAGGACGCCGTGAGCGCCTATGCGCAGACCGAGCAGGGGCCCCAGCAGGCACGCCAGCCCCTGACCAAGGTCAGCGATGTCATGACCACGGGCGCCCTGAGCGTGGAGCCCGGGGCGCGCGTGAACGATGCCTGGCAGACCCTGGCCGAGCACAAGGTGGCCCAGGCCCCCGTGGTGGACCCGCTGGGGCGGGTGGTCGGCCTGCTGCTGCGGGCCGACATGGCGCCCCTGGACCTGCTGCCCGAGCCGGGCGCCGTGAAACAGGCGATCGAGCTGGCACGCCGCCCCGTCTCCGAAGTCATGGTGAGCCCCGTGCCCACCGTGGCGGCCGACACCGAGCTGCGCCGGGTGGCCGCCGTGCTGCTCGATACGGGCCTGCCGGGCCTGCCAGTGACGGACGATGCGGGGGTGCTTTCCGGCTTCATCTCGCGCACCGACATCCTGCGCGCGGTGGCGGCCGACCCGCCGCTGGACCTGTGGAGCGGGCCTGCGGTCTCGCTGTAGGCGCCGCCGTGGGCCCCGGCCACGGCGGGATTGACTAAAAAACGGCCCCAGCACTTGCCCATCAAGCGCAAACAGCTATCAATTCAGGAGCATTCGCAGCGGCGCGGCGGCCCCTGCGGATGCCGCGGCCCGCGCATGCCGGGCTAGTGCCTGGCGGGCCCGGTCTCCGGCGTGCGCTCGGTGAGGGCCAGGCCCGTGGCGCCATCGATCTTGAGCCCCTTGGGCAGCGGAAACTTGATGGTTTCCTCGATGCCCGCCATGGTGCGCACCGACACGGCCCCCAGCGCCTTGATGCGGTCGATGACCTGCTGGACCAGGATCTCCGGGGCCGAGGCGCCGGCGGTGAGGCCCACGCGCGCCACGCCCGCGAACCAGCCCGGCTGCAGTTCGTCGGCGCTGTCCACCATGTAGGCCGGCGTGCCCAGCCGCGCCGCCAGCTCGCGCAGGCGGTTGCTGTTGGAGCTGGTGGGGCTGCCCACCACGATCACCACGTCCACCTGCGGGCTGAGCACCTTGACGGCGTCCTGCCGGTTCTGCGTGGCGTAGCAGATGTCCTGCTGCTTGGGCTCGCGCACGCTGGGGAAGCGCGCGCGCACGGCGGCCGAGATTTCAGCGGCGTCGTCCACGCTCAGCGTGGTCTGCGTGACCACGGCGAGCTTGCCGGTCTGCGCGGGCTGCACGCGGGCCACGTCGGCCACGTCTTCCACCAGGTGGATGCCGTGGTCGAGCTGGCCCATCGTGCCCTCCACCTCGGGGTGGCCCTTGTGGCCGATCATGATGAACTCGTAGCCTTCCCTGGCGAGCTTGGCCACTTCCACGTGCACCTTGGTCACCAGCGGGCAGGTGGCGTCAAAAATGCTGAAGCCGCGCGCCACCGCCTCCTGCTGCACGGCCTTGCTCACGCCATGGGCGCTGAAGACCAGGGTGGCGCCCGGGGGCACATCCGACAGCTCCTCGATGAAGATTGCGCCCTTGGCCTTGAGGTCATTCACCACGTAGGTGTTGTGCACGATCTCGTGGCGCACGTAGATCGGCGCGCCGAACTTCTGGATGGCGCGCTCGACGATCTCGATGGCGCGGTCCACGCCCGCGCAAAAGCCGCGCGGCTCGGCCAGCAGGACCTCGACGTCCCCGCCCTCGCCCGCGTGTGGCGCGCCGGGCAGCGGCCCGGCATCGCTCATGCTGCGGCCAGAAATCTCGCTGCTCATAGCACCCCGATCAGTTGCACTTCAAACGTCACCGGCTGGCCCGCCAGCGGGTGGTTGAAGTCGAACAGCACGGCGCCGTCATCGCGCACCTGCACCACGGCGCCCGCGTAGCTGCCCTGGCCGTCCGGCGTGGGAAACTGCACCACATCGCCCACGCTATAGCGCTCTGCCGGGTCGCCCAGTTCGTTGAGCAGCTTCCTGGCCACCCACTGCTGCATCTCGGTGTTGCGCTCGCCAAAGGCCTCGCCCGCCGCCAGCTCGAACGTGGCGCGCGTGCCCTCGGGCAGGCCCAGCAGGCGCTGCTCCACGGCGGGCGACAGCTGGCCTGCGCCCAGCGACAGGGTGGCGGGCTTGTCGGAGAAAGTGTTGATCACATCCCCCGCCGGGCCCGCCAGGCGGTAGTGCAGCGTCAGGAAGGAGCCCGGCTGGACGGTGGGAAGTGGGGTGTCGATAGAGGTCATGAAAGTCCCGATAAACTGGCCTGCATTGTAGAAAACCGGGCAAAGCCCTACGCCCGTCGGCCCCTGACGGGTGTCGAAGACCCAGCGCCATGCCCCTCAAAGACCTGCCCTCCGACGCCCAGCCGCGCGAAAAGCTGCTGGCACGCGGCCCCGCCGCCCTGGCCGATGCCGAGCTGCTGGCCATCCTGCTGCGCACCGGCACCGTGGGCAAGGGCGTGCTGCAGATGGCGCAGGAATTGCTGGACACGCCCGGCGTGGACGCGGCCACGGGACGCGTCACCGGCGGTTTTGGCGGCATCGCCGGACTGCTGCACACCAGCGCCGCCGACCTCACGCGCATCAAGGGCCTGGGCCCCGCCAAGCGCGCTGAGCTGGTGGCCGTGCTGGAACTGGCGCGCCGCGCCCTGGCCCAGCAACTGCGCGAGCGCGAGACGTTCGACTCGCCCAACGCCGTCAAGCACTACCTGCAACTGCACCTGGCGGCCAAGGGCCACGAGGTGTTCGCGGTGCTCTTCTTCGACAGCCAGAACCGCCTGCTGGCCATGGAGGAGTTGTTTCGCGGCACGCTCACGCAGACCAGCGTGTACCCGCGCGAGGTGGTGCTGCGCGCCCTGCACCACCAGGCCGCCGCCGTGGTGCTGGCCCACAACCACCCCAGCGGCAGCGTGGAGCCCAGCCGCGCCGACGAGGCCCTCACCAAGACGCTGAAGGCCACGTTGGCCCTGGTGGACGTGCGCGTGCTCGACCATGTCATCGTCGCCCCCGGCAAGGCGCTGTCGATGGCGGAACAGGGCTTGCTGTGACGGCGCCCGCGCCGCCCGCCGCGCCCACGGCCCTGCACGCCGCGCTGGCCCGCGCCACGGCCGTGGCGCCCCCGCCCGGCGCACCCGCCCCGCCGCAAGCCGCGCCCCGGGCCACCCGACGCGCCGCCACGGCCGAGCGCAAGGCCGCAGCCCAGGCGGGGGGGGGGGGGGGGGGGGG
>NZ_JBXASG010000013.1:0-127667 GCF_058809075.1 Acidovorax sp. GW821-FHT11A03
GTCCGGTTCTTTGCGGAACCTGGCTCGAGCTACGTCACTGGACAACTTCTGTATGTCTGCGGTGGACGCAGCCTCAGCAGTCCTTCGGTTTAGCGGTCCTGCTCACCCGCGCGCACCCAACGGGAGGTGAGCATGCTGAACAGTGCATTGAGCGGACTGAATGTCATCAACTTCGCCCAGGGGATGGCCGATCTGACCTACCCAATGTTACGTGACAGCTCTCTTCCTGGAGACATGGAGAGGGGATCTCTTTGCTGGCGGTCTATCGAAAAAAGTAGTACTGCGCCTGACCTCCAGCAGCCGGTTCGCCGGCGACCGGCGCAGAGGTTGATACATGAACTGATGCAGATCCTGGAGAGCGTTCGCTCGGACAGCATTGGTCCGTGATGTGGTTGTCGAACTGGGCTTGCTATCTGACGACATTCAGTCGCCGGTCGCAAGCCATTCCTATTCAAATTAAATATCTTCATGGCAATCGAAATAGAAATACAGGATGGCGTTGCCATCGTGACCTTGAATCGACCGGAGGCGATGAATTCGATTGATCCGGAGTCCAACAAGAAGCTACTCGAGGTTTGGCATGCGGTATCGAACAACGAGGCGCTACGAGTACTCGTTCTCACAGGCGCTGGCGATCGCGCGTTCTGCACAGGGGCGGACCTCAAGAAAACAATGCCACCGGCCGACAGTGCGGCACGGCAAGTTTTTCGAGCTGGAACCCAACACTTCAACTTTGGGACGCTACGCACGGACAAGCCCGTCATCGCGGCAATCAACGGGTATGCCCTGGGTGGGGGGCTTGAACTGGCGCTGCTTGCAGACATACGCATCTGCTCTGAAAACGCCCAATTCGGCCTGCCGGAAGTGAGGGTAGGCAGCATACCGGGTGCTGGCGGAACACAGCGCCTGATCCGCGCTGTGGGTCAATCGGACGCGATGCTGATGCTGCTGACAGGTGAGCGCATCGATGCTAACGAAGCCTTGAGGATCGGGCTGGTAAGCAAAGTGGTGCCGCTGCCAGAGTTGCAGGCGACGGCCCTGCGCCTGGCACACACCATGGCCTCCAACGCACCGTTGGCGATGACGGCCGCAAAGCGATTGGCGATGACAGGGAGGGAGTTGCCGCTAGCAGGCGGGCTGGAATTGGAACGCCAAGCCTTCGGCGTGCTGAGGGACAGTGAGGACCGACTGGAAGGACGCCGGGCTTTCGCTGAGAAGCGCCCTCCGACATTCCTCGGCCGCTGAGTGTTTCGCGGGGGGATTGCCGCGGTATCGACAGCATTTCCCACGGAATCGTCTCCTCCTCCCCAATTCAACTTACTTTGAGCGTTCTGCATTCAACATGGAGCAGCCTGTGAACATCAATCGTCCCATCTGGTTAATTAACCTCTTCGTTATCCTGGCATCCTTCATCGGCGCGTCTCAAGCTGTTGCGCAACCGAGCAGCAGGCCGCCGGCGAAAATCTTGGTAGGGTTCTCGCCCGGCGGGACGCTGGACGTGGTGACTCGAGCACTTGCGGATCAGCTAAGTACCCCGCTGAATCGTGCGGTCGTGGTAGAGAACAAGCCAGGCGCCGGGGGGAAGATTGCGATCGATACGTTGCGGGCAGCACCAGCTGATGGAAGCGTTGCGATGTTGTGTCCGGACTTCCTTGGATCCATTTATCCGTTCGTCTTCAACAAACTCAACTACGACCCACAAAGGGACATATTGCCGGTATCAACGGTGGTCGAGTTTGCGATGGCGCTGGCGGTTCCTGCTTCCTCAGCTTCTAAGAGTTTTGCAGAGTACGCTGATTGGGTGAAGGGCCACCCGGAGAAAGCCAACTTCGGTCATGCCGCATCTGGGGGGCCGACGCATTTCCTAGGATTGCAGATTGCCAAGGTTATTGGTGTTCCGCTACAAGACGTGCCGTTCCAAGGGGCCGCCCCCATGATCTCGAACCTAATGGGGGGCATTGTTGCTGCGGGAACCTCTACTGTTGGAGACTTTGCCCAGCACCACAATGCCGGAAAACTGCGTGTTCTTGCAGTCACTTCTGCGCAGCGTTCACCACTTCTGCCTGATGTACCAACCTTCAGCGAACTTGGGCGAAAGGATCTCACCGCAGTGGGAATATTGGCCATATGCCTGGCCCCCGGCACACCTGCGCCCGTCATAGCTGAATGGAGCGATGCCGTTCGCAAGGCCGCTGCGACAGAACAGTTCGCGAGCAAGATTCGCACGCTCGGTTTTGTGAACGCAGGGAGCTCGCCAGATGAAGCGCGAGCCAGATTCAAAGACATGCGCAGCTTCTGGGAGCCGGTAGTCAAGGCATCGGGATTCAAGGCGGACTAAACACTCTTAAATGTCCGACATGTCGCCCACTGAGGGCGAACGGTCACTGCCCTTGGGACGCCGCGTCCAGTGCGTTGTTTCATATTTGAATAGTCCACACACAAATATGGCCCATATTGACTATCCCCCAGTTGATTCCCTCCCGCCTGCGCTTCAGGAAGTTCTCCGGAAGAAGAAGTCAAATGTCTTCCGAATGTTGATGCATTCACCTGGGATAGCACCCGGTCTCCTGACGTTTGCGGAGGCCGTCAAAAGGGAAAACTCATTGCCTGCGGACTTGATGGAGCTGGCAATTCTGCGCGTGGGCTACGCGTGCGAAGCAACCTATGAAACTTCAAGGCATGAGCACTATGGCAGAGCGGTCGGCTTGTCCGGAGCGACGATCGAAGCAGCAAGATCTAACGAAGGTATCGCCTCGATTCGGTCGATTGATCGCACAGTCATTGCCTTGACCGATGACATTCTGAAGAACGATGGATTGTCTTCAGCAGGGCGCGAGCGTGCTTTGCAAACTTTTGGGACGGGGCAGGTTTCTGACCTTGTCTTAACCGTAGGACTCTACAAATGCGTGTGTTATTTCCTTCGAAGTTTTGGGGTGGACATTGAGTCTTCGGAAGATCGGCCATCTTCAACAACGGGATAAATGCGTCGATTTCGCTTCGAAATTTCACACAATTTTTCGCGCGCTTCCGTACGAGGAAGTCATTGTTTCACCACGTGTGTTTAGGAAAAATACCATGCAGAAATACATTTGCACGACCTGCGGAACGCAATACGCGGAATCTGAAAAACCGCCACTCCACTGCCCCATATGTGAGGATGATCGTCAGTACGTCGGGTGGGGAGGTCAGAATTGGACCACGCACGATGCCCTGGTGGAGAAGTACAAACTTCGAATCGAGGACGACTGTGGGTTGCTGGGTATTGGTATGCCGAGTGGGTTTGCTATTCCACAGCGGGCGCTTCTCTTGCCGACGGACGACGGCAATGTTCTTTGGGAATGCGTGAGCATGGTTACAGACGCAGCAGTTGCTGAAATCAAGTCGCGCGGGGGTGTCAGAAGGATCGTTATTTCACATCCTCATTTCTACACATCTATGATCGAGTGGAGCGAAGCTCTGGGCGGTGTACCTATCCTGCTGAATGCGGCAGACAAAGCTTGGATTCAGCGACATGCTCCCCAGATCGAGTTCTGGGATGGGGATGTTCACAGACTCTCCGATCAGATGACACTCCTTCGCGTTGGTGGCCATTTCCCAGGAAGCTCTGTGCTTCATTGGAAGCAAGGGCCACGCGCGGGCGGTGCACTTTTCCCGGGTGACGCATTGCAGGTTGTGTACGACCGGCGGCACGTCTCGTTTATGTACAGCTACCCGAATTTTGTGCCGATGAAAACCAGTGACATTAGAGCGATACGCGAGCGGTTAGTTGGCTATGATTTTGCTGACGTTTTCGGATTTACCTGGGGCTTGAATATCATCGGCGGGGGAAGGGCTGCAGTAGATGCCTCCTTTGATCGATTCCTCGCTGCTGTCGAAGGCTAAGAATGGCCTGCTGAGTCCGCGTCCTTGGTCTGGATGCTCAGCCGTTGGACAATCTGTCTAACGGACGGTTCGTATCCAGTCTCGAAACAACCTGACTGCTGGTGTTTTTGCCTTTATAGGGTCGCAGACAAGGTAGTAGCCGAGTTCCGTTTTGGCAACATGTTCCGCAGCGGCGACCAGACGCCCAACGCGCAAGTCTTCCTCTACGTAGGCTCGTTGGGCCATTGCTATCCCAAGACCGTCGGCCGCAGCTTGATAGCACAAAGCGGCATTCGCCAGCGTGAGGCCTCGCTGCTGCGGCGGATTCTCGAAGCCGATTGATTTAAACCAGAGCGGCCAGGCTTGCGGTCGCAGCATGGAGTGCAGGAGGTTGGCCTGCAGCAGATCCTGAGGTGCACGAACCTGCATAGCTAGGCTGGGCGCACAAACAGGTAGAAACTCATCATCAAACAGGTGATCCAGTTCGACATCGGTCCACTCGCCCATACCATGCCGAATTGCACAATCAGCCCCTTCAAGGCGGATGTCGTCAGCTATCGCAATCGTGGCAATCTCCAGATCCATGTCGGGATGTTGTGCGTAGAAGCCGTGCAGGCGAGGGACGAGCCATCGAATCGCCAGAGTGGGTGTTACTTTCAGGCGCAGCAGTTTCTCCGCCTTTTCGTCGGCCACCTCATCCAACGCGTCGTTCAGGCGATCAAACGCATCCGATACGCGGTAAGCGAGTCGTTCGCCAACGGAGGTCAGCTGGATTTCACGCCCAGACTTTTGGAAAAGCTGGGTGCCCAGCCCCGCTTCCAAATGCTTGATCTGTTGACTAACGGCGCCTGGAGTCACATGAAGCACCTCAGCGGCGCGCGAAACGCCCTTGGCACGACAGACGGCATCGAACACCCTTAGTGCGCCCAGAAGTGTACGGAGGCCTTGCATTGATTCGACCTGAAGGCTAGGCGGGCTCCGCTCATGCATGAGTCCGCGGTGTTGATATGGATTTGGTGAAAGAACGACAAGAAAAGACGCTGATGAAGCATTTCAAGTCCGTACAAGACTAAGGACTTCACGCACGTCTGCAGCTGTCGAAATTGGACGAAGGTTGTTCCGCGTGACTTGCGGGTGTTCAAGTGCAGGTTGGATGAAAGACTCCACCTGATCAAAATTCAGACCCAAATCTTGCAGACTTCGAGGCATGTTGAGCTCAGTCAGCAAGTTGAAAAGCACTTCGGAGAAGGGACCGGTACGCCCTAATAGACGTCGCACATTGTCGTGTTGAGGAACTGCGTGGCCTTCCAACCACCGCGCCTGGGCCAGCATCAGGACGCAAGCCGCCTCGCTGTGAGGAACGGATGCGAGAGGCCCGACGATGTGTACCATCCAGTGGCTGAAGCCGTGCGGCACAGACATCTGCCCCATGCCTGTATACCAAGTGGCCAATTGGCAGTTCGAGAATGCCTCAGAGTCTGTACGATATCTCAGGCGCGGTAAGTTCTCGACGTAGAGCTGGATCGCTTTTTCCGCCATCAAACTGGTAAAGGGATGAGGCTGGGTCGAGCATGCCGTGTTGATGGCGTGGTCCAACCCGCGAATGCCCGTAGCCAGTAGCAGCGAAAGAGGCGTGCGAGCCAAAAGATCCGGGTCATAGACAATTCCGCGCGGAGCTCCATCAGTGACCAGGAAGCGTGCCTTCAGATGGGTCTGGTCATCGATGGGCGTGCCAGCTGGGGTCCACTCCGAGGTGGAAAGGGTTGTCGGTACCGCTATTTGCCTGATCCGCGGCGGCTGAGATGACGTGGCGATCATCTCCGTTCCGTCCGCAGACATCCTCATTTGAAGTTTCAGCAGGGCATCGCGGTCGAAAGTCCGTTCGGTGACGCACAACTGGATGACCTTGCACATGTCCATAACCGAACCGCCGCCCACAGACACAATGACGTCGGCCTCGCAAGCATCCACCTGACGAGCGCCGGAAAGCACGTTCGACAGCGGCGAATGCTCGCCAACCGCATCGGTGACACCGACACAACGCTTACCCAATGACGCAACAAGTTGGCGAATTGTGTCAGTGCGCTCATTGAGCGTGCGGGAGCAGACAATGAATGCGCGCTGATATCCAAACCAGTCCAGCAGCTCTGGCACGCCCGTGTGTATGGACGTTCGATGCAGGATTCGGTCGTGACCTGAAAAGCGATAGCGCGTGCCCTCCCTTTGCGCCGACTTCGCTTCTGACAGTTCTTCGTCGCTTGTCACACAGAGTCTCCGTTCAGTTCTTTTTCGCAGTTTGCACAGGCATAGTTCTTAGCACTTTTGGATTCCGATGGTGCGGTTGAGGAGCTCCTCTTCGTCGCGCAGCGCCGCTGCTGAACCAGAGTAGGCAGCGATGCCACGCTCCAGGACAATGACGTTAGTAGAAAACTCGAGAACCACGTCCACGTGTTGCTCAACGAGGATACAGCCCACGCCCAACTGATCGCTCATCCGAACAATCGCGTCCATCAACTCCTCCCGCACCATCGGTGCCAGCCCCTCGAGGGGTTCATCGAGCAGAAGAATGCGTGGCTGTCCAACGAGTGCTCTGGCCACGGACAACATCTGCTGCTCGCCGCCAGAAAGCTGAGTGCCCCCATTGCGACGTCGCTCCTTAAGTCGAGGGAAAAGGGCATAGATCGGTGGCAATGCAACGCTTGCCGATCGGCCCTGTAGACCCGATAGTAGGTTTTCCTCCACCGTCAGCGATGGAAAGATATCGCGACTCTGCGGCACATAGCCAAGTCCAGCGCGCGCGCGCGCATACGTGCTAGCGCTGCTGATGTCGCGCCCTCCGAACTCGACGCGTCCCTTCATCAGATCGGCAAGACCCATCGCCGTTGCGAGCGTCGTTGTCTTACCTGCACCATTGCGCCCAATCAGCCCAAGACGTTCGCCTTCGCGGACTTTGAAGCTGAGATTCTCGACGACCGGAATGCTGCCATAGCCTGTCGTAACGTTGTCGAACCGAAGTTCAATAGTTGGCTTAGGCATGACCGTCCCGTCCGAAGTAAATTTGTTTGACTTGCTCATTGGCGGCAACTTCCTTTGGAGAGCCCTCCACCAATACTGCACCTGCAACCAGAACGATAATGTGCGAAGCAAACCTGAAGACCAAGTCCATGTCGTGCTCGATAAGCAGAACAGACAGGTCCTTCGGAAGACTTTCGACAGCGTCCATGATGCGGCCGCCTTCGCCTTGCGGAACGCCTGCACCTGGTTCGTCCAAGAGCAGCACTTCGGGTTTCATTGCGAGAGCCAGAGCGATCTCTGCTAACCGCTGCTCGCCCAGAGCCAGCTGCCCTACAACCCGGCGCGCGAAAGGCTGTAGACCAAGCATGCCTAGTGTTTCGAAGACCTCCTCACGAACTTGGGCGGAGCGCGCGCTCGATGGCCACCACTGCATCGATGCGCGATGCCGTTGCAGCACGGCGACCTTGACGTTCTCCTCAACCGTGAGATCTTTGAAGAGGCGGCTGATCTGGAATGTACGTACGATGCCGTTGCGGACACGTGCATACTGCGGCAGTTGCACGATGGAGCGACCGTCAAGCAGGATGTCACCTGATTTCGGGCGCAGCGCTCCACTCAGCAAGTTCACCAAGGTCGTCTTGCCGGCGCCATTCGGTCCGATCAATGCTGTGCGCGCCCCTTTGGGGAGCGCGAGCGAGACATTCTGTGTGACGGCCAGACCACCAAAGGAGTGGCTGAGATTCTGGGTTTGTAGTCGATAAGTCATTTGGCTTCCCTGCCCGTGCCCAACCGCTCGGCATAAGCCATAGCTCGATCTAGAAGACCGATCAGTCCTTCAGGAAGTACGATGAGTACGACGATTAACATCGACCCAATGAAAAACAGCCAGTGATACGGATTCAAGGTTGAGGCGATGTGGTGAATGGTCATGTATGCGATCGTCCCAAGCACAGCGCCCGACAGGCGACGGGTACCACCCAGCACGATCATGACCACGACACCTGCCGATGTCGAAAAGTCCAGCATAAAAAGGTTTGCTACCTTGCTAGTTTGAGCAGTCAATGCACCGGCAAGCCCAGCGACAATTCCGCCGACGGTGTAGATGGCCAGCAGGTGCAAGTAGACACGGCCCCCTAAGGCCTGTACTCGGCCAGGGTCCTGGCGGATCGCCTTGGCTGTCAAACCAAAAGGTGAATCCACCAGATTGCGAACCAGGAAGTACACAAGAACCAAAGCTCCAAGCGCATAGAAATACCCGGTTTGGCCTATGAAATTGAACTCCCATATGCCGAACAGAGGGCCAATGTTGAAGCCTGCTAGCCCGTCGTCGCCTCCGGTGAGCCATCTAGCCCAGTTGGCCAGTTCTAACAACAATTGAGCCACTGCAATGGTCAGCATGACTAGCGTGAGTTTTGTCGTCCGCAGCATCACGGCACCGCTCATCAATGCAATCAACCCACCACCCAGCGCACCTAGCAAAAGTCCAACAAGCGGATCCGTCGTCAGATACAAAGCAGTCCAGCCAGCTACGTATGCACCGCTGCCATAAAGCGCGGCCTGACCTAGAGTTGCAATGCCTGCTTGGCCAAGCACTAGACTCAACGACAGCGCAAAAATAGACATAGTTGCCATGTTGGTCAGCAACCCGAGATCTTGCGGGAAAAGTACGAAGGCCAGCAATCCCACCAACGTCAGTACGATCTCGACACGCAATTGCCTCCAAGGACTGCTTGAGCGCGAATCGACCACCGCCAGTGAGGGAATTACCGCGCTCATGTCTGCCTCCCGAAAAGCCCCTGCGGCCGCACCAACAAGACGATGATCATCGTCAGAAAGAACGCAGCCGATGCGAGCTGCGGAACCATATATTTCATGGATGTCTCCACAATGCCAAGCAGCAGCGCTGCAAAGAATGAGCCAAAAAGATTTCCATTGCCACCAACGGCAACAACCGCCAACAGGACCACCAGGTACTTGGAAGCGTAGGTAGGTTCCATCGGCAACAACTCCGCACCAGCGATACCTCCCAACGCCGCGAGCATTGCGCCGATGGCAAAGGTGGCTGCATAGATCTTCGTCGTGTCGATGCCAATGGACCGTGCGATAGGTGCGTTGTCGACGGCCGCACGCACGCGAATGCCGAAAGACGAGCGATCCACAGTCAGCCAGAGAACAATCACGACGAGCAAACCGCAGGCAACGACGATGAGTCGATGTCTGGGGATCGAACGAAATCCCAGATTGACTGACCCTGTGAATGCTTCGGGTAGCGCGACTGATGTCACCGAAGATCCGAACAACAGATTCACTGCGGCCGTTGCTACGAACATCAGACCAATTGTCACCAGCATCTGATCGAGATCGTCACGCCGGTAGAAGCGACGCAGAAGAATGCGCTCAAACACCAACGCGATGAGTCCTACCAGAAGGATCGCAAGCACGAAGCCGGCGCCGATCGGGATGCCAAGGCGCTGAGGCAGGCTGGCGGCGAGAAAGCCGCCCAGCATTGCGAACGCACCATGGGCGAGATTCACGACCCGCATGAGACCCATGGTCATGGACAGCCCCACGGTGATCATGAACAGGATCATCGCGTAGGTGATCCCATCGATCAGAATGCTGCTAAGAAGAGCAACAGACATGTTGAAGTCCTGGATCACTTGGCCGTGTTCTGGATGCGTCCGTAGTCGGGTTGCATCTCGAAAGTCCGGAATTCTCTGTTCACATAACGGCCGGACGCATCCTTCTCGACGATGCGCATGTAGACGTTTTGCACAAATTCGCGCGAGACGGGGTCGATCTTCACAGGGCCACGTGGGCTTTCCCATGAAAAGCCCTTGGCCGCCGCCATGGCCTTGGGGCCATCACGCTTGCCGTCAGTTGCTTTGACCATGTGATAGATAACATGCAGACCGTCAAAAGCGTTCGCCAACTGGACGGTTGGGATGGCTTTAGGTGCTACTTCACTCAGGGTTTTCGTGACGGATTTGTTCAAAGGCGAGTCGTGTGACGCCGAATAGAACATGCCGGTCTCGATACCCAAAAGATCCGGTCCGATTGCGCGCAGCTGATCTTCATCCGTTTCGCCTGTGCCCAGAAAGCGAATGCCCGCTGCACGCAATCCTGCCTCGTTGTACGCCTTGATCATGGCGTAGGTCGCGGGACCACCTGGGCCAAATACATACAGCGCATCTGGCTTTAGCGCCTTCACGCGTTGCATCAGCGGTCCGAAGTCAGTCGTCTTCAGCGGTGCGCGAATCGCTTCAAGCAGTTTTCCTCCACTACCAACGAACTCAGTGGTGAAACCCTTCTCTGCATCTAGGCCAGGACCGAAATCACTGACCAGCGTAACGACATTCTTAACGTTCTTTTCCTTGGCGTACTTTGCGACCGGGACGGCCATCTGCGGCAACGTGTACGAAGTACGCAGTAGATAGTCTGACTTTTCGAGGAGCGAAGAGGTTGACGCGTTGAAGATAACGACGGGCACCTTAGCCTCCTGTGCGAGTGCAGCGACTGCAAGGGTGTCGGGCGTGAAGTAGAGACCGCCGATGTACTGGGCGCCTTCTTTGATGATCAGTTCCTGTGCAAGTGCTTTGGCCTGGGCAGGGTTGATTTCTGGGAGGTCGCGGAAGATGACTTGGATGGTGTGGCCACCAGATGTCGTGCCGTTCAGCTTTTGATAGGCCTTGATCGATCCTTCCCAAGTTTGACCTACCGCAGAGAACGGTCCTGACATGGGCGCAATAATGCCTACTTTGATAACGTCGGCGAGGACTGGGGTTGCAATCGTTGCAAGTGATACGGCTAGTGCGGCGGCGAATTTGAAGATCATTTTTTTCTCCAGGTGGTGGGGGACTGGCGGGGCTTGCGCAGGGGCAGACTGACGTGAAATTTGAGTTGGCGACGTTGGGTCAGGGGAGTGCGGTCGGAGCTTTCGCGGCGGTTGCTTCCAGGGCTTTATCGCGGGGCATCAAGGTTGCATATTTCTGATTCATGTCGAAGAGATTGGCATCGTGCGCATGCAACGAACGATCTCCGACGCAGTCGGTGACCACAAGAGGGCGGAAGCCGTGGCACATGGCATCAACGACGCTGGCACGAACGCATCCGCTGGTTGTGCAGCCTGCAATCAGCAAGGTCTGTACGCCGCGTTGAGAAAGCCAAGCCGCTAGCGGCGTACCAAAGAATGCTGAAGGATTTGTCTTGCGCAGGACATACTCGCCGTCGATAGGTGTAAGTTGCGAGACGATTTGACTTTCTGGCGCTTGCTCGCGCAGGGTGAGCAGGGACGGGACTTTGAGCGCCATGATGGTTGCGTCCGTCCCATCATCTTGGTACACAACTCGCGTATGAACGACCGGCCAGTTGCGGTTTCGTGCTGCCGATAAGAGGCCGCGGGTGCATTCGATAGCCGGGCCTATGTTGCCGCCGCCGAACGTGCGCGGATCAGCAAATCCATTGACGAAATCGACTATCAACAGGCCGAACGGTGCTTTGGGCGCGAGCTCATTGCCGAACCCTTGCTTTTGGTAGATGTCCTGATCGGAGCTCATTGAAAAGCCTCGTCAATCACTTTGCCATCTTGAACCACGACGATTTCGTCGAGCTTCACTGTGCAGTTGCGCAAGGGAATGTCGAGGTGACAAGGTGTTGTGCGAGGTCCACCTGCCTCGTTGTTTGGACCTAATGAGAACAGGAAGTTGCCTTCAAAAGCGCGTGCATCCTGACCTGTTGTCGCCTCCCGGTCCATGAGCGACAGTGTGTGCCAGTAGCACCGTGGCTGCATTCCCCATCCGATGTGCGCGATAGCATAGGCCTCTGGATCCTTGTAGGCCTCCATGAACTCGCGCAGCATGGCGGCATCGACATCACCTTCAATGCTGCGGACGAAGCCGTCGCGCAAATTCAATGTGATCTTGTCAGAGACATAGTTTCTCTGCGGCAGAAGGATGTCCCCGCGATCGACCACGATAGTGCCGTCGCTGCCGCCTTCATTGGCGAAGGTAAAAAGGAATCCGCTTGGCCAGTGATCCCAACGTCCAGGTTCCTCGCAAAACCCATATTCGCAAATGGTTGGGAATTCACCGAGTTTGAAAGTCACGTTCGTGCCGGCTGGAGACGTGACGTGCATCTTTTTCGCCTTTTTGAGGAGCTTCGATGCATTCAAAACGCGTTTGCGATCGTCCTCGGTCGGAATCGCCCGCACCAGTACTTCGGGTGGCTCCGCGACCAAAAGTATCTTTGTTCCAGACTCCAGAATTTCCAGTTGTTCGGGAGAGAACAACAGCACCATCAAGTCAAGAACAAGATCGCTATTTTTCATTGCCGCGAGTGCGACTGGATTATTCGTTAGGGGTGTTTCACCCAAATAGTTCATGCGGTCGCGGCTGGTTGCTTTCTCCGCGTTGATGGGCTGCAGCTCGATTTTGGTGACGATCGCGCCTGCTGCCTGCGCTGCGATGGTCGCCGTCTGCAGCGTTTGTGGATGGGTATGGGGACCACACAGGATCGATACTTTTTGTCCGCGCTCCACCTTGCTGAGCTTAAGAACTTCGTTCCATGCGTTGATCAATTGATAGTCGCTAACTGGCATTTTTTGGTCCTTTGTTTTGGTTGGTTAGATCTGCAGGAGCTGGAGCTCCTCCGTGCTGCCCATCTTGAAGAGCCTGCGCGCATTGCCGTGGCAGACCATTGCACGCACACTGTCAGTGAGTGGCGCTTCTTCGATGAAGGTGCAGGCCTCGGCGGTCGACTCATACGGGTAGTCGACTGAGAAGAGCACTGCTTCGGCACCGAGCTCGCCGACTGCGCCCAGCAAGGCGGGTGCAGAGCACACGCCAGAGGTGGTTATGAGAATGTTGCTGCCGATGTACTCGCTAGGCTTACGTGCCAGCTTGATGCCCGATGGATAGGCCGAAAACCGGCTGTCAATGCGCCAACGCTGGAAAGGCAAGGCCTCCCCCATGTGACCCAGAATGAGATTCAGGCGAGGGAAGCGGTCAAACACTCCTCCGAACAGCAGGCGCAATGCATGGCCTGCCGTTTCTACGCCCCAACCCCACGCGGCGCCCTGAAGCACTGGCATGCCTTCTAGCAGCGCTGGCGGCTGGCTGAATGCGTTGGGATGCAAGTAGATGGGCACGCCGAGCGCCTGCGCGCGCTCCCAAAACACATCAAACTCTGCTGCTTCGTAGTAGCGTCCTAAGGTGTGCCCGTTGATCATTGCACCCTTAAAGCCGTACTCGACGACAGTGCGCTCCAATTCAGTGGCTGCGGCGGCAGGATCCTGCATCGCTACATGAGCGAAGGCTCCGAAGCGTTGCGGATGCCGTGCCACGCGCTCCACCAGGAACTCGTTGTTCTCGCGCGCCCGGCGCACAGCGATGTCGCGATCTGTTTCGGCCTGTACACCGGGCATCGTTTGCGAAAGAACGACGTATTCGATGTTCCCTGCGTCCATTTCTTGAAGGCGCTGATCATCGAAATCGGTCAGTTTGGCATCGAGCTTGGCGACGAAATCTGCCGGTAGCGCTCGGGTGTATTTCGCAGAGTACTCGTCGAACCTTGGGGCGGAGAAGTGCTCTTCCAGTGCGATCTTTGGGATCTTGTTCGTATTCGTCATAGGTAGCCTCAAACTGGATAAGCCAGGGCGGTATCAAGAATTTCCGTGTCATGCACCACTTGGCGACTAGCGATGAGCAGTTGGTCGCCTTCGCGCATGAAACGATCGTGGTAAATACCCGCCAGATGCACCGTGGATGGGCCTTCGACGAGGGTCTGCATTAAGATGAAGGGTGTCTGGGAAATCACCGTGTTGTCAGCTTCCTGCAGTACGCGCGTGATTCCAAGCACATGCAGCATGTGTCGCGGCGCGAACATCTGGGAGTGCGCTATCGCCATGGCTCGGTCGATGATCATGTCCAAGCCCTCGCAGTACATGAGGCCTACGGGCATGTTCAGCAGCGCGTTGTGGCGCGAGGTGATGCGGTAGTTGGCATCCTTGCAGAAGAAGCCAGGCCAGCGTTCGACATCGTTCGCGTCGAGGGCGGCACAGTACTCGACATGGAATGAGTCGATTTCAGCGCGCAACTCGGCAGCGCGTTGGGGTGACATCATGGTCTTGGCGTAGGCGAGTTGCTCTTTCATGCTGCCTTCTCCGCGACACGGATGTCCATCACTTCCCGGTAGTACTGGTACAAGGACCTGATGCAGGACTCCGAGATCAGGTTGCGTGCTGAGCCTTCGTGACCGGCATCGAGTTTGACGACGTTGTTGTTTGTGGACGAGTTGCGCAGGCCCTCTTGCACGAACTTCAATGCTTCGTTGTCCTCGAGACCAAGGAAGCCGGAGGGACCCATTAAGTTGCCCTGACGCAGGCGGTGCCGTGTCATCTCCGGTGTGTCATCTTCGTAGCCGAACATGGTCCACTGCATCACCATGCTGTTGGGACCGTTCGGGATGATCTGGCGCACACCCAGAGTGTTCATCTGACGCTGCACGATCATGCTCGGCCACAGAGTCATCATGTTGGCTGACCAGGGCGAATTGAACTCCCGCACATAGTCCAGAAAACGTTCGTCGCGCAACCGAAGGTCGTCGCTGAAAGACCGCATTTCCGCCTTGTCTTCTGCCGCCACTGTGGCATAGACCTGGTCCGGTTTGGAAGAGGCCATGAAACCGTGGCGACCGTGAACCTTGTCAGCAACCACGGTCGACTTGATACCTGGAACCAGCAGGCCGAACACAACGAGAAACGAATGAAGTAGCGTCGCGTGGTAAGGGTCCTTCAGGTTCTCGTGGTACATCTTCCAATTGCACGGAAGTTCGTTGCGGCAATATCCGAGGATCTTGAGTTTCTTGCCCGAGAACGTGACATCGAATTCATCAACGATCTCTTTGGTCATGTACTCCTCCAACGGAGGGGTCTTGTCGGAGTAGGTAGCAAATACCACACCGTTACGTGTTGTCACGCGCAACTGGCGGGTGCCATGCTCAGCATTCTTGAAGTCCGCAGGCATCCCACCCACCTTGTTGATGCCGCGTTTAAAGGGAACGCCTTGAAGGTTGCCCTTCAGGTCATACGACCACTGGTGATATGGACAGACAAACTCCTTCGTATTCCCTTGGCTTGAACGGCAGAACTCAGCACCGCGATGAGCGCAGCGGTTTTCAAAGACAGATATCGTGTTGTCCTCCGCCCGTGCAATGACGACAGGCGTGGCGCCGACGTAGCCGCGCTTGTAGTCGCCTGGGTTGGGAATCTCCGCTTCCAGAGCTACGAAGTTCCATGTGTCACCGCGAAAGATGCGTTCGATCTCCTGGTCATATATGGCTTGGCTGGTGTAGACCCAGTCGGGAATGTTGTTCATAGCGTCTGCAGGCCAGACACACTGATCCAATGGCGGGTTCTTTCGGGCATTGGTAATGCCGATGACCGCCTGCGATTGATACATGGAAGCTCCTTTGCGATGAGTGGGGTTTAAACGGTCGCGCTGGCTTGGGCATGCATTTGCTTGACCCATGCGCGTAGGTTGGTTTTGTCCAATGGAAAGTCCTCCCACTGAACAGGCTGGCCGCGCTCGAAAAGAGGGCGGATGGCTCGAAGGTCTGAGCCGGCATTGATGGCCACGCCGTGCAGTGGAACACCGCACCGATGGCCGATCCACATCACTCTGTCGCTGCTCGGGTCGCCCCGGCGGACGTATTCGAGATCGGCAGCGGGCAGACCGAGAACCTGGATGTTGTGTTGCCCTTGGTCGGTCCAGAACCAGGGAACTGCTGGCGTAGGAAGAGGGACGCCAAGCAGGGCTGCCGCAGCAGTACGCGCCTGTTCATTCGCGTTTTGCCAGGACTCCAGTCGCGTTGGCGCCGTGTCGCCTGGGCGTTGCTGGCTGGTGCAGTCGCCACACGCGAATACGTGTTCGTTACTAGTACGACAAGATGAGTCAACGAGAATCCCGCCTCCTCCTGCGATCTCTAGTCCAGCTCCGCTTGCCAGCGAGTCATTGGGCGAGAGACCAATCGCTACGATCAGTTCGTCCAACTCGAGATCGCCAGCGTTTGTCGAGAGGCGCATGCGGCCGCTCGACGACACATGGACGTCATTGAGGGAGGCTGCGAGCAATAGCTTCGTACCTGCGTTCCTCATCCAGGCTTCCAGCCAAGCTGACGCCTCGCTCGGCAAAAAGCGATCTAGCAGAGTGGGCGCGCGTTCAAGAACCGTAACCGATGCACCTGCTGAGAGTGCGGAGTTTGCGATCTCCAGTCCGAGGAAGCCGCCACCCAGAATGGCGATCTGGGGCTTGAGCTGCAGAGATGCACGCAGTCGCCTGGCGTCATCCAGCGTGCGGATGTAGTGCACGCGGTGATCGGCAGCAGGAGGCAAGGGAAGTTTTCGTGCATCACCACCGGTGGCGATCAGACACTTTTCATAGTCGATCACCCGGCCATTTGTCAGTCGGACCTGCCGACGCTGCAGATCCAGGGCAACCGCTTCACTGTTGCTCAGCAGTTCGATGTCGCTGTTCGTCCAGGCATCCTCCGAGAGCACCTCGAGCCTAGGCTCTTCAGCGGCAGTCAGAACAGCCTTTGATAAGGGCGGCCGCTCGTACGGTCGATGGCGTTCGCGACCGATCATGGTGATACTGCCGCGGTAGCCCCGCTCGCGAAGGGTCTGCGCAGCGATGGCCGCAGATTGACCCGCGCCAACGATGACAACGCCAGGCGACGTCATTTGCTTGCGGGCGACAAGACGTAGATGTCGTCGCCTTCTCGCTTAACTGCGTGGACGCGAAGATCCACAGTAGCCGGTGCGCACATGGCCCTACCGGTGCGGATATCAAAGCGAGCTTGGTGCAGAGGGCATTCCACACAACCGTCTTCCACGTATCCCTCTGACAACAATGCTGTGGCATGCGTGCACATGCTATCCGTCGCGAAGAACTCATCGTCAATCCTGTACAGCGCAACGCCGTGACCGGCCACACTGACAGTCTTCGCTTCGTCGTTGCTGAGTTCCTGCGCCGAAGCGACCTTTATCCAATCCATGGCTCTTTTCCCGAAATTTTTAGCACCGAAAAAATACTCAGTGAACTGTCATATTAAAGAGATTTTTCGACCTTTTCAAGTGCGGGTTTGTACTGTGCTGCAGTGCACCATTTTGACTTTTGAAGTTCTCCTTTGTGGTGCGGAAATTGCACTTTTCATAGGGAAAATGCACCAAAAAGAGGACCATCTTAGGTGCTGATCTTTCATCAGCGTTTACCCGCTTCTCATGTCGTTTGGTTAGGCATATACTTGTGCAAGTGAACTTACATAAGTTGAGTTTTCTAGTGCAAAAACTCGATTGAGTGGAGGGGTGGCTCTAGGGGCGAATCAGCTTCGCTTTTGTGGCCTGAATCCTCTAGAAGACGTTTTGATGTCGAGTTGGAGATGCCCATCAAGATGAGCTCATGGGCGCTCGTTCGGCGCAACGACATTGGTGAAGGAAAAGGAAACGTATGGACCAAGCAGACATACCGGCGAGGCTGTTGAAGCGGGAGGGCATTGGTGCCCGAGTACCTCGCAAAGAAGATGCGCGTCATTTGGTGGGCAAGGGCAACTTCGTTGGGGACTTCGTGTTGCCTGGCATGCAAGAGGTGGCATTCCTACGCAGCTCTTTGGCTCACGCCTCCATCACTGGCGTCGAGATCCCGGAAGAGCTCGCTGGGAAGGTGTTCCTGCGCGAGATGATGTCGGACGCAGCGGACATTGGCTCCCCATCTTCGATACCTACCTACCAGTACTCAGCGTTGCCTCCGCTGGCGTCAGGCAGAGTTCGCCACGTCGGCGAGGCCATCGCGATGGCTGTGGCCCCGACCCGTGCAGTGGCGGAGGACCTGCTTGAGGATGTGCAGGTTTCGTATGAGGAACTGCCGGTCTATTACGATGTGGAGTCGGCACTTGGAGCCACTGGAGAGTTCATGCACCCTGGGTGGAAGGACAACCGGTTTCTCACGCTGCGTGCCAACCGTGACTTCGAAGAATTGGCGGCGACAGCTGAGGTAAAGGTCAGCCGTACAGTTGAGCTGTCGCGCCAGTGCATCGTTCCGTTGGAAGGCAAGTCGGTGCTGGCTTACTGGGACTTCCAAGCTGAGCAGCTGGTGGTCGTCAGTGCGACTCAAGTGCCGCATTTGCTGCGCGTGGGCATCGCCCAGCACCTCGCAATGCATGAGGAGGCGGTGCGAGTAATTTCGCCTGACGTTGGAGGCGCCTTCGGCTACAAGGGACAACTCTATCCCGAGGATCTTTGCGTGGCGTGGCTGGCCAAGACGTATCGCACGCCGTTTCGTTATCTCGAAGATCGTCGTGAGCATCTGATAGTTGGAGCTAACACCCGGCAGCATCACTATCAGCTCACGGCTTACGCGGACCGGACGGGAAAGCTTTTGGCGCTGGATGCCATCATCACCATCGACGGCGGGGCGTATTCCTACTATCCCTTCTTTGTGGGCTTGGAGCCCGGGCAGGCAATCGGAAATCTGCCGGGGCCGTATTCGTTTCGTGGTTACCGTTGCGAAACCCTGTGTGTGGCGACCAACAAGCCAGGGTTCATGGCCTATCGCGGCGTGGCGCGCACCGGTGTCTGTTTCGCGATTGAACTGCTCATGGATGCAGTGGCACGTGAAGTTGGTCGCGAGCCATGGGAAGTCCGGATGGAGAATCTGGTCCCTGCCGCGGCCATGCCCTACGTCAACGTAGCCAACAAGCACTTTGACAGTGGCGATTTTCCTGCGAGCCTCCGACGCGCAGTGGAGATGATCGGTTTGGAGGCTGTCCGCGAGCGCCAGGCGCGTGGCGAGCCCGACGGACGCCGCATCGGTTTTGGCACCGCAACGTACACCGAGCAGTCTGCCCACGGCACCACGGTTTTCGCCAATTGGGGGCTGCCTGTGGTGCCTGGTTTTGACCAGGCGATGGTCAGGATGACCGCGGATGGGGGGCTTGAAGTGCGCGTCGGCGTGCATTCGCATGGGCAAGGCATGGAGACCAGCTTCGCGCAGATTGCCCATGACGTGCTCGGCATTCCTGTCGCCCGCATCCGGGTGGTGCATGGGGATACTGCGCTGACGCCATTCTCATCGGGAACCTATGCCTCTCGTGCGACGGTCATGTCCGGCGGAGCCATCTCAACGGCATGCAAAGAACTGTTGCCTCGCATTCAATCAATAGCCGCTTACCTCATGGGCGTAGACCCAAAGGCGGTCGCATTGATCGAAGGGCGAGCAGTCGCAGGCGAGAAATCGATTCCTCTTTCTGAGGTAGGGAGTGTTTGGTACCTGACACCCCAAGACCTGCCTGCTGACGTACATCTGGGTGGATTGGAAGTTTCCCGTGCCTACAAGCCGAAAGTCGATACGGGTACTTTCACGTACGCGACTCACGCCGTAGTGGTTGCAGTCGACCCTGAGACAGGCGAGGTGGAAATCCTGGACTACGTCGTGGTCGAGGACTGCGGGACCATGGTCAACCCGATGATTGTTGAGGGGCAAACCATTGGTGGCATCGCCCAGGGTATCGGAACGGCAATGTACGAGGAGAGCCCATACGATGAGCAAGGACAGCCCTTGGCTTCAACACTGGCCGACTACATCTTGCCGGGCGCTACAGAAGTCCCACGCATTCGTATCGAACACTTCGAGACTCCTTCGCCCCACACGGATTTCGGTGCAAAGGGTGTCGGTGAGGGGGGAGCTATCGCGCCACCTGCCGTGATCTTCAATGCTGTGAACGACGCATTGCGTGGCACCGGTGCTGACGAGGTCCTGATGACGCCCTTGACACCACGACGCTTGCTAAAGGCGCTTGAAAAATCGACGCTTGGACAGGAGCGCGCTCAATGAAAGCCCCTCGTTTTGCATACACGCGCGTTCTTGAAGTGGGCGACGCCTTGGCGGTGCTGGCTGCGGGCGGTGGCGCCGCCAAAGCTATGAGCGGAAGTCAGTCGTTAGGGCCCATGCTTAATCTTAGGTTGGCTCGCCCAGCGCACGTGGTCGACGTTTCTGGCATTCCCGGTCTGCGCACCGTCCGCCGCAAGGAGGGCTGGGTGGAGATCGGCGCTGCCATTACGCACGCTGAGATAGAAGACGGAGTGTACGAGCCGCTGATAGCCCACCCCATGCGGGAGGTCGCTCGCGGCATCGCCTATCGCGCGATCCGCACACGTGGCACTGTGGGCGGAAGTCTGGCGCACGCCGATCCCGCCGCGGACTGGGTGGTCACGCTTGCGGCACTCGGGGCACGCATCGTAGCCAAGTCGCCGCGCGGTGAGCGCACGATCGAGGCCGATGCGCTGATGCTCGGAGCGTACACGACAGTGCTGGAGAGCGATGAGCTGATCGTCTCTGTAGTCGTGCCGTCTGAGACACCTACGTCGTATTGGGGCTATCACAAAGTCTGTCGCAAGCCAGGCGAATTTGCCGAAGCAAGTGCGGCGGTCTATTTCGATGCAACGCACTCGCGCGCGCGGATCGTGTTGGGAGCTGCAGACGGTCCTCCTCTTCTGATGGAAGAACTAGCGGCCGACATCGCGGCCAAGGGGACCGGGGCCGCGGGGCGTGAGCAACTGCGGGCCGCTGTCCGGACAGCTCTGCCCGAACGCGATGCCCTTGATCTGAAGCTTTTCACGGCCTGTGTGGCGCGAGCTCTCGATCAGTGCGGCATCTTTGCCGATCTCAAACAAGCGGAGTAAGAGACTTGGAACCGATTTCCATTCAAGTAAACGGCCGCAGTTTCCGTCGGGATGCCGAGCCAAGGATGCACTTGGGCGACTTCCTGCGCGACGAATTGCGGTTGACCGGTACCCACCTTGGTTGCGAGCACGGCGTCTGCGGCGCGTGCACAGTGCTAGTCGACGGCCAGCCCACGCGGTCGTGTATCACTTTCGCTGTCGCATGCGAAGGCAGAGAGGTCACCACGATCGAGGGCTATGACGACGATGCTGTCATGCGACTGCTCAGGCCGGCGTTCACCCGTCACCATGCGTTGCAGTGCGGCTTCTGCACCCCTGGGATGCTGACCACTGCCCGCGACATCGTGCTCCGCTTGCCCAACGCCGACGAAGCGCAAGTGCGCTTAGAACTGTCCGGGAACCTGTGCCGTTGCACTGGATACCAAGGCATCGTGGATGCGATTTTGGACGTGTTGCAGCAGCAGCGTGACGCACCAAACGTGCAAATCGAACAGCTACGTCAGGTTTTGAGTGCGCCGCGAACTGTTGCGATGAAGCCAGTCTCCGCTGCTTTGCCAAAAGACGTGCTTGCGCACGCTCCTGGTAAGACGTCTGCGGTGAGTGGCGCCACTTTGCCTGACTTGGCAGAAGTCGATCCGGTGGCGATGGCCAAGGCCAAAGCCAAAGGCAACGCAATAGAAGTTCATTTCGACGTGCCTTATCCCATGGATCGAGTCTGGGCATTTATGGGCGACTTGCCTGCGGTCGCGTCTTGTCTGCCAGGTGCAATTGTCGATTCGCACGAGGGGGAGAAAGTCCGGGGCAGCATTTCCATTAAGTTTGGACCGATGTCGGCGGCTTTTGTTGGTGCCGCCCGCCTGGAGCGCGACGACACCGTCAAACGCGCAGTCCTTCGTGGCGCGGGCCAAGACAGTCTGAGTAAGTCGCGCACCCAGGGCGACATCACCTATCGACTGGAGGCTCTGTCGGCTGACAGCACTCGGGTCCACGTAGACATGGTTTATGCATTGCAAGGGCCGCTGGCCCAGTTCTCCCGTTCTGGACTCGTGAAGGACTTTGTGCGTCGTATGGTGGCGGACTTTGGCAAGCAGATCACTCGTAGGCTGGGCGGAGACGCCGTTACTTCTATTGAGCCGCAACCTACAGTATCAGTCGCGGAAATGATGTGGAGCGTAGTCTGGGATCGCATCCGTGGCTGGTTTCGGAAGTCTTAACGAGTCTGACGTCGTGGGCGCCATATGTTGGATGAATCCTTGGTGCGGAAGTCCAACGCTTTTTGGCACTTTTCCAAATGATCGCCTGAAATCAAAAGATCCGTGCGAGCGGATTACCTCGGAGTTTTGATGAGTTTTTTTCTTCATGGGTATCACGTACGCGCCAACGGTGTGCGTCTGCACCTCTTGCGCTATGGCGGGAAGGGTCCCCGTTTTCTGCTTTTGCCTGGGATCACAAGCCCTGCAGTCACCTGGGGTTTCGTTGCGGAGAGGTTGGCACGTCACTTTGACGTACATGTGCTTGACTTTCGTGGACGTGGTCTGTCATTCAGCGCACCAGGAATGGACGCAAGTCTCGACACGATGGCGGCCGACGTGCTTGATTTGATGAACGTTCTAGGATGGTCGTCCGTGATAGTGCTAGGGCACTCCATGGGTGCTCGCGTTGCAATTCGTGCTGCGGCTCATGATCCACAACGCATGGATAGGCTGTTGCTAATCGATCCTCCCATGTCGGGTCCAGGCCGGAGGCCTTACCCCGTGCCGCTGTCTTGGTACACGGAATCGATTCAGTTGGCTATCAAGGGAGTCACGGCAGAGGAGCTTCGTCTTTTTGCTCCGACCTGGAAAAATGAGCATCTCCAACTACGTGCGGAATGGCTTCACACGTGTAGTGAAGAGGCTATCGCACAAGCACATTCGGGCTTTCACGAAGACGACATACACGCTGATTTATCCAAGCTGTGGACGCCTGGATTGCTTATGACTGCGGGCAAAGGTGGTGTCGTGCTTCCGGAAGACTTAGCCGAGATCGAAGCGCTCGCGCCTCACCTGCGGCGATGCACCGCCTCAGCTGCGGGGCACATGATCCCCTGGGACGACGAGGATGACTTTTATCAACTATTGGGTGAGTACCTGAAAGTCGATCTTCTGTAGCTGATCGTTGAATGCTGCTTGATTCTCCAGCTTCCAAGGGGAGTCGATAAACTCGCCAACTGACACTATTGGCGATATCGAGATGATAAAAAAGCGTGCACCCGTTCAGAAGAAGACAGTTGACTCCGCAGTTGCGACGAAGCCCCAAGGTTCTGAGATCTTCAGCCCATTGCGCCAGGTCATGTGGCGTCGCCCCGGATTTCTGATCCGTCGTTTGACCCAGATAGGTCAAGCCATTTTTTTCGATCTGTGCAAGTCTGAGAGCATCACCCCTCTACAGGTCGGAATGCTGACAGCGCTTTCGATGAACCCTTGGCTCGATCAGAAGGCTATTGGCCGAGAGCTTTCGTTGGATCGGACGACCACGGCTGAAGTGCTCAAGCGGCTGGTCGACAAAGGGTTGGTCGAAACCAGAGTAAATCCTGATGATCGTCGATCAAGACTTTCAGTCATCACAAAAGAAGGGCTTAACCTGATAAATGACCTGCAAGAGAGCATACATCGCTCTCAGGAACTGCTCGTCGAACCGCTATCTCCTGAAGATCGCGTCGTGTTTATGAGGCTGCTAGCCCAGCTGGTAGACGCACATGAAAAACAAGAAAAGCTGCGCTAAGCAGCCTTCCTTCCGCCTGAAATTCTGACGTCACGTCTAGACCTCACTTTCAAGCCGGAGGGTTGTGCTGAGATGCCGAGCAGCGTTTCCCTCACTATTTTGGAGTTGCTCTAGAAGCAAATTTGGATGAATTACGTCGCCCCCCTCAAGGACATGTTGTTCGATATGGAGCACCTCGCGCGCATCGACCAGGTCGCGCTAATGCCAGGCTTCGAGGACGCGGGACTGGAAACCGCGCGAGCCGTGCTCGAAGAATGCGCCAAGTTGAACGAGGAAGTAATCGCTCCCTTGAACTTCGAAGGCGACAAGAATCCTTCGTCCTTCAAGGATGGTGTTGTCACCACTACGCCCGGTTTCAAGGATGCGTTCAGGCAGTTCGCCGAGGGCGGCTGGCAGGGCCTGCAGCACCCCGTGGACTTCGGTGGACAGGGCTTGCCCAAGACCATAGGCGCCGCCTGCGGGGAAATGCTCAATAGTGCCAACATGAGCTTCGCTCTATGCCCGCTGCTGACCGATGGTGCTATTGAAGCCTTGCTGACGGCAGGGAGCGATGATCTGAAAGCTACTTATCTCGAAAAGCTGGTGACTGGCAAGTGGACCGGCACGATGAACCTCACCGAACCTCAGGCCGGCTCCGACCTCGCGACGGTGCGCAGCCGCGCCGAGCCGCAACCCGACGGCAGCTACAAGGTGTTCGGCACCAAGATCTTCATCACCTACGGCGAGCATGACATGGCCGAGAACATCGTGCACCTGGTGCTCGCGCGCATCTCTGGTGCTCCCGAGGGTGTAAAGGGCATTAGCCTGTTCGTAGTGCCGAAGTTCCTGGTTGACCAGGACGGAGGCCTGGGTGCGCGCAACGACGTGTACTGCGTAAGCATCGAGCACAAGATGGGCATCAAGGCCAGTCCCACCGCGGTGTTGCAATTCGGAGACCATTGCGGTGCTGTCGGTTACCTGGTAGGCCAGGAAAACCGTGGGCTCGAGTACATGTTCGTAATGATGAACGCCGCGCGCTATGCGGTCGGCGTGCAGGGCATCGCGATTGCCGAGCGCGCCTACCAAAAGGCCGTTGTCTATGCGAAAGACCGTGTGCAGAGCCGACCGGTCGACGGATCGATGAGCGCTGCTGCGCCGATCATCCACCACCCCGATGTGAAGCGCATGCTTATGACAATGCGTGCCTTCACCGAGGGATGCCGAGCTATGGCTAGCGTGGCCGCAGCGGCTTACGACGCTGCGCACAACCATCCGGACGCGGATGTGCGAAGGCAGAACACGGCCCTTTACGAATTTCTTGTGCCCTTGGTCAAGGGCTATAGCACCGAGATGAGCCTGGAAGTGACAAACCTGGGGGTACAGGTGCACGGCGGCATGGGCTTTATCGAGGAGACTGGTGCGGCTCAGCACTACCGAGATGCCAAAATCCTGACCATCTACGAAGGAACGACCGCTATTCAGGCAAACGATCTCGTTGGCCGAAAGACCGCGCGCGACGGCGGCGCTGGTGCGATGGCAATCGCCGCGCAGATCGAAAAAACCGAGGTCGAGTTGGCCAGGCGCAGCACTGCGGATGCGAAGGCGGTACGCTTGCGGCTGAAGGCTGCACGTGAGGCCTTTGTCGACGTGGTCGATTTCATCGTCGCGAACACGAAGAATAACCCCAATGCTGCCTTTGCAGGCAGCGTACCCTACCTCTTGCTGGCGGGAAATCTCGTGGCGGGCTGGCAAATGGCTCGCGCGCTAATCGTCGCAGAGGACGAACTGGCTAAAGGCGTGGATACGGGCTTCATGAAGGCCAAGATCACCACCGCACTCTTCTACGCCGATCACATCCTCACTCGCGCCCCAGGCATTCGCGACAGCATCGTGGAGGGTGCTGAGAGCGTAAATGCGTTGCCGATCGAGATGTACTAGCAGGAACCAAGCGGCAAATGGTCTCTTGATTCCCAAGTGAGTTTCTCGTTCGCAGGAGCGCAAAACGTGCTGTTTAGTGAGTTGCGGAACGCCATTGTCGAGTCGTATTTGGGAGGCGCTCAGTTGCCAGCATTGTTTTGCAGGAAGCTCGAGTAATGGAGCTGCGCCATCTTCGATACTTCATTGCGGTCGCTGAGGAGTTGAGTTTCCGACGTGCGGCCGAGCGCGTCCACATCGACCCCACTCCACTTTCGCGGTCCATTCGGGATCTGGAGGATCGACTGGGTGTGACGCTTTTCTTGCGTATGCCGCGCAAACTGCGTCTTACACCTGCCGGCGCGCGCTTGCTCAGGGAAGCCAACAATCTCCTCATCCGGATGGAACGCATGCGGCGCGTCGTGCGCGCGACCGATGCTCGCTACCGTATCCCGTTGCGTATTGGCATAGGGGATGGCATTGCCCAACCACGGCTATCAAGTTGCCTCTCCAGCTGGCAAGCGTTAGCGCCAGATACGCCACTTGAGCTGTCGGAGATGACCGCCGAAGAAATGGCGGCAGCGCTGCAGCGTGAAGAGATCGACGCGGGAATTTCCTTCGGCCTGCCCGATGACGATGCAATCATGCAAGTCTCTGCATGGAGCTATCCGTTGATGGCAGTGTTACCAGTTGGGCACGAGTTGGCATCGCTTGACAATGTCGCATTGTCTGACTTGTTGGCTTTTCCACTGATCTCGTGCAGGGCTGACCGACAACCGGGTCTGTTGCAACAGATGTTGGCCATCGTGCAGCGTTACAACCCTGCGCCAAAGATAGCCGGCGAAGCCGGTGGGTTGCCAGGCTTCGTTACTCGAATCGCGGCAGGGATGGGTGTGGGGCTGGCAGATGCTGGCCACGCTACTACGCTATACCGCACAGATGTAGTTGCGATTCCGCTGAGAGAACGCGAGCAAATCTTCACGTGTGTGGTGCACAAAAAGCGGCGCGATGGAACGCCCGATGCCGCGCAGCGTTTCATCTCTCACGCCAAAAACCTAAGCGGATCTTCGTGCTGAGCCTCATACGGTTCGTTACGGCATCGACGTCCGTGTCGAGCGGGTGCCACTCTATCGGCCATGGACGTTAGGGTCGCTTGCCTTCATGCTCGAGCGCAACACAGGCCGCATGCACGTACTTTTGCTGTCAGAGGAGGGGCGCCGGCAGCATGTCCCACTTCTGACATTCATTTCCGACAGCTTGGTTTGATCGCCATTTGATTTTCATGGGTGCCTGCGTACTCCAGGCCACGCCCTGATGGGTGTGTTTGGCAGCGCTTCCAGTTCAGACTTGTGCCGTCCGTGCCTCGGTGGCGCGCTGGCGCATGAGGGGCACGGCCGACGTGTCTCTGTAGGGAGCAGACAGACATGAATTCTCAAGACGGGACGTTACGCGAGCGGGGGGCATTGTCTGCACACACTGGCATTCTGTTCGGACAGATCACCGTGGTGTCTGGCGCGGCAGTGGGTGGCGTGTGGATGGCCACTCAGTGGACGGCCCATGCTCTTGGCTACCAGCCTCGGCTCGGCCCCGTCTGGTTCGAAGTATCCGGTTTGCCCATCTACGAGCCTTGGAAGCTTTTTGAGTGGTGGTACTTTTTCGACGCCTATGCGCCGCAAGTCTTCGAGCGCGGCGGTCTCATCGCGGCATCCAGCGGCATGCTCGCTACGGGCGCCGCTATCGCCATGGCGGTTTGGCGCGCCCGCATGGCCAAGCAGGTCACCACCTACGGCTCCGCTCGCTGGGCTGATCAAGAGGAGATCGCCAAGGCTGGCCTCACAAACCCTGTCGGCGTGTTCCTCGGCAAGGCCGTAGGCAAGCAGGGGGCAGGGGCCTACCTTCGCCACGAAGGCCCCGAACACGTGATGGCTTTCGCCCCCACGCGTTCAGGCAAAGGCGTTGGGCTAGTGGTGCCGACCCTGCTTTCCTGGTCTGGTTCGGCCGTGATCCACGACATCAAGGGCGAGAACTGGAACCTCACTGGAGGATGGCGATCGCGGTTCTCGCATTGCCTGCTGTTCAATCCAACCGATAGGAGGTCGGCAGCCTACAACCCGCTGCTTGAAGTTCGGCGCGGCATGCACGAAGTCCGCGACGTGCAGAACATCGCTGACATCCTGGTGGACCCTGAAGGGGCTCTTGAGCGCCGCAACCACTGGGAGAAGACCAGCCACGCATTGCTGGTCGGCGCCATCCTGCATGTGCTGTACGCAGGCGAAGACAAGACCCTGCGCGGCGTCGCCAACTTTCTGTCTGATCCAGCTTGCCCTTTTGAAGTGACGCTGCACCGCATGATGACCACACGTCATCTGGCGGAGAGTGTTCATCCTGTGGTGGCCTCCGCGGCCCGCGAAGTCCTGAACAAGAGCGAGAACGAGCGCTCGGGCGTGCTGTCCACCGCCATGAGCTTCCTGGGCCTGTACCGCGACCCCACGGTGGCCGAAGTCACCTCGCGCTGCGACTGGCGCATCGCCGACCTGATCTCCGCCGAGCACCCGGTCTCGCTGTACCTCGTGGTGCCTCCCTCCGACATCAGCCGCACCAAACCGCTGATCCGCCTGATCCTCAACCAGGTCGGCCGCCGCCTCACCGAGTCGCTGGATGGCTCGGACGGAATCGAGCGCCGGCACAAGCTGCTGTTGATGCTCGACGAGTTTCCAGCCCTTGGGCGCCTCGACTTCTTCGAATCGGCCCTGGCCTTCATGGCCGGTTACGGCCTGCGAGCCTTCCTGATCGCCCAATCCCTGAACCAGATCGACAAGGCCTACGGACCCAACCACTCGATCCTCGACAACTGCCATGTGCGCATCGCGTTCGCGACCAACGATGAGCGCACGGCCAAGCGGATATCTGAGGCGCTGGGTACCGCGACCGAACTGCGCGCCCAGCGCAACTATGCCGGTCACAGGCTCGCTCCTTGGCTGGGCCACCTGATGGTGTCGCGGCAGGAGACGGCACGGCCGCTGCTCACGCCTGGCGAGGTCATGCAGCTACCGCCCGAGGACGAGGTGGTGATGGTCTCAGGCCATCCTCCCATCAAGGCCAGGAAGTTGCGCTACTACCTGGACCGTAATTTCACGGGCAGGGTCTTGAAGGCGCCGGTATTGGTCGCAGGCGCCTATGCGGACCGGCCGGCAGTGCGGGCAGACGACTGGAGCGGCTTGGCGCCGCCCGTGGCGGCCAAAGCGGAGATAGTCGACGGAGAGGGGGGCTATCCGACGAAGGCGGGCACCAGCTCAAACCTGAGCTGGAGATAAGCACGGTAGATGAGGACGAGCCGGGCACCGGTGACCTGATGCTGCTGGACGACGAAGACGATATGCCTCTTCGTCCCCAGGACGTGAACCGTCAGCTCATGCGCACCGCACGGCTGGCGGCGCTGGATCCGGATGACGGGATTGCGCTATGAGCCGCGCGCGCCTGAACATCTTCATCGAGCCGGCGCACGCCAAGCGGCTGGACCAACTGGCCGTGCACAAAGGTGTATCTAAGTCAGCGATCGTGGCTGCGGCACTTTCTTCGTTCCTCTCGCCCGATGGCGGCGACCAGCGCGAAGCGGCGATGGCCAAGCGGCTGGACCGACTCTCCCGGCAGTTTGACCGCCTGGAGCGTGACCAGTCCATCCTGATCGAGACCGTGGCGCTTTACGTGCGTCACTACCTCACGGTGTCGATCCCCGTGCCCGACGGACACCAGGATGCTGCACGTGCTCAGGGCCGGGCGCGCTATGCCCAGTTCATCGAGCAGTTGGCCCGCCACCTGCAGCGCGGCCGCAGCCTGGTGCGGGAGGTGCACGAGGAGATCGAGCCGACAGGCACCAGCCAGAACCTTGTTCCAGAACCTGAACTCGGGAGTGCCGATGGCGCGCAGGCCTGACCAGGATCCGGGCCGCGAGGGTGCCGGCAATGCCGCCGTGTCGCTGGAGCGGCGGATCCGCATGTTGCGCACGGCATTGGGACCGGAGATCGCCGCCGCGCTCGAAGACCCGGAGGTCGTCGAAGTCATGCTCAACCCGGATGGATCGCTCTGGGTGGACCGATTGGGCTCGGGGCGAGAGCCCACGGGAGCCTCTTTGCCGGCACCGGTGGCCGAACGCATCATCCGCCTGGTGGCTGCGCATGTGCGCGCCGAGGTGCATGCAGGGCTCCCCATCCTGTCGGCCGAGCTGCCCGAGACCGGAGAACGCTTCCTGGGTGTGCTGCCGCCCGTGGTGCGCGCGCCGTCGTTCGCGATCCGCAAGCGGGCACTGCGCATCCTGACCCTGGCGGACTATGTGGCGGATGGCGTGATGTCCGATGCCCAGGCTGCCTTCCTGCGCACGGCCGTGCGCGAGCGCCTGAACATCGTGGTGGCGGGCGGCACCAGCACCGGCAAGACCACGCTGGCGAACGCGCTGCTCGACGAGATCGCCCAGACCCGGGACCGTGTACTGATCCTGGAAGACACCGTGGAGCTGCAGTGCCGCTCGGATGACCACGTGGGCATGCGCTCTGGGCCCGGTGTGACCACCATGGCCGACCTGGTGCGCGCCACCCTGCGCCTGCGGCCTGACCGCATCGTGGTCGGCGAGGTGCGCGGCGCCGAGGCGCTGGACCTGCTCAAGGCCTGGGGCACGGGCCACCCAGGCGGCATCGCCACCGTGCATGCGGGCTCCGCCTTGGGCGCGCTCACGCGCCTGGAGCAACTGGTGCAGGAGGTCTCCGTCACGGTGCCGCGGGCGCTGATTGCCGAGGCGGTCAACGTGATCGTTTTCATCGCCGGGCGGGGGCGTGCACGACGCGTGCGTGAGATCGCACGAGTCGTTGGATATGACAGCCAGGGCTACCAACTCGACACCACGCTGGGACCGCTGCCTTGGGTCTTCTCTCCCCCTTCATCACCTTCCTCAACCCCTGGAGAACAGCCATGACGCATTCCCGCGTTTCCGTAGAACCTCTTTTGCAGGCTGCCGCCGTGGCAGCCCTGCTGCTGGCCATTGCCGTTCCCGCGCACGCCGCGGGCTCCAACATGCCATGGGAAGCGCCGTTGCAGTCCATCCTCGAATCCATCCAGGGACCAGTGGCGCGCATCGTGGCGGTGATCATCATCATTGCCACGGGGCTCACGTTAGCGTTTGGCGATACCTCGGGTGGCTTTCGTAAGCTGGTGCAGATCGTGTTTGGGCTGTCGATAGCGTTCGCTGCATCAAGCTTCTTCCTGTCGTTCTTCTCGTTCGCTGGCGGGGCGGTGCTCGCATGAGCGGCGCTCTTGTCACTGGGGCTGTGCCCGGTTTCGAAGTGCCGCTGCACCGGTCTCTCACCGAACCCATCCTGATGGGCGGTGCGCCGCGCACGGTGGCCATCACCAACGGCACGCTGGCCGCCGCGTTAGGCCTGGGCCTGCAGCTGTGGATCCCGGGCCTGGTGCTCTGGATCGCCGGGCATTCGCTGGCGGTCTGGGGGGCGCGCATGGATGCGCAGTTCATGCAGGTGTTCGCGCGGCACATCAAGCACCGCGTGCTGTTGGATGTGTAGTGGACGTGTGAGCGCAACCATGGAGAACACACCATGCTGAACCTTGCCGAATACCGCCGGCGCCCCGCGCTACTGTCCGACTGGCTGCCCTGGGCCGGGCTGGTCGCACCCGGTGTCGTGCTCAACAAGGACGGTGCGTTCCAGCGCACGGCGCGGTTTAGAGGGCCGGACCTGGACAGTGCGACGCAGGGCGAGCTGATCGCCACCTCGGCGCGCCTGAACAATGCGCTGCGGCGTCTGGGCTCGGGCTGGGCGCTGTTCGTGGAGGCCGAACGCCGGGAGGCGGGTGACTACCCGCGGTCTGTGTTTCCTGAACCGTTGTCCTGGCTGGTCGACGAAGAGCGGCGTTCTGCTTTTGAAGAGCACGCGAGCCACTTCGAGAGCCGCTACCACCTCACGCTGGTATACCTGCCTCCCGAAGAGGGCAGGGCGCGCGCCGCCAAGCTGCTCTATGAGAACGGCAAGACCGAAGGCGTGGACTGGCGCGAGCGCCTGGAGGCCTTTGTGTCCGAGTCGGTGCGCTTCCTGGACCTGCTGGATGGCGTGATGCCGGAGATCGGCTGGCTGGACGATGCGCAGACTCTGACCTATCTGCACGATTGCGTGTCCACGCGCCGGCATCCGGTGGCGGTGCCGGAGGTACCGATGCACTTGGATGCGCTGCTGGCGGATGAGCCGCTGGTGGGTGGACTGGCGCCGATGCTGGGAGGGATGCATCTGCGCACGCTGTCGGTGCGGGGGTTTCCGACGTCGACCTGGCCGGGTGTGCTGGACGACCTGAATCGGCTGGGCTTTGCCTACCGCTGGAGCACGCGCTTCCTGTGCCTGGACAAGTCCGAAGCAGAGAAGGAGCTGACCCGCCTGCGTCGCCAGTGGTTCGCCAAGCGCAAGAACATCGTGGCGCTGCTGCGCGAGACCATCTTCCAGCAGGAGAGCCCGCTGGTGGACTCGGATGCGTCCAACAAGGCGGCCGACGCTGACGCGGCGCTACAGGCCCTTGGCAGCGACCAGGTGGCGTTTGGCTATGTCACCGCGACGGTGACCGTGCTGGATGCCGATGCGACCGCCGCCGACGAGAAGCTGCGCGCGGTGGAGCGGACCATCCAGGGCCGTGGCTTCGTCACCATTCCCGAGACCCTGAACGCGGTCGAGGCCTGGCTGTCCTCAATCCCGGGGAATGCCTATGCCAATGTGCGCCAGCCCATCGTCTCCACCCTGAACCTGGCGCACATGATGCCGGTATCGGCGGTCTGGGCCGGCCAGGAGCGCAACAAGCACCTGGGCGGGCCGCCCCTGATCGTCACGCGCACGGACGGTGCCACGCCGTTCCGGCTGGTCACGCACATCGGAGACGTGGGCCACACCCTGGTGGTCGGCCCCACGGGCATGGGCAAGTCGGTGCTGCTGGCCACCCTGGCGCTGCAGTTCCGGCGCTACCCGAACTCGCGCATCCTCGCCTTCGACATGGGACGCTCGATGCGGGCTACCGTGCTCGGGCTGGGCGGCGAACACTATGACCTGGGGCTGGATGGCGAGATCGCTTTTCAGCCGCTGGCGCGCATCGAACAGGAAGGTTATCGCGCCTGGGCGTCGGAGTGGGTCGAGGGTCGGTTAGTCCACGAAGGAATATCCGTCGGCCCCGCTGAGAAGGATGCGGTCTGGTCCGCCCTCAACAGCCTGGCCAGCGCTCCCGTGGAGCAGCGGACCCTAACGGGCCTGTCCGTGCTGCTGCAGTCGAATGCCCTGCGCCAGGCGCTGCAGCCCTATGTGTTGGGCGGTGCTCACGGCAAGCTGCTCGATGCGGATGTGGACCGGCTCGGTTCCTCATCGGTCCAGTGCTTCGAGATGGAAGAACTCATGCACAGCAAGGCCGCGACCTTGGCCGTGCTGTCCTATCTGTTCGCGCGTTTCGAGGAGCGCTTTGATGGGGCGCCGACCTTGTTGATCCTCGACGAGGCCTGGCTGTTCCTAGACGACCCGGTGTTCGCCACCCGCATCCGGCAGTGGCTCAAGACGCTGCGCAAGAAGAACGTGTCGGTGATCTTTGCGACGCAGTCGCTGGCCGACATCCAAGGTTCCAGCATTGCGCCCGCCATCGTGGAGAGCTGCGCGAGCCGCATCTTTCTGCCCAACCCGCAGGCGACCGAGCCGCAGATCCGGGTTATCTACGAAGGCTTCGGCCTCAACGGCCGGCAGATCGACATCGTCGCGCAGGCCACGCCCAAGCGGGACTACTACTACCAGTCCCGGCTGGGCAACCGGGTGTTTGACCTGGGGCTGGGGCCCGTGGCACTGGCGTTTGCGGGGGCGTCCTCGCAGGAGCACCAGCGCGACATCGATGCGGTGGCCTCGGCTGCAGCCCAGGACTTTGCAGCCGCCTGGCTGCGCCATCGCGGCCTGGACTGGGCTGCGGACCTCATCCCTTCGTTTCCACCGCTTCCTGCGATCTCAACCCACTGAAGGAGGTTTTCATGAACTGCAAGATGAAGTTTCAACTGCGGCGCGTGGCACTGGCTGCCGTTGCGGCGCTGGCCCTCGGCGCGACCGTGCCCGCGCAGGCCCAGATGTTTGGGGGCCGCATCGTGTTCGATCCCTCGAACTTCTCCCAGAACATCCTGACGGCGGCGCGCACGCTGGAGCAGATCAACAACCAGATCCGGCAACTGCAGAACGATGCGCTGAACCTGGCCAAGCTGGATTCGAGCGCGCTGGGCGAGTTGCGGGCGGCGCTTGAGTCGACCAACCAGCTGATCCGCCAGGCCCAGGGGCTGGCGTTCAACGTGCAGCAGATGGAAGGCGAGTTCCGGCGGCTGTACCCGCAGGCCTACACCGCCTTGATCTCGGGCAACCAGATGGCGCTGGATGCGCGTCAGCGCTGGCAGAACTCGCTGGAGGCGCTGCGCACTGCGACCCAGGTGCAGTCCCAGGCGGTGCAGAACTTCGCGAGCGACGAGCGCACGCTCACGGATCTGGTGAACCGCAGCCAGTCTGCCGCGGGCGCCCTGCAGGCAATGCAGGCGACGAACCAACTGCTGGCCCTGCAGTCGCGCCAGTCCATGCAGGCGCAACAGCTGCAGATCACCCAGGACCGGGCAGTCGCATTGGAGCAGGCACGCCAGGTGGCGGTGCAGGAGCGGGCGCGCGAGGTACGTCGGCGGTTTCAGGGGGAGGGGACACCGTACACGGTGGCGCCTGTCAGCTTCTATGGCCAGTGAGGAGATGACCATGAAGTCCAAGTACCTCCTGATCATGTCCGTCGCGCTGCTGGTGGCTGGCTGCGAAAAAACTCCTGCCATCGAGACCGTCGAGTCGCTGGTGGTCAACCCCGAGCGGCTCCGGGAACTGCGCGCCCAGTGCAAGGCGGACCACGCCAAGGTGGGTGATGCGCAGTGCAACGCGGTGGCCGAGGCCACACGCCAGCGCTTCATGAGTGGCGGGACAGCGCACATACCGGCTGCGCCCCCACCCGCATCGTCGCCCGCGAGCGCGGCCTCCAGCGATGCGGCCAAGGATTGAGCGCCATGAACGACGTGGCGGTCATCGACCGCTTCCTCGATGTGTTCTCGCGGTACATCGATTCGGGGTTTGGGCTTCTCGGTGGCGAGGTGCGGTTCTTGAGCGCCACGCTGATCGTGATCGACGTGACGCTCGCCGGGTTGTTCTGGGCCATGGGCCATGCCTCGGGGCAGGGCGACGATGTGATTGCGCGGCTGATCAAGAAGGTGCTCTATGTGGGAGCTTTTGCTTTCATCATCGGCAACTTCAACCGGCTGGCCGGGATCGTGTTCCAGTCGTTTGCGGGGCTGGGGCTGACCGCGTCGGGTTCCGGTATGACCCAGACGCAGTTTCTGCGGCCGGGGCAACTGGCCAAGGTGGGCATCGATGCGGGGCGGCCGATCATGGCGCAGATTAGCGAGTTGATGGGGTTTCCGGAGGTGTTTGCGAACCTCGATGTGATCACCGTGCTGTTCCTGGCCTGGCTGGTGCTGATCGTGAGCTTCTTCGTACTGGCGGTGCAGCTCTTCGTGACGCTGATCGAGTTCAAGCTGACCACGCTCGCGGGGTTTGTACTGGTGCCCTTTGCGCTGTGGAACAAAACGGCCTTCCTGGCGGAGAAGGTGCTGGGCAACGTGATCTCGTCGGGCATCAAGGTGTTGGTGCTGGCTGTCATCGTAGGGATTGGCTCGGGGCTGTTTGCGGAGTTCAGGGCACCGGCGGGGGCGGAGCCCTCCATCGACCATGCGCTGGTCATCATGCTGGCGGCGCTGGCCATGCTGGGCCTGGGGATCTTTGGGCCGGGAATTGCGACCGGGCTGGTCTCGGGGGCGCCACAGCTCGGAGCTGGGGCGGCAGTGGGCACGGCCATTGGGGCCACCGGTCTGGCTGTCGCTGGTGGCGCGGCCGTTGCCGGTGCTGGCTCGGCCGTGGCCGCAGGGGCCCGCTTGGCACCCGGTGTGGCCAAGGCGGCAATTGGTGGCGGGGCCTCGGCTGCACGTTCTGTCAGTGCGTTGGCCAGTGGTGCGAAGTCAGCCTACCAGGTGGGCGCTGCGGCTTCGGGCGGCAGCGGCGCACGGGCAGCCGGCGCTGGGGTGAGGAACGTTGCCAAGACCGGAGCAACTGCTGCGGGCCAGCGCGTTGCCACCGGTGCAAAGGCGGTCAAGGACCGTGTCGCGGGCTTTGTCCGCGAGGCTGCGGCACCCACTTCCACTGCGGCTGCTGACACCGCATTCGAGGCCAGTACATCCCCTCCCACCACCGAACCCGCCTGGGCTCAGCGCATGCGGCGCAGGCAGCAGGCCACGAACGCCGCCACGACGGCCGCGCACGCGCTGCGCTCGGGCGACCACGGGGGCAGCGGCTCTGGGCCGAGCTTGCGCGATGACTCGAACTCTTGAGGAGAACCTCCATGCGATTCAAACGACCCCGGGTGCGGTATTCGGAGACGCCCGAGCCCATCACCCCCTACCAGGCCGCAGGGCAGGTCTGGGACGAGCGCATCGGCAGTGCGCGCGTGCAGGCCAAGAACTGGCGGCTGATGGCCTTCGGGTCCTTGTCTTTGGCCCTGCTGATGGCGGGAGGACTGGTCTGGCGCTCGGCGCAGTCCATCGTGACGCCCTATGTGATCGAAGTGGACCAGGCCGGGCAGGTGCGGGCCGTGGGCGAAGCCGCCACGCCGTACCAGCCCGCGGACGCGCAGATTGCGTTTCACCTGGCGCGTTTCATTTCGGGAGTGCGTTCGCTGTCCATCGATCCGATCGTGGTGCGGCAAAGCTGGCTCGAAGCCTATGACTACACCACGGACAAGGGAGCGGCGGTCTTGAACGACTACGCGCGCACCAACGATCCGTTCTCGCGCATCGGGCAGCAGTCGGTAGCGGTGCAGGTCAACAGCGTGGTGCGGGCCAGCGACACCTCGTTCCAAGTGCGCTGGACTGAGCGGCGCTATGTGAATGGCGAGGCGGCAGGACTGGACCGCTGGACGGCTGTGCTTTCCATCGTGCTGCAGACCCCCCGCACCGAAGAGCGGCTGCGCAAGAACCCCTTGGGCATCTACGTCAACGGACTGTCGTGGACCCGTGAACTCGAAACCTCCGAAGGAGTGAAGAAGCCATGAATGCACAAAGCCGTGTTTGCGTACTGCCGGCAGTTCTGCTGGCCATCCTGGCGACAGGCTGCGCGTCGCCCAGTAAGCCGCCAGAGATTTCGCTCGATGAGCCCAGACAGGAAAGGGCGGCGCAGCTGCTGCCGGAAGTGCCAAGGCCTGTCGAGGCGGTCGCCGTGCCGCAGCCGCTGGCATTGCCGGGGCAGTTGAAGCCCGTGGGGCGCGAGGCCGAAGGGAAGCTGGCTGCCGAGCCTGCTGACGAGAAGGCCAGGGTGTCCAAGGCCAACGAGGAGGCGCGCATCGCGCCGTCGCGCGAGGGCTATGTCAATGCGATCCAGGTCTGGCCCTATGCCGAGGGGGCGCTGTACCAGGTCTATGCGAGCCCGGGGCGTGTCACGGTCATCGCGCTGCAGCCCGGCGAGGAACTGGTGACGGTCTCGGCCGGGGACACGGTGCGCTGGATCGTGGGAGACACGGCCAGTGGATCAGGAGCAGATCTGCGGGTCAATGTTCTCGTCAAGCCCACGCGGGTGGGCCTCAAGACCAACCTGGTCATCACCACCAACCGCCGGACCTACCTGCTGGAGCTGTCTTCGACGCCGCAGGCCTGGATGGCGTCGGTGTCCTGGGACTATCCCAAAGACCGGATGTTGGCACTGCAGAAGCAGGCGCGGGAAGCGCAGGCGGGCGCCCCAGTGGAAACGGGTATGACGCTGGAGCAGATCCGGTTCCGGTATGCGGTGAGTGGGGATTCGCCACCCTGGAAGCCGCTGCGGGCGTTTGACGACGGGGAGAAGGTCTATATCCAGTTCCCCGGTGGTATTGCGCAGGGTGAGTTGCCGCCGCTGTTCGTGATCGGGCCGCAGGGTGATGGGCAATTGGTGAACTACCGGTTCCGCGCGCCGTACTACGTGGTGGACCGGCTCTTCGGCGCGGCCGAGCTGCGGCTGGGCGGGGACAAGGCCCAGGTGGTGCGGATCGAGCGCACAGATGGCGTGAGCTCGGTGCGGAGGAACTGACATGGGTACGAGCAATATGCCGGAGGCGTCGAACACGGCAGCGCCCAAGGCCGATCCCGAGGCCATGGCGTTGCGGGCTTCGCCGCGGCCGGTGACGCGGCTCAATCGCCGAACGCTGGTGGTGCTGGTGGGTGGGCTCAGTGCGGCGGTGCTCGGGGCTACGTTGTGGTCCTTGAGTCCGAGTCGGAGGGACCGGGGGGCGGGGACCGAACTATTCAATGTGGACCGCATTGCGCGCACCGAGGATCTGGAGCGATTGCCCAAGGACTATGCGGGGCTGGGCAAGCCGGCGCCGCCGGTGCTGGGGCCACCTCTGCCGGGGGATCTCGGACCGGCCATTTTAAAGTCGCAGCAGCCGATGGAGATGCGGGCGCCGGGTGTGGATTCGGATCAGGCAGAGGAGCTCACGCATTACACCGCATGCCAAGGCCCAATGTCGGATGGACGCGACCATATTCTTGCCGACCCCGAAGGAGGCGATCGCGTTCTCATCAGAGAACGTAGATTTGCGGATGAGACCTCTTTCGATTGATTCGTCAAAGGCCTTTTTGAGCCACATTTGACGGAGGGGGAATGTTTCATGCCCGGAAAAGTGGGCCGGAATCCCTCCGCTAAGTTTTGATGTGGTCTTCATAAGCTAGATTTTAGCGCCAAGTATCGTGAACTGGTGAGTCCCACCAGTTCGACTTTTTCGATAATACTGGAAAAAACAACAGTATTTTAGATTGGTGGGTCCGCTGCTCGGTTGGGCGAATCGCATACACCGGTTTGTGCCTCCTCTGTGTAGATTTCTCGTTGATGTCAGCGTCGATGTCTTCGCTGTGTTGCGCTTCAGTGGTTGGGATTGACGAACTCCTCTGGCACCCTGAGGAGCGTGCGGGTGGCTCCGCCTGATTTGAAAGAGTGCGACCTATGGGTTAGTTTGCTGATCATGTCCATGGACCAGGCATGGCTTGGGCCCAATCGAGTGAGAGCATCCGTCAGGTTGCATCATCCAAGCGCATTGTGCAATGCCAAGAAATAGTTGAATGTCAGATATTTGACTAATATCTGTTTTTGAGATATTTTCCGTTTATCTGAATTTCAGGTATCAGCCATGGCGACGACATCACATCCGCTGGTCACTGCCGGCCAACTGGGGTCGATGCTGCAGGCCGCGCGCAAGGCGCAGGGGTTGACCCAGTCGGCGCTGGCCAGCCGCATCGGCCTGAGCCAGTCACGGGTTTCTCATCTGGAACTCAACGCCCACGAACTGAGTGTGGAGCAACTTCTTGCATGGTGTGCCGCGCTGGGCCTTGAACTGGCCGTTGGGACCCGGGGTAGCGCTGCGGTGTCGACGGCGCCGACCACGGATTGGTGAGATGGGACGTCGATCGCATAGCCGCAGCTTGTCTATCTGGACCAACGGTGTCCGCGTGGGCCGGTGGACGATTCCCGCTCGCGGCGAGGTGGAACTGCAGTACGACCCGGACTGGATGGGTGCTGATATCGGCCGGCCGCTGTCCCTGTCCCTGCCGTTCAATCTGCAGAATCTGCCGGCCAAGGGCGAAAAGGTCTCGAACTACTTCGACAACCTGCTTCCGGACAGTGACCCGATCCGTCGCCGCGTGGCCGAGCGATTCCGGACGGGCTCGACCGAACCGTTCGATTTGTTGAAGGCTATCGGGCGCGATTGCGTAGGCGCCGTCCAGATCCTGGATGAAGACGAGGTGCCCACCGGTTTCGATAGAGTCGAGGGCGATCCCCTGTCCGAGGAGGCTATCGAGCGGCACCTGATCGAAACCGTTTCGCCGCAGGCCTTCGCTGCGGGCCGAGACCCGGATGCCGATTTCCGCATCTCGCTGGCCGGTGCGCAGGAGAAGACGGCCTTCCTGTGGTGGGGCGGGCAATGGCTCGTGCCGCGTGGTGCCACGCCGACGAGCCACATCTTCAAGCTCCCGCTCGGCCTGATGGGAGGGCGACAGGCGGACTTCAGCACGTCCGTCGACAACGAATGGCTGTGTTTGCGGCTGCTGAAGGCCTATGGCTTGCCGGTGGCCGATGCCCGCATAGCGACCTTTGGCGGACAGCGCGTGCTGGTAGTGGAGCGATTCGATAGGCGCATCGCACCCAATGGGCAGTGGTTCATGCGTCTGCCGCAGGAAGATTTTTGCCAGGTCGAGGGCTGCTCGCCATTGCGCAAATATGAGAACGACGGCGGCCCTGGACTCAAGGCGTTGTTTGGCACACTGCGGCAATCGGTGAATGCCGAAGCCGACATGAAAACGCTGATGGCGGCTCAGGTGTTGTTCTGGTTGCTGCGAGCACCCGATGGCCATGCCAAGAATTTCAGTATCCAGCTTCTGCCACGCGGGCGTTTCCAGTCGACCCCGCTGTACGACGTAATGTCGGTTTATCCGGTGTTGGGCAACGCTCCGAACCAGTGGTCGCCACATGAAATCAAGTTGGCGATGGCCTTGCTCGGCAAGAACCGGCACTACGAGATGCAAGGTGTCCAGCGAAGGCACTTCAATAGCACCGTGCAGAAGGTCGGCTATGCCTCGACCGCCGAGCCGATCATCGAAGAAATCCTTGCCCGGACTCCAGCGGCCATCGCCGAGGTGCAAGCCGAATTGCCACAGGACTTCTCACCGCGTGTTCTTGACGCCATCCTGGGCGGGCTTGAGCAGGCGGCCCGAACACTCGGTGGGATGCCGCCGTGAGGTAGAAGAGGGGGCCGAGCGCGCTTGGATGTCGTGTCTCAATAGGTTGTGTATCCGAATGGGTGTGGGAGGCTGGAGTTGCCCCGCTTCGGGATCACGGAGAAATCCCGCCGGATGAACAGCCATAGGAGTATTTGCCCTGGTGCGCTGGGCTGCGCTTGTATGGATGGAATGGGTCGGATGTCCCTGGCACTCTACGGAATCGGCGACAGGTGTCGCAGGATCGGAAAGGGAGCCATATGAGACCAGCCGCACAGAATCGCAAGAATCGCGGGAACCAACGGGAGGCTGTCGATAGAGAAATAACCGACCGTGCTGCCCAGTTTATGAGGCAGGCGTTGTCGCTGCTGGATAGTGGTGAGTCGATGCGAAGGCCGCCTTTGGAAGATGGAGGCGACGAAGACCGCCTGTTGCGGTTGCCAGAGGTGCTGCGCTTGACGGGGATGTGCCGCTCGGCCCTCTACGACCAAATGGCGCGAGGGCAGTTTCCGGGTTCTATCAAGATCGGTCAGCGTGCGACCTCATGGTCAGCCAAGGCAGTACGGAACTGGATAGCGCGGCGTGTGGATGGTCTGTAGCCGATGGAGCAATGTAGAGCTCGCTGACGATGTGGTGATGGCATCTTGGGTTGCCCAAATTGATCGGTCATGGGCCCGTCTCCATCCACAGTTTTCACGCGGCAGCTTATGGTGAACACAGTGGGGGAACAAACGGGGGAACAATTCAAAAAATAAAAAAGCGAAATCCAGATTTCATGCGGGTTTAAAGCTTTCATTCAGTAGACGCCAGCCCATACAAGACACCGCCACACACTGGAAACCCCAGTCTGTGGCGGTTTTTCTTTGCCCGGAAGTGTCTGGCGGGGTGCTGAAATTCACACCGAAATCACACCGAATTCACACCGATCTGGAACTTCCCACAATGCGCAATTCAGGCTTGGGCTTCTGGTAGTCCTCCAGAATGAATCGCCCGTAGGTTCGAAAAACCATCTCCACGTCTTCGTGCCCGAGCTGGGCGGCAACATACCAGGGGTTTTGCCCGGCCGTCAAAAGCGTGGAGGCGTAGGTGTGTCGGAGCTGGTAGGGGTTGCGGTACTCCACGCCGGATCGGGTGCACACCGGCAGCCAGAATGTCTTTCGCACCTGGGCGTCGGTGGACCAGGGTTTCCCGTCCCTGGGATTCAACCAGATGCGCTGGCCTTTGGCTTCGGAGAGCGGGCGCTGGGCTTTCAGGGCGGCAATCGCGCTGGCGTCCAGGTCCACATCGCGGATGCCCGCGGTGGTCTTGGGCGCCTTGATGACGCCGGCCACCTGGTTCTGCTCGATGCGGGCAATGCACCGGTCCCAGTGGATGTGCCGCCATTCCAGCGCTTGCAGCTCTCCGGGGCGCAGGCCTGTTCCAAACCAGAACTGCAGCATTGGTCGTTCGTCCGGGCGGCACGCCTCCAGCAATGCTGCCCGCTCCGTGGATGTGAACGGGCTGACCACGTAGTCGCTGGCCTTGGCTGTCTGGCGGATGAGCTTCGTCAGGGCCACGCGGTCGAACGGGTTGAAGTCGATCAGCTCATCGTTCAGCGCGTCCTCGAAAACGCTGCGCAGGGGGGTGAGGGTGTTCCGGATAGCCTTGCTGGTGCAGTCCATTTCTGCTACCCACTCGCGCAGCATGCTCGGCGTGACATCTCGTACCTGCAGGCCATGCCAGCGGCGCATGCGTTCCCCGGTGAGGGCCTTTTTGTAGCCACCGTAGGTGGAGGGGGAGAGCTGGCTGTTGGCGACCTGGCGCTCGTAGGTTTCGAGCTGCTTTCTCAGCAGTCGCTCCATGAGTGTGCTGTCCCTCTTGGGGGCCGCGGCGCGTGGACTGTCGGGGAAGTAGTCGGCATAGACGAATGCCCCTTCGTCGATCTTGCGCCTGATCTCTTCGCGCAATGACGCTGCGCGCTGGATGCTCGACTTGTTGATGGGGCAGGGTGGGAGCAGCTCGCGGCACTGCACTCCATCAAGCGTGAATGCGATCTGCAGGCGGTCACCGGCCACGAATGGCCGAATTTTTACGCCCGGCGGGGTTGGGGGAGTTGGTCGTTTATCCACTGGTCGGCTGCTTTGATGTTGACGTAAAGGCGCCTGGCGACAACAGCAACCTGTTGCCCCTCTTTCCAGACCCCGCTCTTCTTGCGCTGCTTCACCGTTTCACGGGTGACGCCCGTCAGGTCCTGGTACTTGGAGGCCAGAATCCATTCGGGTTGGGGCGCGACTGTGCTGCCATCCAGCGCGGGTTCTGTAACAAAACGTGTGTCGTTGTTTGCCTGCTTTTTGGTGCTGGTCATGGTGTGAATCTCCGATACTTTTCAGCCAGGGCTGACCCGGCGATTGCATAGTTCCGTCCGCCGAGGTGCGCCAGCTCGAATGCCGGTTCGGGCTTCCAGATGCAGAAACCATCGGGACCGATGACGCCGCCCTGCTGGGTCCAAAGGGTGACTGCAGACCAGAAGGGTGAGCGAGGCGCCGGCTGGCTGTCAGCGTGCTCTCCCTGGTGGTCAAGCGCCGCGGGTCCGAAACGTGGGTGCATCTCGAACTTCCATTCCTTGCCGCTGGCGTCGCGGATCTTGCGGTCGGGGCCGCCATAGGAGATGTGGATGATCTTCATGGGGTGATGCCTCCGAGGCGTTGGAACGCCTCGGCATCGCACGGCGACACATGCACCACTTTCTCGCCAAGCGTCCAGCGCACTGGGAACCGCAGGCCCGGCACGGTGAACTGTGCATAAATCTCGCGCTCACGGCTTGGCCATGCTTTGTTGCACTCACCGCCGACGGCGCTGGTGGCCGCTGGCCAGCGGGTCAGAGCCGCCTCAATGGCCGCATGCTCTATGTTTTGCCTTGCCCGGCTCTTAGCCCAGTCGGCCATCATGCATGCGGGGCTACAGTAGGTGGAGCGGGTCTCGCTTTGTACTGGTTCAAATGCATCCTCGCGCTCGTCGTCGCATTCGTGGCGCTCGTCCTGATCGAAACGGCAATGGCAGTTCCCACACTCATGCCACCAGCCGATCGCCAGGGTGGCGTGCATTGGTACTGGCCCAGGGGCATACTGATCGAGTGCCGGTTCTCGGCAGCAGGATTCGACTTCTTCAAATGTCAGGTTCAGTTCGTTGGCACCATCGCGGCGCGCTGTTGCCCCGTTGGTAGCGAAAACAACTGCGCAATTCCCCTCGTCGTCCTCGTGCACAACATAGGCCTTCAGGTGTGTGCTCATGGTTTCTTTCCTCCCTGCCGCTTCCGCAGCCAGGTGAAGTGCGGCGGATCTCCCGCCTGTTGATACGTGGCCCACAGCCCTTGACCCGCCGGGCACCGCTCCCTTGATCCAGGGGCAGTGCCAGCGGCGCGGCAGGTGGGGCAGGTTGCGTGGTGGAGCTGGTAGGCGCGGTCTGCGGCGTGCCAGTCGGGTGGGCTCACTGGCTCCATTCCTTGCCGTCGTGCGGACAGATGGCTTGGGCCGGGCATTCATCGCAGTAAACGGGCTGGGTTGCCGGGTCGAGGATGCAACCCCAAGGTACTGGCGCTCTACGAGGGGCCCAAGGGAGGCTCACTGGAATGTGTTTGGCTGCGGTGGTGCACAATTTCTGCAGCTCGTCTTTGCTAGCAGTCAGGTTGACCATTTGCTCGGCGCGCAGCGCGTCGTATTCGGCTTGGGTGAGGATGTATTGCATCGACGACTCCAGAAATGAAAAACCCCGCATGAGCGGGGCGGGTTTTGAGGAATGCACAGGCTGTGCATTTTTTTGTTGCATCGGGGGAAGACCCGAATAGGATTGCGGGCTTTGCAATCAAATGTGACCTGAAATGCTCATCAAAAAATGGAGGTGCATCGGAGCACTCCTTCTCTCAAGCACGTCAATTTCTGTCCAAGCTGCTCCAGTGGTGCTTCATGACACACTCGCTTCCGCTAGCCCGGGGTGGTACAGCGGTATCACCGCCACGCAACAGACGGCCTACCGTATCGCTAACCCCGCCACCAATGTCACTGTTAATTTAGTAACTCTCCTGATCTCGCTGCAGTCAGGATCAGGGAGCACCTTTGGTGTACAGGTCTGCTCTGATGGCCCCGGCGGGACAATCCCCAACTTTGCAGACTGCAGCGGATTCACTGCCATTGATCCGGTCACCAGCACTATGGCCAATGTTCGGTTTCAAGGTAGCAAATCCTTCACTGCGGGCAATGCCATTTGGGTTGTTGCGAAGTCGCAAGCAGCGGGAGATATTTACCGCTGGGCCGTGGGCCCGGGTCCAACCACAGCGTACATAACGAGTAACTCAGGTGCGACTTGGGCCCTTGATACTGATGAATACGCATTGAAGGTCGAGGAACAGGCAATAAGCACTCCAGCTTCGATCCCGACAACCACTGAAAGTGGTTTGTTGCTCATGTCTGCGTTGCTCGTCTTCACGGCGTGGATCGTGAATCTGCGGAAAAAAGCCTGATTGATGTCTGTCTTTGTCAAGCAGCCTTGCTCATTACTTCCTCGGCTGCTTCCTGGTAGTTCAGGCTCACGATCAGCCGCATGGGCAGCGGGCTGACGCTGTTCCCGGCCATCCGCACCTGGGCTGTCTTCGTGAGCTTCTTGCCGCTGGATGTGCGGTCGATCACGTAGTCGGGCGGGAAGTCCTGGGCGTTGTAGAGCTCGCGCGGCACCAGCATGCGCAGCGTGATGTCCACGATCACCCAGGGCTCGCCCCGGTACCACACGGTCACCAGCGCCAGACGGTCGTGCGTCGTGATGGTGGTCATGGGGTCGCGCAGGTCGGCCCACTGGCCGCCGCTGGCGTGGTAGCGCATGAGGAACGCGGCGCAGCAGGGCGCCTGCCTCGTCTTCCTTGCTCAGCTCGTACTGCACCAGGGCGTGGTGCTCGCCGCCGGCGGAGACCACGGGCACCGGATCTCGCGCATCGCGGCCGACGCTGTGCTTGCGCAGCGTTGTGAGGTGGGCCACGGCGAGCTGCTGCTGGCTGCCGCTGGTGGTGACTGTGGACACCCCGTCGCGCAGGTCGCGGGCGTGCACGGTGTTGTGGCCGCCGTTGGCCTGCACCATGAAGGCTGTAGCCAAGCTCTGGCCGCCTCCGCTCGCGGTGACGGTGCCCACGGGCCCGGTGACATCGTTCACGCCGTAGCTGCGGCGCTTGCTGTCGCCCTGGCCCTCGCCGTGGCCGGCCTGCACCAGATAGACGGAGGCGGTGGCGAATTTCTGGCCGCCCGCGGTGATGGTGCCCAGCGGCCCCAGGGTATCGAGAACGCGCGGGGCCTGGCCCTTGCGTTCGCCATATCCCATCTGGATCAACGTGCGGGCCGCGCCCTCGACGATGAACGGGTCTGGGCTCTCCAGCACGAATTTCTTCATGCCGCAGGCGATGCGCCGCATGGTGGCCTCGGCCAGCTTTCTTGCGGCCGAAGATGCTGGTGCCGGGGATGCTCCAGTCGATGCACTCGGCGGCCTGTCGGTAGGCCTTGAGCTTGCCCGTGGGCTTCTTGGCGTGGGTCTGCTCGGGCCACGATAGGCAGGCCATCGCATCGCGCGATCATGTAGAGCCGGGTGCGCGTGCTGCGGCAGCCCACCTTGGCGTTGCAGATCACCCGCCACTCGACCTTGTAGCCCATGGCGCGCAGGCCGGCCACAAAGTGCTCCCAGTTCTTGCCCTTGCGCCTGGGGTCGGGTACCAGGAACTGGTTGTTGCGGTGCACCACCTCGCCGGGGGCGGCCACCCTGTACGTGGTCTTGCCGGCCGCGTCCTTCGTCTTGTCCAGCGTGATGACCCGGCCTGTGGCGGGGCAGCGCTTGGCAATCAGCGGGGACCACTGCAGCATCTGCTCGACGTTTTCCAGCGTGATGACATCGGGGCGGGTCTTGCCCGCCCAGCGGTGCACCATCCATGCCAGAGAGCGGATCTCCTGCGAGCGCGGCTGGCCGCCCAGCGCCTGGCTGTGGTGCGTGCAGTCTGGGGATGCATGCAGCAGACCCACCAGCTCGCCGCGTGTGACAGCCAGGGGATCTACCCTGCGAATGTCTTCCCGGTAGTGCCGGGTCTGCGGATGGTTGACCTCGTGCATGTCGATGGCGTCGGCATCGTGGTTGATCGCGACATCAACATGGCGGCCGAGGGCCTGCTCGATGCCTGTGGACGCGCCGCCGCCGCTGGCGAACAGGTCGATGACCAACCTGGCGGACAACGCCAGGATGAATTGAGGGGAGAGCATCGGATGTCTAAAAAATAGAAAAGCCCGCTTGACGCGGGCTTGAGAGGGAACTACGGTCGCCTCGGCGGCGGTGGTGCCGCTGAACTTTGGAGGGGCGATGGATCAGAACGATGTGGCTTTTATGAACGGGTTCTACAGCGATCCCGCTGAGTTCGCGCAGCACTTGAGCAAGGCAATTGCGCGGGGCGACTTCCCTGACTGGCGACACAGATACTTGGCCAAGCGCGTGCTGAAGAAAGCCGAGCTTGAGGTCCGCGTCGCCAGGAGGCTCACTCCTGAAGGCATCGCAGAGCGGCAGGCCATCGCCGCCGAGCGCCAGACTGTTGTGGCTTTCTGGGCGTTGTTCATCGCAGTGCTTTCATTGATCGTTGCGCTGGCCACATCCCTGTTTAAACCCTGACAGCAAGCGGTCACGCCGCTTCGAGTTCCAGCGTGTCGAACAGACTGACACGCCGAAGGCGCGCAGGTCTAGCTTGCCGTCCAGCACGCTCTTGTAGTTGGTGAGGTAGATGCCCTCAGAATCCGTGCAATGCGGCGCACGAACGTGACCGTCATGCCCAGCATGGCCGCGTCGCGAATGAACTGCTGCCGCACGCCCAGAACGATGATGATCAGGCCCATACCGCAGCCGTGGTGCGGGTGAAGCGCGCGATCTCCAGCTGCATCGCGCTCTCGCCCAGGCCGAAGGCGGCGAACAGCGTGCCGGCCGCCGAGGAACGACCAGCAGACCATGACCACCTGGTGTGGCTTGAGTAGCGGGCTTACCTCGTGGGGTTCATATGAGAACCCCTCTTCGGCGGGCAGCGTCACCTTGAAGTGCAGAAAATCGTCGTATTTCATAGGGGCTGAATTTGAAAAACGCGCTGAGTGCGAGCTCGGGAGGCGGGTACCATCGCCTCCAAAAGTTGGAGGGATGCGATGGATGCGAGTCAACTGATGAAGGCACTCCGGGATGCGGCTGTAGTCGCCAAGCCGCCGCAGGAGTACTGCTTTCTATGGATCGACTCATGGGCTACATGCATGACCAAGGCGGAGTGGTCGGGTTGGATGCAGGCGGTCGGATCAATTGTTGTTTTGATTGCGGCCATTGGCGTGCCATATCTTCAGCAAAAGAGATCAAACGCAGAAAACTTCGGTGTAGCAAATGAATGCCTCCTAATCCAATGCGCCCTTTCTGCAGGGCATCCAGGTCACTGCCGACATGCGGCCTGGTGGCTACAAATCAGCGATCTCTGCTGCACGAGAGTCGACATCGAATCTGCTACTCATTTACAGGGAGGGGCGCCCGTCTCTTCTATCGCAAATGGAGTTGATTTACTGGTTGACTGCGCAGACAACGGCCGGGCAGTTGAGCGAATTCATCACCAATGTTGCTGCAGGCAGCGGCGGCACCCGACCGCTTCAACGTCCTTCAGGCCGCCAGTCAGCCTCCGCTCCTGACGTGTACTCTGTTGGGGAGCCTTTCCCAGTTCTCCGGCACCGATGGGCGGAGCACGTGGTACTGCCCCGCCTATGCCCACGCCATATTGAAGACAACAAAGGCAGCAGCCACCCAGACCAGCAGGGCGATGTGGGTCAGTTGCAGGCTCTGTTGCCGGATCCAATAGCCGAACCACAGCCCCCCGAGATGCATGGACAACAAGAACGCTGCGAAGGTGCTCAATGCCAGGTTCAGCCAGGGCCGGGCGGTGACCAGGTCGCCCACGGCGAGCAGTTGCCAGCAGCCCGCCCAGCACGCGGCTGCCGCCACGGTCTGCAGCGCCAGCACCCACAGCAGCGCGAGTCGGTGAACGGCGGGCGAATCGATGGCCCGTGAAAGGAGTGGCGTGTCGATCGCGGGCTGCTGCTTCAGCGGCGCCATCGACATCGTTGCGCCGATGGCAGCTGTAGAGCCGCCAAGCGCGTGGCAGTTGTTGATGACGCTGATGGACAGCCAGATCGCCAGGCCCAAGGCATGGACCGCCAGGAACAGCTCCTGTGACATACCGGCCCCCATCACGAAATTCCTTGCCGACGGGTGATCCGGCGCGCCAGCAGTATGGCCACTGCGGGCGGCAGCGCGAAGGTAGCGAACAGCCACAGCGCGGCAGACTGTGCGCCCGCCGCGCCTCCTGGGCGGGTGAGCCCCGCTGCATTGGCTACAAGCCCTGCCATCGCCGCCCCGATCGCCATGCCATAGAGCTGTACCGTCGTGATGGCGGCCGACGCCGTGTCGGTTTCACCGGGCGGAGCGAGTGTCAGCAGGCGGGTGACCAGGTGCGGCCAGCCCATGCCCACGCCGGCGCCGACGCCTGCCAACGCCACACCGCAAAGCGCCATTCCTGCGCTCGCCGGCAGACCGGCGCCGGCAGGCACCAGCACCGCCAGGGCCAGCAGGGCAGCCGCGCACAGCATCGGTCCCGCGCGCAGCAGGCGCTCGGCGCGGGCTCCGGTACATCCCGAAGACACCAGCGAGCTCACACTCCAGCCGGCTGCCATGGCGGCGGTGAGGTAGCCCGCGGCCAGTGGCGTCAGGCCCTGCAGCACCTGCAGAAAGTAGGGCACGAAGATCTCGGTGGTGGTGCCGATCAGCAGCAAGGCGATGCTCGCATAGACCGCTCCCAAAGGTGAGCGCAGCCGCGTGGCGCCCGAAGGCAGCAAGCGCACGGATGCCCGGCGATCCCATGCAATCGCCGCGGCGCCCAACGCCAGCCCCGCTGCGACACCCGCCCCCTGCACCATCAGTGCCGACGAGAGGCCGCCCACGGCGACTACCATCACCGATGCCATCAGCAACACGACCTGGGCCAAAGGGATGCCCGCCTGCGCAGGGACGGCCGCGGCCTGGGTGCGTGCAGGACGCAGCTTCAGGGCGGCCAGCAGCGCCTGTAGCAGCGCCACGGGTAACAGGGTCCAGAACGCCCATCGCCAATGTCCCGCCTGCGCGAACAGGCCGCCCACGGCCGGCCCGCACAGGGTGGCCACGCCCCACATGCCGGACACCAGGGCCACCGCGCGCGGCCACAGCGCAGGCGCGAAAACGATCCGTATCAGCGCATAGCTCAACGCGGCCAGTGTGCCGCCTCCCAGGCCCTGCACGCTGCGCCCGGCCAGCATCCACGGCATGGACGGCGCACCGGCGCAGATGGCCGAGCCGAGCGCGAACACCGCCAACGCCGCCATGCAGGCGTCGCGGGGCCCCGCCACACCGAGCAGCCGAACCGACAGCACGGCCCCCAGGATGGAGGCCACCACAAAGAGAGTGGTGCTCCAGGCGTACCAGTCCAGCCCTCCGATGTCCCGGACCACCGACGGCAATACAGTGGTCACGATGTGCACGTTGACCGCATGCAGCGCCACGCCACCGGTGAGGGCCAGGGCGAGCCAGCCATTCGTGCCGGTGAACAAGTCACTCCAGGTGGCCGTTGAAACAGCAGGAGAAAGGGAAGGGGACACAGGAGAACTCATGGATTCACGGAGAGGGGAAAACGGGATGGCTTAAAATCCAAGTCATTCCTTGCATATTAAGTGGGTGCCATGCTTTATACAAGTAAAAACTTTGAAAATAAGGCAGACCTGCCGACGGCGGATCGCATCCTTTTTTTCATCAAGTCCAAGGGCGCCGCATCCACTGCCATGCTTGCGACGGCGATGGACCTGACGCCGGAGGCGGCCCGGCAGCAAGTCCAGAAACTGGTGGCGTCAGGATGGATCGAGGGGCGGCAGGAAGCGCTGCCTGGCGTGGGGCGCCCGCGCCAGAACTGGGTGCTGACCGAGGCCGGCAATGGCCGGTTCCCGGACACGCATGCGCAGCTGGCCGTACAGATGATCGGGTCGGTGCGCGCGTTGTTTGGCGAAGAAGGGATGGACCGTCTGATCGCGCAGCGCGAAGCCGAGGCGCGGGCCACGTATTTGCAGGTCTGCAAAGGCCGGACCCTGAAGGAGCGGCTTGAACAGCTCGCCACCGTTCGTACCGAAGAAGGCTACATGGCGCGTGTCGAACGTGACCGGAGCAGCTGGCTGTTGATCGAGGACCACTGCCCGATCTGCATCGCCGCGCGCACCTGCCAGGGTTTTTGCCGTTCGGAACTGCAGCTATTCCAGGAAGTCGCTGGTGCGGATGCCCGAGTCAGTCGTGAGCAACATCTGTTGGCGGGCGCGACGCGTTGCGTGTACCGCATCGTTGCAGTCAACCGCCAGTCCTGAGCGCTCTCAAGACACCTGCAAAGGTGAGATCGGCCTGCTGCAGGTGGGGTGCGGTCGTGAAAGCCCGGCAGTCCACGGGCTGCTTTTCCCGGTGGCTGCCATTGAGGGCTGACCCAAAAAAAACACAGCCGAAGACTTGGCCTCGGCGGCTCGTCGGCAGGGGTGGATTTTTCAGTTTCGGCCTGGTGCATACCGCCTGCTCCTTGCTCCTTCCCAACGGCGGCATGCATTTCCTGTTTGCTGTTTGCCTACTTGGCCAGCGCCACCGTTGAGTGGCGCTGGCGGTACGACCTTGTCCGTTATCCCTTCCTTGTCCGGCGCAGGGCGTCGTAGACGCCTTTCTCGTAGGCGTACAACAGATCCATGACCCTTGCATCCGCGAAAGGGAAGGTCTGGGTCGCCAGCAGTCCGGCGATGCCGGTGTGCGGATCGATCCAGAAGAAACTGTTGGCCAGGCCGGCCCACGAGAGGCTGCCTGCGGGGCGGCCCGTAGGGGCTTCCTCTTCATTGATCTGGAATGCCAAGCTCCAGGTTTTTCGCAGGCCCGGGAAGAACTCCGCGTCGGCGGTCAGCGCGATGGCAGCCTTGAGCAGGCTCACCCGCGCGTTGCCGATCTGGTTGAGCATCAGGTGGCTGACCACCGTCTCCGGCTTCAGTACACGCTCGCCGTCTAGTTGGCCGAGGTTGAGCACCATGCGCATGAAGCGGGCATAGTCGCCTGCGGTGCTGTAGAGCGCGCCACCTCCCATGTGGAACTCGGGCTCCTGAGTGATCTCGAAAGGGAAGGGGGCAAAGGCGCCGTCTTCGCCGCGCAGGTGTACGCCGGCAAGGCGCTGGCGCATGTCGGGCGTGATATGGAAGCCCGTGCTGGTCATGCCCAGCGGCCCCCAGAGGTTCTGGTGCATGAACTCACCCAGCGTGAGGCCGGTCACGGCCTCGACCATGCGGCCGGCCCAGTCGATGCCTATGCCGTACTCCCAACGCTCGCCCGGGTCGGCCACCAGAGGCAGTTCCAGCGCCTTCAAGCGGCAGTCGATGGTTCCGGGGATGCCGAGCGCCGCCTGCACTTTTTGCATGTCGGGGTTCCAGATCTCGTAGCTGCAGCCGGAATTGTGCGAAAGCAGATGCCGCAGCGTGATCGGGCGCTTCGGCGGGCGGGTGATCGGTTGCCCTTGCGCGTCAAAACCGGTCAACACCCCCAGCGCGCCAATGGCAGGTACCACACGGGAAGCTGGCGCATCGAGGTCCAGCAGGCCGCGCTCGACGCACTGAATGGCGGCTACCGAAGTAATCGCTTTGGTCATTGAAGCAATCCACAACACCGTGTCGGGGCCCATGGCCGCACCGCCTCCCAACTGGCGCTCACCGGCGCTTCCTTCGTACAGGATGCCGTCCCGATCGGCTACGAGAGCCAGTACGCCCGGTGCGTGACCTCGTTTCACGCCGTCGGCAAGAATTTCGTCGAGCGCATTTTTCATGTTCATGTTGTCTCCTGGGAATTTTTGGTCACTCGCTTCAACGCCGCAGCATTGCGGGCGTCAGCGAGGAAAGTCTAGGAAACGAAGTGCGCTGCGGCTGGCCGTATCACGCCAGGTCTCTGGCCGCCATGTGCCAGCGACGGCTTGCCTTGTCAGCGCAATGCATGCGCCCGGAAAGCCTGTGGCGTCATCTGGCGTTGCCGATGGAACTGGCGAGCGAAATGCGACGCATCGGTGAAGCCGCAGCGCCGGCCAATCTCGCCCACCCCCAGCCGGCGAAACCGCGGCTGAGCGAGCAAGCCCGCTGCCGCCTCCACGCGCAGGGTCATGAGCGTGGACAGGTATCCCTGGCCTTGCGCGGCCATCGCCCGGTGCAGCGTGCGCAGCGACAAGCCGGCATCGGCTGCAACCTCTGCCGCTGTCAGCCCAGGCTGCATGAAACGGGCGCGCATGACCTGGAGGGACCGTTCGTAGGCCACCTGCATGGCGGGGCGCTGCGCACCATCGACATCGTCCAGCAGTGACAGCAGTCCTCCCAACTGGTCTTCGATCAACTCGTCCTGGGAGCAGGGTCGATCCACAAGGCCGCGAGGGACCAACGCTTCCTTGATGCCACGCAGCGCCAGTCCCCAGCCAGCGTCGCCCCGCAGCGGGCGTCCAATGAGCCGCGAAGGCTCGGGCAGCCACCGCTCAACCCAATCAATGGGCAGTTCGACCGACAGGTCGTCCAGGCCAGCGCCAAAGTCGAACTCGTAGGGTTCGCGAGAGTCGATGAGGATGGAATCCCCGGGCTGCAAAATGCTCGTGCGGCCCACGTGTACGGCGCGCCATGGAAGCTGGGGCTGCGATAGCAGGTAGTAGGCATTGCGCGGGCCGCGGGCTATCTCTGCGGCGGAGCGCAGGACCTTCTGCGGCGCACCCCGTGCTTGGTGCGGCAGGATGCAGTGAAGCGTGCAGCGCTCAATGCTGCCGAAGAAACCGTCTCGCTGCAGCGGCAAGGCGTCCATCTCCAGCACTTCGGCATGCAGCGCATCGCGCCAGCCCCGCAACCGCATGGATTCAGGCAGATTTTCCGACGACCAGGAGCTCAGGCTTCGCATCTCAGACCTCGGCGATTGATGGGTAAGCATAACGCGGCACCCACCGGCTTGGCCACCTGGCGCAAGTTGTGGGGCCCAGGAGTCGGCGTGGCCGACCGTCAAGCGACGGGCGGCTGGCAGCAGCGCCAGGGCGGCGCGAAAGGTGTTCCCGATGCCCACAAGGTCAAAGCCATGCAAGCCGTGACACCCCCCGGCGTGAACCAATTGGAAGCGCGGGCATCGAAAGCACTTTGCCGCCCCCTTGGCATGGCCCCTGTTCACGGCCCCGCAGCTTGTGTGCGGGCACTCCACCCATCAGAAATCAACCCTTTGCAATGACAACGAAACTTGATCACCCCTGGCTACCCCTTCGGGCTGCGACCACCTTCGCTGCAGCCCTGCTGCTGTCGGCGTGTGCCACGGTTGCACCACCTCCAAAAGCACCCATGCCAGAGCCTTTTCCGCCTGCCAGCCTGCCGGGCGCAGTGCAGTCCCATGTGTGGGATGTGACGTCCGCGGTGGACAGCCAGGGGCGGGCGGCCGCCCACTGGCGCCTGGACGGCCGCGCGCCCGTCCGGCTGCAGTTCGACAAGGGGCAGCTTCTGGTGCGCAACCTCTGCAATGCCGTGGGAGCCGCATACCAGCTCGACGGCCATCGCATCCAGCTGGCGCGGCCCACCAGCACGCTGCGCGCCTGCCCCGACAGCGCGCTGATGGCCCTGGAGCAGCAGGTGCTGGCCCAGCTGCCGGGTGCCCAGCGCCTGGATCTGCTGCCCGGCGGGGCATCACAGCCGCGCATGGTCCTGCACTTTGGCGACGGCAGCCGCTGGGAACTGGCGGGCACGCCCACGCCGCAGACACTGTACGGCAGCGCAGGCGAACGACTGTTCCTGGAGGTCGCGCCCCAGCGGGCGGCCTGCAGCCACGGCGTGATGAAGGGCGCTCAATGCCTGCGCGTGCGTGAGATCCGCTATTCCGCTGACGGCGTGAAGCAGTCGGAAGGCCCATGGAGCCTGTTTTACGACGAGATCCAGGGCTTTGCCCACGAGAGCGGCACCCGCACGGTGCTGCGCGTGAACCGGTTCAAGCGCCAGAACGTGCCGGCCGATGCATCGGCCTACGCCTACGTGCTGGACATGGTGGTGGAGACGGAGACCGTGCGCTGAGGCAGGTTCTCGACTGACTTCAGGCGTGCCCCAGTTTTCGCCGGGCATTTTTCGGCCCCATGCTCCGGAGGTCGTCAATGCGCGCCAGCTGCGCAGCCCGAGGACGCGCCTTGCCCGACTCCCACCGGCTCACGGACAACTGCGAGGCACCGAGCAACTGCGCCATCTGCGCCTGGGTGATGCCCAATGCGGCGCGCATCTGCCGGACGACCTCGGGGTGGAACTCCGCCTTCGACCCCTGTGCGATGGCCTTCTTGGCAACAGGCGGGGTTTCTTCCGCCACGGGGGGCTGACGCTTCGCAGCCTTGAGCTGCGAAGCGAGCGACTTGACTTCGCGTTTCAGGGCAGCGATCTCCGAGCGGTGGTTCGTGATCGCCTTGCGCATGCTCTGCAACTCAGGCTTGAGCTCCTTGCGCGCCATGCGCACGACTTCGGCCCGGAATGCGTTCGAGAAGGAATTCATGGGCGGATGGTACGTGATCTGCACGCACCCCGCAGGGCGCGACACTGACGACATGACCGGCTTGCACCGGCGGCCCGGGACGCATCTGGCAGCGACCGTGTCACGCAAACCTTCGCCCCACCACCACGGTCGCCACCACCGCCAGCGCAAACCCGAGCGTGGTGGCATCCACCGGTTCACCGAGCAGCGGTATGGATGCCGCAATGGCAAAGAACGGCTGCAAGAGCTGTACCTGGCCCACGCGCAGCGCACCCCCCAGCGCCAAGCCGCGGTACCAGGCAAAGAACCCGGCCCACATGGAAAACACTCCCACATAGACGAATCCCGCCCACGCAGTCGCCGACACGGATTGCGCGGGCCACAACAGGAAAGTGGCGGGCAACGTCACCGGCAGGGCCATCACGCACACCCAGCAGATCACACGCTCGGCACCCAGTGCAGGAGTCACCTGCGCCCCGTAGACATACCCCACGGAGGCGGCAATGACGCCCCCGACCAGGAGCAGATCCGCGACCTCGAAGCCCAACCCATGGCCGCCAGCACTGTGCGCCCGCAGCGCCGAGAACGCCACCACCAGCGCACTGCCCAGCAAGGCACAAACCCAGAACCCCGGGCGCGCGCGCTGGCGCAGCACCAAGGCGGCACACACCGAGGTGACCAGGGGCAGCAGGGCCGTGATCACTGCCGCATGGCCAGCCGTCACGGTGCGCAGGGCATAGGCCAGCAGCAAGGGATATCCCAGCAGGTTCCCCAGCACGGCCATCCCGAGCGGCTTCCACTGAACCCGGGTGGGCAAGGGCGGCCTGGTGAGCGCGAGAAACAGGACGGACAGCATGCCCGCAAGCGCGGCGCGCCCCAGCGTCACGAACCAGGGGGACAGCTGCGGCGCATCGACCGTGCCGGTGGCCAGGCGCGTGGCGGGCAGCGTGATGCCAAAAAACGCCACGCCCAGCACCCCCAGCCAAAGACCTGCGGTCTCGCGCCGGATGGACTGGAATGCGGAAAGCTTCATGGGAAGGGGCACAGGATGGAAGGAGTCCGGTCGTCTCGACACACAACACAAGGAAGCGCAAGGGTTGCGCGCACTGCGCGCAAAACTCCTGGCGTCTGAAGAGACAGGACCGCGCCGGCCATGGGCCAGCGCGACGGACGCAGGCTTACTTGCCCGCCTTTTCAGCCTTGCGCTGGGCCGCCCTGGGATCCACCACCGCCTTGAACCTGGCGCCGGGCACGAACTTGGGCACCGTGCTGGCAGGGATCTTCAGCGCCGCGCCGGTCGATGGGTTCTTGCCCGTGCGCGCAGCGCGCTTGGCGGACTTGAAGGTGCCAAAGTCCACCAGTTGAACGGCGTCGCCCCTCTTGACGGCAGTCTGGACGGCTTCGATCAGGGTTTCCAGCACCGCATTGGCAGCGGTCTTGGACAGGTTGTTCCTGGAGGCCAGGATGTCAACGAGTTCGGCGCGGTTCATGGTGGTGGCTCTCGATGCAAAGAGATGGGGAAAGCCGAGTTATAGCGCAGACACCCGGAGCGCCGTCGCTCGGTGCCGGGCGGCACCTTTGGCAAGCACTCCACCCCGGTCCTCTCGGCCAGCGCTTGACCGCTGATCGGTTGGTTGACCGTCTTTCCCTCCCAGCCCTCTTGAGCGGGATCCGCGCAGATTTGCGGCTGCTTGCACACCCGCTTCCCTCCAGGCAAAAGAAAAGGCGCTCACAGAGAGCCCACAGGGAGCCCGGTCTGCCTGGCCAGTGCGGGTCTGCTCGACACCGGCGGTGGTTGGCCAAGCCTCCGGGCGTGCTCTGCGCGGTGGCCACGGCCGCCCCTGTGCGTGAGGGGGGCTGGCAATTGCCGGCGCCCTGCTGCTGGCCTGTGAAACCCTGCCGGCGCTTGTCGGGGCTGCGCTGGCAGCTATCGAATCAGGAGCCCACAGCGCGGAGGCGCACGCCTGCGAGCAGCATCAGCGCGCTGAGCAGCAGCACGCCCCACTGCGACAGCGTGGGCACGGCCTGTGCGTTGCCCGGCCCGCCGGGGGCCGCCGCGCTGGGCGTGGCGGCGGCGGGCGGCGCCGAGGGGGCCGAGTCGATGCCGCCCAGGGCGGAAGCGACAACGGTGAAGGTGTAGGGCGTGCCGTTGGTCAGCCCCGTCACGGTGCAGCTGGTCGCGGGGTAGTTGGCGGTGCAGGTGCGGCCGCCGGGCTGGGCGGTGACGGTGTAGTGGGCGGGCGTGGTTCCGGTGCCTGCGGGGGCTTGCCAGCGCACGGTGACCTGGGTGTTGCCGGGCTGGGCGGTGACGTTGGCGGGGGGCAGGGGGGCGGTGTGGGTGTACAGCTCGCCGGTGTTCGTGACGGCGTCGCCAGTGGTTTCCCCGCCCAGCACCAGCACCTGGCCGCCAGCAAGCAGGGTCGCGGTGTGGCCCCGGCGGGCGGTGACCAAGTCGGGCTGCCGGGTGGCTTGACCCGGGCCGGAGGCAAAGGAGACTGTCGAGGCGATGACGCTGGCGCCACCCGCGCTGTCGCCCCCTGCCACCAGCACGTTGCCAGGGACACCAGGCAGCAGGGTGGCGCTGTTGCCGCCGAACTCGAAAGCGGGGAGATTCGGGCCCGCCGCCCAGGTGCTGTCGGCGGGGTTGAACACCAGGGTGGTCGTGACGTGGCTGTTGCCGCCTGCCACCAGCACCCGGCCATCGGGCAACAGCGTGGCGGTGTGCCGCGCACGGTAGAAGGTGTTCAGGGCGGGCACGGGCACCTCCGTCCATGCGCCCGTGGCGGGGTCGCGCAGGTAGGCGCTTTGGGCGGCGATGTTGCCGTTGTCGTAGCCGCCCACCACCAGCACGCGGCCATCGGGCAGCAGCGTGGCGGTGTGCTCGCGCCTGCGGGCGGGCAGGTCGATGCCGCTGGACCAGGTGCCGGTGACGGGGTCGAAGATTTCCACGGAGGACAGCGCCTCCTGCCCCGCGATGCCCCGGCCGCCCACCACGAGCACGGTGCCATTGGGCAGCAGCGTGGCGGTGTGGTGGGAGCGGCGCAGCGTCAGCTGGCCCGTGCTGGCGGCGAAGGTGTTGGTCAGGGGGTTGTAGAGGAGGCTGTTGGCGTTGGCGCTGTTCACCGGGCCGGCCTCCCGCCCGCCGACCAGCAGCACATTGCCGCCGGGCAGCGGGGTGGCGGTGTGGCCGAAACGGGGGCTGGGCAGGTCGGGGCCGCTGCTCCAGGTGTTGGCCGCGGGGTTGTACAGGCGGGTGGTGGCGAGGGCGATGGGGTTGTTTCCGCCATCCACGTTGCCGGTGTCGCCGCCCGCCACCAGCACGGTGGAATCGGCCAGCCGGGTTGCGGTGTGCAGCGTGCGGGCCTCGTCCATGGGCGCGATGGGGGTCCAGCCCGCATGGGCGGCGGCCATGCCCAGGCACAGCGCGCTGGCATGCAGCAGGCGCCGCAGGGCTCTGCGGTGGTGGTGGGTGGGTGAGTGCATGGGGGTGAGATCCTCTTTTTTGTGGTCAAAAGTGGCTCCAGCGCTTTTCTGGAAAGGCGCTGGCAGCTATCGAATCAGGAGTGGATGGCACGGCGGCGAACGACTGCCAGCAGTACCAGCGCGCTCAGCAGCAGCACGCCCCACTGCGACAGGGTGGGCACGGGTTGCGCCCCACCGGGGCCTGGAGGCATCGCGCGGGGCGTGGCGATGACCAGCGGGAACGAGGTGGCGGACACGCTGCCATTGGCTCCGGTGGCCGTCACCCAGAGGGTGTAGGCCGTGCCATTGGTCAGGCCCGGCACGGTGCAGCGGGTGGTGGGCGCTGGCACGGTGCAGCTGGCGCCGCCTTGGCTGGCCGTGACGGTGTAGCTCACGGGCGGCGTGCCGCCCACGGGTGCCTGCCAGTTCAGTGTGATCTGGCCGTTGCCGGGCTGGGCCGTCACGCCCGTGGGGGCGCCAGGGGCGGGATTGGCGCTGGGTGTCGCGAAGGCCAATGAAGGAGGGGAGATGGACCCGTCCGCTGCGGCCGCCCTCACGAGGAAGCGGTAGCTGGTGCCGTTGCTCAGGCCGCTCACGGTGCAATTGGTGGCGGGGTGCGGCGCGGTGCAGGTGCCGCTGACGGCGCTCAGGTTCAGGGCGGTGACGGTGTAGCTCACCGGCGTGGCGCTCACCGCGCCGCCCACGGGTGCTTGCCAGCGCACGGTCACTTCGCCATCGCCGGGCGTGGCGGCGGCCTGGGTGGGCACGCCGGGCGGCAGCGGCGGCGCCTCGCAGTCGCTGGCGACGGCGACGGGGTTGGTGGTGCCTATGCGCAGGCCCAGATTGAGCTGCCGGAAGCTCCGACCGCCCGATATGCCCTCGCTGAAAGTATTGATGCTCCCACTGAACTCGGCATTCCAGCTCGGGGCGGTGGCGAGCACCAAGCCATCGACGGTGTAGGGGTTGTTGTTGCTGGCCAGGCTGGTGATGTTCAAGCCGTTGGGCAGCAGCGCTCCGCTGGCATCCGTGGCGGTAAAGGGGCCCGAGAACTGCGCCCCGTTGAAGCTGGCCTGCGTGTAGACCACGTTGGCGGCGTTGTTCATGCGCCAGATGACGCACCTGAGGTCGGCGGGCCGCCATGTCTGGCTTTGGGCGGTATTGCCCCCGTTGTCGTAGACCAGTGTGACGGCGTAGCGCTCGCCATCGCGGATTTCGGCGAAGGTGGACTGGTCGATGGTGCCGGTGCTGGTGATGGCGAACGGCGCGGCCTGCGCCGCGCAGGCCGCGGCAGTGGCCAGCACGGCTGCGAGCCAGTGGCGCAGGGGGTGGTGCATGGTGTATGTCATGGGTTGTGGTTGAAAAGTGCCACCGGCGCTTATTTGTCAAGCGTTGGATGCTATCGAATTAGGAGTGATTCCAATCGCGCCCGCTGGTCCTTGGCGACGATGGAGCGTTCGTCCTCGTCGCCGAGGTAGGTGACGGGGGCGTCGGGTGCGCGCCACCAGGGCTGGCTGTGGCCGGGCGTGGAAAGAAGCACTCCTCTGGATGTGCTGTCGTTGGGAACAGGACGTGAAACAGAGCGCTCAAGGGCGCCCCTTGCGGCGCGCGCGCATCACTTCCACGTTGGCGCGCTGCTCGGGCGTGAAGCCTGGCGCGGGCTGGGCGCCGGGCGCCTTCTCCACGGCCAGCGCCATGCCCGCGTGCAGGGCGGCCAGCGTGGCGGTGGCGTATTCGCGGCTGGTCAGGCCCTGGCGCGCCAGCGCGGCGCGCACCTGGGGGTGGGCGTCGAGCTTGCGGGCGAGGTCCTCGACCGACTCGGCGTCGTCGTCGTCCTCATCGCCGCTGCTCCCGGGCGCCTGCGGCAGCTTGCGCAGCTCGGCCGCCGCCGCTTCCATGCGGTCCAGCAGCGCGGGCGTGAGGCGAAAGTGCGCCGGGTCGGCGGCGCCCGCCGCCCAGGCGCTGGCGGTGGTGGCGACCAGCGCCAGCGCGGCGAGGGTGTGGGTGATGGCAAGGGGCATGGCAGTGTTCACGAGGACAAGGTTTTGGTTTGAAGTAAAAATGGCCGGAAGCGCTTGCTGTACAAGCGCTGGCAGCTATCAAATTCGATGAGGATTTACGCAAGAACGGGTTCCGGAAAGACGTTTGCACCATGGCAAGGCCGCTGTGGCATCCTTGTTTGCGCACGTCCTGTCGATGTATCCAGGCAGCCGGGCCGGCCCGCCGTGGGGATGCGCGCAAGGCTAGGGGCGCACCGCCCGTGCGGCCCCACCCCGGCGGGGTAGTCGTGCGGCGGCGCGGCGCGCTACATTCGCGCTTTCGTGAAAAAAACCATGCCCACGCCCCGCCGCGCCACCCAAGCCGCCGCCCATCTGCGGCAACTGGCCTGCCTGGATGCCACCGGGCCGCACGCCATCGCGCCCGTGCTGGGCGAGCTGCACCACCTGATCGGGTTCGACGCGGGCTGCCTCATCCACCCCGGCGCGGGCGGCGAGATGGAGGTGTTCGTGGAGAGCCCCGTGTTGCAGGCCGCGATGCCCGACTATTTCGACCCGCGCATCCTGGCGAGCGAGGCGCGGGTGATGCACCGGGGTGCGCGCTTGTTTCAGGAGGCGCTGCGCGTGGAACGCGGCGCGCTGATGCTGCCGCAGATGGCCAAGGTGCCCCTGTCCGAGCTGGTGCGCAGCGACTTCTTCAACGCGGTGCTGCGCCCCGGCGACGTGGGCGATGGCCTGAAGCTGCCGCTGCACACGCGCGCGGGCCAGGGTGTCGGCATGTTGTGGCTGTACCGCCGCGAGGCGGACCGGCGCTTCACGCCCGAGGACGCCGCCGCGCTGGGCCGCCTCGAACCCGTGCTGGCGCGCGCGCTGCAGCCGCTGGATCCGGGCGAGGCCGGCGGCGACAGCGAGGTCTGCGGTCAGGGCCTGCTCGTCGTGTCGCCCGATGGGCGGCTGCAATGGATGTCGCCCGAGGCGCAGGCGCTGCTGGCGCTGGCCCTGGGCACGCGCTGGCGCGCGGGCGGCGGCAGTGATCTGCCGGACGTGGCGCGCCTGCTGGTGCAGCGCCTGTTCTGGCCCGCCACGGACGGCGAGGCGCCGCTGCCCGACGTGGCGGTGCGCAATGCCCACGGCGCGTTCTCGCTGCGCGCCACGCGCCTGGCGGGCGTGGCGGGGGCGGGCGAGGCGGCCGCCATCCACATCACCCGCCGGGTGCCGCGCGGCACCCGGCTGCTCGCCCACCTGCGCGCGCAGGACCTGCCCCGGCGCCAGGCCGAGCTGGCCTACTGGCTCGTGCGCGGTGCGCAGGAGTCGCAGATCGCCGAGCGCATGGGCGTGAGCATCAACACCGTGGCCTACCACCGCCGCCAGCTCTACGACGCTTTGGGCGTGCAGGGCCGCCAGGGGCTGGCCGAGCGGCTGCTGCCACCCCCATCGACAACTACCCCCCTGGGGTAGGCCGCGCGGCGCGCGGGGCCGATAGATTCGGCCCTCCATGCCCACGCACCACCAGGCGACGAACGCCATTGCGCACCTGCGCCACCTCGCCCGCCTGGATGCGAGCGGGCCGGAGCTGATCGCGCCCGTGCTCGCCTCGCTGCACGCGCTCATCGGCTTCGACTCCAGCGGCTACTTCTACCCCGGTGCGGGCGGCGAGCTGGACGTGCACATGGAACACCCCGCCGTGCAGGCCGCCGTGCCCGACCACTTCGACCCGCGCATCCTGGCGAGCGAGGCGCGGGTCTTTCACAACGTGCTGCAGCACGGCGACGACATCGCCCGCCACCCGCGCGGCCCGCAGTCGCTGGCGCAGATGCTGCGCGTGCCCGCCGCCGAGCTGCTGCGCAGCGACTACTACAACGTGGTGATGCGCCCCGCCGGCGTGGCCGACTGGCTCAGCCTGCCGCTGCGCGCGCCGCAAGGCCAGGGCATGGGCCAGGGTGTGGGCATGCTGTTCCTGTTCCGCCCTCCCGGGGCGCGGCCCTTTGCCGACGAGGACCTCGCCATGCTCGCGAGGCTGCAGGCGTGGCTGGCGCGCACGCTGTGGCCCGGCGGCGTGAACGCGGGCGGCGAGGTGCTGCGCGAGGGCGTGCTCGTCGCCACGCCCCTGGGCCAGCCACTGTGGGCCTCGCCCGAGGCCGAGGCGCTCATGGCCCAGGCGCTGGGCTGGCGCTGGCGCGGCGCGGGCCGCGCGCCGCTGCCGCATGCGCTGCAGCTGCTCATCCAGCGCCTGCGCCTGCCCGGTGCGCCCGCGCCGGAAATGGCGCTGCGCAACGCCCACGGCGCGTTCCACCTGCGCGCCGCGCCCCTGGCCGCGGCCACCGGCCCCGGCGAGGCCGTGGCCCTGCACATCACCCAGCGCGTGGCCCCCGCGGCCCGCCTGCTGGAGGCGCTCGGCCGCACCGGCCTGCCTCCGCGCCAGCGCGAACTGGCCTACTGGCTTGCGCGCGGCCTGCCCGAATCGCGCATCGCCGGGTGCATGGGCATCAGCGCGAACACGGTGGTCTACCACCGGCGGCAGCTCTATGCGGCGCTGGGCGTGGCGAGCCGGGCGGAGCTGCTCGAGTGCCTGGCGGTGGGCGATATTGTCTGAGGTGTTTTGGCACGCTGGCACTTGTGCATCAAGCGCCATAAGCTATCAAATTAGGAGCATCCTGGCCATTCGGCAGTCAGCCAGCCAGTCAGTCAGTCAGGCCAGCAACAGCAGGCCGGCGGCCAGAGCCGGCGGCAGGGCTCAGCGGTCCGTCGGGGCGTGAACCCGGTCCACCAGGCTCAGGACGACCCCAAGGCGCCGCACAACAAGCCATGACGTGGGAGGGCCGGGCGTGCGGAGGTCATGCCCATTTCCAAATCCTGCGCAGCACGAGGGCAACGGCGAACAGGCCCACGAGCAGGGGCGTCGTGGCTCCGGCAAAAAGCCAGCAGGGGAGGGCGTGGCTGAGCGCGGCGGTTTTCATGTTTTCGCTCCAGGGAAATACGAATACTGTGTAAATATACAGTATTTGGATGGATATGTCCCGCAGCGGCGCGAAGGGAAGGCCTGGCGGGAGCGGGTTTGGTGGCGCGCGCAATCAGCGAGAGCAAGCCGGGCCTGTCCGCAGGGCGGGACCCTTGCAGCGGACGGTGGATGCTTTGCCTCTGGAAGGCCGACCACGCTGTCCGCAGGGGTATGGGGGAAACCATTGTTCGCCCTGTCCGCGCATGATGGGGACAAACCTTGGTTGCGACCGGAGCTGGGCAGTTCGCCGTAAGTACCGCAGCGCCCAGAATGGAAGGTGCGGTATGTCCATCACCATCACCGTCGCGCCGACGGTCGCCCACGAGGCCTTCGAGCGAATAGAGGCCCTGGCCCAGGGGTTGCCAGAAACCGATCCCAACTTCGAAGGCCTGTCCATCCGCGTGGAGCGGCACGACTTCACCGGTGTGCGCGACCCGCACGATGAGTTGCGGGCAGCGCACCTGCTGCATCTGGTCGAGGATGCGATTGAATCCGAGACAAGCCATTTTGGCGAGCTGCAGCCTTCCCCCCAGTGGGAACGGCAGTCACCCTCATCCCTGTTCTAAAGAAACCGCGAGGATGCTGCGCGGCTTGCGGGGGGGGCGGGTACCCCCAAAGAGACACGCGGCGGTTCGTGGCCGCGCTGAAACCTTGCATGGCGGCCCGGTCGGGGCGCCGCGCCACCACGGGCCCGGCGCCAAAAAGCAGAGGCCATGCGTCCCCGGGGCGCCGCGCCCCACCCCTGGGGGTGGGTTGCTGTGGGGGGCCGGTGTGCTAGCTTTGCCTCCACGCATTGCCTGGATGCGCTGTGGCACATAACTCAACTACTCCATGCCTTTTTCCCGTATTCAGCGGCGCGCCCTGGCGCGCCTGCAACAGCTGGCCTGTCTGGACGTCAACGGTCCGCAGCTCATCGAACCCCTGCTGCATGAGCTGCACCACCTGATCGCCTTCGACACGAGCGGCTACTTCCACCCTGGCAGCGACGGCGCGCTGGATGTGTACATCGAGCCATCGCTGGCGCGTGACTTGATGCACCTGTACTTCGAGCCGCAGGTGAGGGCGAGCGAGCACAAGGTGATCCGCCGCAGCGCCCACGATTTCGCCGCCGCCGTGCGCGACGACCATGGGCCGCAGGTGATGGAGCAGTTGATCACCGTGCCGATGGGCGAGCTGCTGCGCAGCGACTTCTACAACCTGGCGCTGCGCCCTGCGGAACTGCTGGACTGCCTGAGCCTGGTGCTGCGCACGCCACAGGGGGCGGGCGTGGGCGCGCTCAAGCTGTATCGCAGGCCGCAGGCGCCGCGCTTCGGGGCCGAGGACGCAGCCCTGCTGGCCCGGCTGGAGCCGTGGCTGGCGCGCATCCTGCAGCCCGGCGAAGTGGATGCGCACGACAGCGTGGTGCATGAAAGCGCCATGCTGGTGGCCTCGCCGCAAGGGCAGCTGCTGTGGACATCGCCCCAGGCCGACCGGCTGATGGCGCTGGCGTTCGGGCCGCGCTGGTACCGGCGTGCCGAACTGCCGCCCGCGCTCCAGGCGCTGCTGCAGCGCCTGGAACATGCCCGCCAGGGGGGCAGCGTCCGCGCGCCGCCGCAGCTGGACCTGCGCAACGCCAGCGGCGCGTTTTCGCTGCGCGCGACACTGATGGCCGCCGCGGCCGGCGAAGGCCGGGCGGCGGGCATCCACATCACCCAGCGGGTCTCGCGCGTGGCGCAGCTGCTGCCCGCGTTGCGCGCGCTGGGCCTGCCGCAGCGCCAGCACGAGCTTGCGTACTGGCTCGCGCGCGGCCTGCCCGAGGCGCAGATCGCCACGCGGATGGGCATCAGCGAGAACACCACCACCTACCACCGCCGCCAGATCTACACACGGCTGGGCGTGCAAAGCCGGCTGGAGCTGCAGGACTACCTCTTCGCACCGGCATGAGGGAGGGCACGGCCAGCCGCGCGCACGCGCCCACGCACGCACCACGGACCCGGTGGGCTGGCGCCGGAGTGGAGATGGCCTTGACGGCGGCGCGGCGCACGGCCGCTACCCCGGATAGCCGTCGGCCCGTGGGCGGGACAGCACCGGCCAGTAGCGCACGGCGTACAGCGCAAAGCCTGCCGACCAGAGGGCGGCGGACAGCAGGCTGGCGTGCACCGTCTGCGCGGGGCTGGCGAGCGGCACCGCCACACGCACGGCGGCGGCCAGCAGCACCAGCAGGTAGCAGGCGGTGTCGCAGCGGTCCGCGCGCAGGGGCCGCCCCGTGTGGCCGCGCGCGGTGCGCGTCATCATTCCGATGATGAGACCGCCCACCGCGCCCACCGTCAGGGCGTGGGTGGCCAGGGAGGAGGCCGCCAGGCCCAGGTCGCCCAGGCAGCGAAGCAGCAGGTGCACGGGAATCCAGAGATAGGCCATGTGCAGCACCCAGACCAGCGGCACGCGCAGCGCCGTCCAGGGCTGCCACAGCGCCCAGCGCCAGGTGTGAGCCAGACAGGCGAATGCCGCGATGGTGGCCAGTGGCCATCCGCCCAGGCCCGTGGCGTCCGCGGCGAGCAGGGCCAGCACCGATCCCAGCGCGGCCTTTTCCACGGCAGGCCGCCGGGTTGCTTGCGCGCCCGCCACGCCGTTGTTGGTGAACATCGGGATCACGCGCCCGCCCATGACGGCCAAGATGAAAAGAACCACGTCCAGCGCGATCCGGATGCCGAGCCCTGCGGGGACGGGAAAGACGCCCAGCTGCGACAGATGGAAAAGCAGCATGGCGGCGCCCAGCAGCAGGAGCAGCGCCACAAAGAAATAGTTGCGCTGGTTCCGCGCCTTCCAGAACGCAATGCCCAGGCTGGCCGCCGCGGCCAGCGGAAACGCCACGTTCACCACGGCGGCCGTGGCTGCGAAGGGTGTGAGCACCAGAATCCGTCCCGCCACCCACAGGGCGGCCAGCGCACCCAGGCGCCATCCCGTCGGGGTGGGAAGGTTGGTCCAGTTGCGGCCGGCGGTGAAGAGAAAGCCCACGATGACCGCCAGCGCGAAGCCGAACAGCATCTCGTGGGCATGCCAGAGCGGGCCCGCCAGATAGGGGCGGCCCAGCGCGCCGGAGAACTGCAGCGCCCACAAGGGAACGGACAGCGCTGCGAACACGCTTGCCAGCAGGTAGAACGGCCGGAAACCGAGCGCGAACAGGGCCAACCGCCGGGACGGGGCGGGGCGCGGTTCTTCCATGCCGATAGGGAGTGCCATGGCGGTAGGGCCCCGGCCCGGGCTACGCACCGCCGCAGGCGCCGCAGCATTGCCCGCTGCCGTGGCCTGGGGCGCGTTGTTTCTGGATGCGCACGCGCCATTGTGCGGGCCCGTTCTCCAGGTAGCTCCAGGTGAACTGGCCCGGCAGTTCTTCCTGGAACTGGTAGTACAGCGGCCGGGGATCGTGGTCGTTGACCAGGTCCATGGCCTGCCCGGCAGCCAGCTTGCCAAAGGCGAGAAAAATGGACGGATGGCGCTCGCGGGGGGCGATTGCGCGCACGTCGATGGTGGCTGCGGTAGTTGCTTGGTCTTGCATGGCGCTTAAAGATTCATGTTTTATGAATCTATTATGGCGCGTGCCGCCGGAACGTCAATTGATGAGTGTCAATGAATGGATGCCGTGATGGATGCCGTCGCCATGCCGAGCCCGGGCAGGCACGGCGCGGTCAAGGGCGGGGCCTGCCTGTGCCTGCGCCTGCCGCAAGCCCGGCCGGCTTCGGCGCCGGGGGCCGTCGCTTGTTCAGGAAAGGGAGGAGGCCGCGGTCAGCTCGCCCAGATCGCGTTCGAGCAGTGCGGGGTCGCCCAGCTGCAGCTCGATCAGGCGGCGCAGGTGGGTCACGCTGTCCAGGTCGATCCCGCGGCACAGCAGACCGGTGTGCAGCCCCTCCACGTGCGCGACCTCGGTGGACATGGCGATGTGGTTGCCGGTTTCGGCCAAGGGAATGGTCAGCTGGCACAGCATGCCGGTCTGCAGGTTCGCCTGCGCGGGTGCCACCAGCAGCGCGCCCTTGAGCGAAAGGTCCTGCACGTGGACGCTGAAGGCGTCGGTGGACGTGGTCAGCAAGGCCGGCGCGTCAAAGCCGACGCGGACAAAGTGGCGGCGTTCGTGGGGCATCGCTGTCTCCTGGACCGAAGCGGGTGGTGGCACATGCTACTCCAAGCCCGGCGGCTGCACGCATTTGCCGGGCACGCCGGGCCGCCGGATGAACCTGCTTCAGGCGGCGTGGGGCGGCGGCGGGCAGCCCGGTTCTGTCGCCATTTGCTTACATCTTTTGCGCGGATTCGGGTTTAGGGTAGGGCGGGCTTTGTTACAAATCAGGGTCCGCGCACCGCAGCCGCACATCGTGTGCTGTTCCGGGCGGTACAAGCAAGGAGTTCCCGATGAAAACCACAACCATGACCACGATGTCCACGATCCGTCTCCTCCTGTCTGGCGCGGCGGCCGCGCTGCTGCTCGCCGCGGCGGGCGGCGCGCATGCGCAGACCTACATCAATGCCACGGTGGGCGGCGAGCTGGCCCCCGGCGTGTACGGCCGCATCAACATCGGCAATGCGCCACCGCCGCCGCTGCTGTATGCCGAGCCGGTCATCATCCACCGCCCCGCGGTCGTGGTGCCGCGCTCGCCGATCTACCTCTACGTGCCGCCCGGCCATGCCAAGAACTGGGGCAAGCACTGTGCGCGCTACAACGCGTGCAGCCAGCCGGTGTACTTCGTGCAGGAGCCGCCACCACGCCGTGGCCCTCCGCACCGGGGCCCTGGCCGCGATGACCGCCGGTGGGATGACGACCATCGCCACGGCGGCAAGCAGGACCGCGACCATGACCGGGGCCGCGGCAACAATGGCAAGGGCCATGGACATGGCCACCGCGACTGACTGACTGACGGACCGCGCGGCGCACCTTCCTGCAAGGCCGCGCCGCGCTGCACCGCGTTTGCGCCATCGCAGACGCGGTGCCGGCACCAGCGGTTAAGCTCGGGCCTCTATGGCCCAAGTCACTTTTTCTCCCCCCTTCACCGCCCCCCAGGATGTCGCCAGCCAGCTGCGGCAGAACGGCTTTGCCGTCCTGTCGCCGGCGGACGTGGCCCGCTGGACGGGCTGCGCCCTGCCGGAATTGCTGGGCCTGAACGGCGACTGGGCGGGGCTGCCCCCCGATGATTTCCTCAAGGACGGCGGGCGCTACCGCCGCCGCCGCCATGCCTGCTTTGTGGTGCAGGACGGGCAGGTGCGGCAGGTGCCGCACCGCGCGCACTGGCAGCCTGTGGAGTACAACGCGCTGCATGGCGGCATGGAGCGCTGGTTTGCCCCCATGGAGCCCGCCACCGTCGCCCGGCCGGTGTGGCAGCAGCTGCTGGCAGCGCTGGCCGGGGTGTCCGATGCCGTGTTTGCGCGCTCCGAGGCGCCTGCATCCTGGTTCGTCGAGGCCCACCAGTTCCGCATCGACACCACCGACGGCATTGGCCGGCCCACCCCCGAGGGCGCCCACCGCGACGGCGTCGACCTGGTGGCCGTGTTCCTCGTGGGGCGCGAGGGCATCAAGGGCGGCGAGACGCGGGTGTTCGAGGCGGCGGGCCCCAGCGGCCAGCGCTTCACGCTGACCGAGCCGTGGTCCCTGCTGCTGCTGGACGACGCGCGCATGATCCATGAATCCACACCCATCCAGCCCCTGGCCGAGGGGGGGTATCGCGACACCCTCGTGGTCACCTGCCGCCGGGGTGGTTTCCAGGGGGCGGATGTGGTCGGGCAGGCCCCTGCGGGCCGCTGAACGCCGGCAAGGGAGTGCGTCCGATTTGATGCGAATCAAGATGCGCGGTATGGTGGGCGTTCAAACTGATGTCCATGGCCGGGCCACAAGCCAGGTCCCACACTCAACTCAAGGAGAAGCACCATGTTCAAGCACATTCTGGTTCCAGTCGACGGTTCCAACACCTCGATGCTCGCGGTCTCCAAGGCCGCGGCCCTGGCCAAGACCTTTGGCAGCGCCGTGACGGCGGTCTACGTGGTCGATCCCTATCCCTTCACGGGCGTGGGGGCTGATTTCGCCTACGGCCAGGCCCAGTACATCAACGCGGCCACCGCCGAGGCCAACAGCGCCCTGGATGCCACCAAGAAGGCCATGGCCGAGGCTGGCGTGCCGGTGACCACCGTGGTGGGCGAAGGCCACGCAGTGCATGAAGGCATCCTGCGCGCGCTGGAAAGCACGGGCGCCGATCTCATCGTGATGGGCTCGCACGGCCGCCGCGGGCTTGAAAAGCTGGTGCTGGGCAGCGTCACGCAGCGCGTGCTGGGCGTGGTGCACATCCCGGTGCTGGTCGTGAGGGACTGAGCGCCATCCCCCATGAGGAACGGCTCCGAAAGGAGCCGTTCTTCATTTCAGTTCTCGATGGCGCCGCGCACCAGCGCATCCCACATTCCACAGCTCGTGGAACAGGCACGCCCTTCGCCAGTGCACCCGTGGATCTGGCTTTGCCAGGCCACCGGCTGCGTCCCCCTTCAGGGGGAAGGCGCGAAGCGCCTCAGGGGGTCACTCAATCTTCGCGCCCGAGGCTTCGACGATGCCCTTCCACTTGGCGTAGTCGGTCTTGAGCAGGGTGCCGAACTGCGCGGCGGACATGGCTTCCGGCTCCGCGCCCTGGGCATGGATGGCGGCCTTCATGTCGGCCGTGGCCAGGAGCTTGTTGATCTCGGCGTTGATGGCACTCACCACGGCGGCCGGCGTGCCGGCGGGGGCGAACACGCCGTACCAGGTGCTCACGTCGAAGTCCTTGAAGCCCGACTCGGCCACGGTGGGCACCTCGGGCAGGGACGAGCTGCGCTTGGCCGAGGTCACGGCCAGGGGGCGCAGCTTGCCGGACTTGATCTGGCCCATGGCCGAGGGCAGGGACGAGACCAGCAGGTCCACATTGCCCGCCAGCGCATCCATCAGCGCGGGATTGGATCCCTTGTAGGGAATGTGGCTCAGCTTCACGCCCGCGGCCTTCTCGAACAGGTCGCCCGCCAGGTGGATGGACGTGCCGTTGCCGGGCGAGCCATAGGTGATGGTCCCGGGCGCGGCCTTGGCGGCGGCCACCACGTCGGCCAGGGTCTTGTACTTGGAGTTGACGCTGGTGGCGATGACCACGGGCGTGTAGGCGACGTGGGCCACGGCGGTCAGGTCCTTGGTGGGGTCCCAGGGCAGGTTCTTGTAGAGCCAGGGGCCGATCACGAGGTTGTCCTTCTGGCCCATCACGAGGTCATAGCCCGTGGGGGCCGCCTTGACGGCCTCGCCGATGCCGATGGTGCCGCCGGCGCCCGCCTTGTTGTCGGCCACCACGGTCCACTTGGCGCTCTCGGTGAGCTTGGTGGCCACCAGGCGCGAGAGGATGTCGGTGCCGCCGCCGGGCGGGAAGGGCACGATCAGGCGGATGGGCTTGGTGGGGTAGGCCGCAGCCGGTGCGGGGGCCTGGGCGTGCGCGGTGGTGCCCACGGCGAAGGCGAGGGCGGTGAAGGAAAGCAGGGTGCGAATCATGGTGAGAGATGTCTCCGTCGGTTCAATATGGACAGGCGGCCGCGCAGGCGCGCTCCGCTCTGCTGGTCTTGGTGCCAGCACCCACGGATGATCGCCGATCCTGCGCGGGGCTGGCCTTGCCGATACAGGGTGGCAACATCGCCACTGGCGATGGCAAGGCCGGGCGGCACGGGTCAGATGCGCTCGAAGATCGCGGCGATGCCCTGGCCGCCGCCGATGCACATGGTCACCAGCGCGTAGCGGCCCTGCACGCGCTGCAATTCGTGCAGCGCCTTCACGGTGATCAGCGCGCCGGTCGCGCCGATGGGGTGGCCCAGCGAGATGCCCGATCCGTTCGGGTTGACCTTGGCCGGGTCCAGGCCCAGGTCCTTGGTGACGGCGCAGGCCTGCGCGGCAAAGGCCTCGTTGGCTTCGATCACGTCGAGGTCGTTCACCGTGAGGCCTGCCTTTTTCAGCGCCAGTTGCGTGGCGGGCACGGGGCCGATCCCCATGTACTTGGGGTCCACGCCCGCGTGGGCATAGGCCACCAGGCGTGCCAGCGGCTTGGCGCCACGGGCCTTGGCGGCGCCGGCTTCCATCAGCACCACGGCGGCGGCGGCGTCGTTGATGCCCGAGGCGTTGCCGGCCGTCACCGTGCCGTTCTCCTTCTGGAACACGGGCTTGAGCCTGGCCAGGTCCTCCATCGTGGCGCCGGGGCGGAAGTGCTCGTCGGTGGCGTACAACACGTCGCCCTTCTTGCTTTTCAGGGTGACGGGCACGATCTGGTCCTTGAACAGGCCGTTTTGCGTGGCGCGCTCGGCCCTGTTGTGGCTTTCCACGGCCAACTTGTCCTGGTCTTCGCGGCTGATGCCCCACTTGGCGGCGATGTTTTCGGCCGTCACGCCCATGTGGATGTTGTGGAAGGGGTCGTGCAGCGCGCCGATCATCATGTCCACCATCTTGGTGTCGCCCATGCGGGCGCCCCAGCGCATGTTCAGGCTGGCAAAGGGCACGCGGCTCATGTTCTCGGCACCGGCGCCAATGGCCACGTCGGTGTCGCCCAGCAAAATGGACTGGCTGGCGTTGACGATGGCCTGCAGGCCCGAGCCGCACAGGCGGTTCACGTTGTAGGCGGGCGTGCCCTCGCCGCAGCCGCCGTGGATGGCGGCCACGCGCGAGAGGTACATGTCCTTGGGCTCGGTGTTGACCACGTGGCCGAACACCACGTGGCCCACGTCCTTGCCTTCCACGTTGGCACGCGCGAGCGATTCGCGCACCACGAGCGCGCCCAGCTCGGTGGGGGGCACGTCCTTGAGGCTGCCGCCAAAGGTGCCGATGGCGGTGCGCACTGCGGAAACGACGACGACTTCACGGGTCATGGGGAGGTCCTTTCAGATGAGTTTCAGATCAAATTGGCCGCTGGCGCTTGTCCATAAAGCGCTGGCAGCTATAAAAACAGGAGTTTTGGGGCTCTAGGCGTCCCGGACATCGGCCACCGGGTTGGTGCCGAAGTCTGCGCGTTCCAGCCAAGCGAGCACGCGGGTGGCGGCGTCGGCAGGCGATGTGAGCTGGCCACCCGTCTTGAGGTTGGCGAAATTTTGCTGGTCCGGGAACGCCTCGGGGGCGGCGCCGCGCAGCTGCACCTGCATGTCGGTGTCGATCACGCCGGGGGCCAGCGAGCATACCTTGGCGCCCTGGGGCTTGATGGCTTCGTCCAGCGCCACGCAGCGCGTGAAATGGTCCATGCCCGCCTTGGCGGCGCAGTACGCGGCCTGCGAGGCCATGGCCCGGCGGCCCAGGCCCGAGGAGATGTTGAGCACCTTGCGCGGCACCGTCCAGGCATCCGTCGCGCCCAGGAAGGCGGCGGTGAGCTGCATGGGCGCCTCCAGGCCCACGCGCAGGGCATGGGCCAGGTCGGCGGCATCGCTGCCCGAGAGGGGGGCGATGCGCGGGATCACGCCCGCGTTGTTGATGAGCGTGGCGCTCGCGAACACCTGCGGGCCCTGCGCCGCGAGCCAGCTTTGCAGCCTGTGCGCCGCCTGCTCGCCCTGCGAGAGGTCTTGCTGCCATTGTTCGAGGGTGACGCCCGCTGCCTTGGCTTCGGTGGCCAGGTCCGCATTGGCGCTGCGCGCGATGCAGATGAGGGTGTTGCCGCTGCGCAGGAGTTGCTGGGCCATGGCCAGCCCCATGCCGCGCGATGCGCCGGTGAGGAGGTAGAGGTGGGTATGAGGCATCCCCCCATCGTACTGCGGGACGCCCGGCTCAGCTGTCTCCGGCAGGCTCCAGCGCCGCGAGCAGCAGCGACAGCCGCGCGTCCAGCGCCGCAAGGTCGGCGGCCTTGAGCGGCGCCAGGATGCGGTGCTCGTTGGCGACGTGGGCCTCGACAGCGCGGTCGATCAGCGCCAGCCCCTCGGCGGTGAGCTGCACCAGCGAGCTGCGCGCATCGTCGGGGTTGGGCAGGCGCGTGATCCAGCCCTGGGCCTCGAGCTTGCCCATGCGGTGCGTCATGGTGCCCGAGGTGACCATGAGGGTGGAGAACAGCGTGGTCGGCGCCAGGCAGTAGGGCGCGCCGCTGCGGCGCAGCGTGGCCAGCACGTCGAACTCCCAGAAGCTCAGTCCGAACCCGGCAAAGGTCTCGTCGAGCCTGCGCTGCAGCAGCGCGGCGCAGCGCTTGATGCGCCCGATGGGGCCCATGGGGCTCACATCCAGGTCGGGGCGCTCGCGGCTCCACTGGGCCAGGATGGCGTCTACGGCGTCGGGCTGGCGTGGGGTGGCCATGGGCTTTGTGATCGATTTATCTTGATTTCAAGATTGTATGGTAGAGTATTTTTATCTTGATTTGAAGATAAATTGCCATGCAAAGCACCCGCACCTCTCCCTGGCTGGATGCGCTCGCCACGGCCGTGGGCCCGGTCATCTGGGGCTCCACCTACATCGTCACCACCGAGCTGCTGCCGCCCGACCGGCCTTTCACCGCCGCGCTGCTGCGCACCTTGCCCGCGGGCCTGCTGCTAGTGCTGTGGTGCCGCCGCTGGCCGGCGTGGGGCGACTGGGTGGGCTGGCGGCGGCTGATGGTGCTGGCGGCGCTCAACATCGGCGTTTTCCAGGCGCTGCTGTTCGTGGCCGCCTACCGGCTGCCGGGCGGCGTGGCCGCCGTGGTGGGCGCGGTGGGCCCGCTGGTGGTGATGGGCCTGGCCTGGGCACTGGATCACCGCCGCCCGCCCGCCCTGGCCCTGGGCGCAGGCGCGGCCGGCGTGCTCGGCATGGCCGCACTGCTGCTGTCGCCCGGTGCGCGGTGGGACATGGTGGGCGTCGGCGCGGCATTGGTCGGCACCGTGTGCATGGCGGCAGGCACCTTCTGGTCGCGGCGCTGGCGGTCCGACCTGCCGGTGCTGGCGTTCACGGGGTGGCAACTGCTGGCCGGCGGCATCATGCTCGCGCCCGTGGCCTGGCTGGTGGACCCGCCGCTGCCCGCGCTCACCGCCTCCCAGGTGGGCGGGTATCTTTACCTGAGCATCGCGGGCGCGTTGCTGGCCTATGCGCTGTGGTTTCGCGGCATAGCGCGACTGCCGTCGGTGGCGGTGTCGTCGCTCGGGCTGCTCAGCCCCGTCACGGCCGTGCTGCTGGGCTGGGTGCTGCTGGGCCAGGCCATGACGGGCGTGTCGCTGGCCGGCATGCTGGTGGTGCTGGCCAGCATCCTGGCGGTGCAATGGGCGATGTCGCGGCCCGTGGCGCCGGCGCGGCTGTAGCGGCGGGCGGCTCCGGCCGCGGGGTCAAAAATCCGCCGCCCATTCGAGGGCAAGGTGCGCTCCGGTCGCCGGGTGTGCAAAGGCCAGGTGGCTGGCATGCAGCAGCAGGCGCGGCGCGAGGCCCTGGGTGGCCGCGTCGGCATACAGTGCGTCTCCCAGGATGGCGTGGCCCACGGCCGCCAGGTGCACACGCAGCTGGTGGGTGCGGCCGGTGACGGGCGCAAGCTCGACCCGCGTCGTGCGGGCGGCCAGGTCGCAGCTCAGCGCGCGCCAGCGGGTCAGGCTGGGCTTGCCCTGCGTGGCGTCGATCACCCGCAGCGGGCGCCGGGCCCAGTCGGCGGCGATGGGCAGGTCGATCTCCTGCCATGCCGCGGGGTCGGCAGTGCCTTGGTCCATGCATCCCCGCACCACCGCCTGGTACCGCTTGTGCACCGTGCGCTCGGCAAAGGCACGGCTCAGGCGGCGCTGGGCCTCCAGGTGGCGCGCCATCAGCACGAGGCCCGAGGTGGCCTGGTCCAGCCGGTGAACGATCAGCGCCCCTGGCCAGTGCTGCTGGGCGCGGGTGCTCAAGGCATCCTGCTTGTCCGGGCCGCGCCCGGGCACGCACAGCAGGCCCGACGGCTTGCAGAGCACGAGCAGGTCCGCGTCCTCGTACAGCGCCCGTGGGGCGGGGCAGGCGGCGGCTCCAGGCGCGCACGCCTGGGCCGCGGGCGCGGAGGGGCCTTCACCGGGCGGCATCGTCGCCGCCCACCAGGCGCTGCACGGTGGCGCAAAGCTCTTCCACGTCGTTGGGCTTGTGGATCAGCGCCTGCGCTCCCTCGGCCAGCGCGGCCTGTTCGATCTCGGCCGTGACGTAGCCCGAGGCCAGGGCCACCGGCAGGTCGGGCCGGATGAGGCGGGCCTCCCGCACCAGGTCCACGCCGCAAAAGCCCGGCATGTTGTAGTCGGTCACGAGCAGGTCGTAGCAATCGGGCGCCGCGTTCAGCGCTGCCTTGGCCTCGTGCGGGTCGGTGAAGCCGCTGACTTCGTAGCCGCGGCGGCGCAGCAGGCGCTGCACCAGGAACACCAGGGCCTCGTCATCGTCCACGTACATCACATGGGGCTTTCTCGGGGGCGGCTCGCACCCTGGGGGCTCTGGTGTGTCCGGCGCGGCGGCGGGGGCGGGGGCCGTCGCTGCCGGCATCGGCACCGGGGGCTCGGCGGCGGCGCTTGCGGCGGCCACCGGGAAATACAGCGTGAACCGGCTGCCCTGGCCCGGCGCGCTGTGCACGTCCACGCCGCCCTCATGGGTGCGCATCACGCCATGCACCACCGCCAGGCCCAGGCCGGTGCCCTGGCCCACCGGCTTGGTGGTGAAGAACGGCTCGAAGATGCGTTCCAGCGTCGCCGCATCCATGCCCGGGCCGCTGTCGCGCACCGACAGGGCCACGTAGTCCACGGGGGCCAGGCCCAGCCGTTCGCTCAGGCGCTGGTCGGGCTGCACGGTGGCCGCCTCCACATGGATGCTGCCGCGCTCCGTGCCAATGGCGTGGACCGCGTTCGTGCACAGGTTGAGCAGCGCCTGCTCCACCTGCGTGGCATCCGCCAGAACAGGCGGCAGGCCCGCCTGCAGCTGCATGTGCAGCTCGATGGCGGGTGGAAGGGTCACGCGCAGCAGGCGCTCGGTGTCGTGCACGACCTCGGCCAGCGACACAGCCGAGCGCTGTGGCGGTTCGTTGCGGCTGAAGGTGAGGATCTGGCGCACCAGGTCGCGCGCGCGGCGGCCGGCCTTGTCGATTTCCCCCAGGCTCACCAGCACGGGAGAGCCCGGCGCGCAGTCGGCCTGGGCCAGCGCCACGTTGCCCAGAATGGCCCCCAGGATGTTGTTGAAATCGTGCGCGATGCCGCCGGCCATGGTGCCCACGGCCTGCATCTTCTGCGACTCGCGCAGCTGCGCCTCGAGTTCGTTGCGGTGCGCCTCGGCCTTCTTGCGGCCCGTGAGGTCGCGGGCGAAGACGGTGGTGGTTTCGCCTTCGGCGTGGCGCTCGAACGAGACGCTCACTTCCACGGCCAGCTCCTTGCCGCTGGCGGTGAGGGCGGTCATCTCGCCCAGCATGGCCTGCGTGGTGAGCTGCGCAAACGCCAGGGCCTGGGCGGCATCGGGCAGGAAGCGGTCGAGGGTGCTGCCCAGCGCATCGCTCGCGCTGCACTGGAACAGCGCGGCCGCTGTGGGGTTGAAGACCGTGATGCGCCGGTGCTGGTCCACGCAGATGATGGCGTCCAGCGCCGAGTTGATGACGGCTTCGAGCCGCCTTTCGCTCGCGTGCAGCTGCTCGTTGCGCTGCTGCAATGTGGCCGCGCTGTGCTGCAGCGCCTGGCGTTCCGCGAGCAGCGGGCCCTGGTCGATCACCGCGCACAGGAACTGCGGCAGCGGCGGGCCGTTGCTTTGTGGTGCCTCGATGTGCGCGATGTGCAGGTCGCCGGTGATGCGCGTGTCCGCATTGATGGAAAACACGACCTCCTTGGCCTCGCTGCGGCCCAGGTCCCGCGCCAGCGCGAAGGCCTCGCGCACGCGCCTGGCGTCCTGCGCGCGCACGAAGGGCATCAGCGCCGAGAGAGGGCGGTCGCGCTCGGTGGGCTGGAATGATCGGTGCGCCATGGAGTTCGCCTGCACCACCAGATCGTGCTCGTCCACCACCATGAGGGCCAGCGGCACGCTGGCGAACAGCGTCTCGAAGCGCTCGTAGGCACTTTCGGCCACCGTCTGGCTGTAGCGCAGGACCTTGTTCTGGCTCTCGAGTTCGGCCTGGTAGGCCCGCAGCTCCGCCACCAGGCTGTCGGCCGGCGAGCCCTCCCGCGCGGCAGGCGGCGCCGTCCGCACGACGGGTGGGCCCGCGGTGTCCGCCGCATGGGCTGGCATCCGGCGGGCAGGATCCAGAAAGGACAGGTCGGGTTCGCTCATGAAGGGGGCGTGGCGTCAACGTGAAGGAGAGGCAGGCGCGGGCGTGGTGGGGCGCCCAGCCGGGGCCGCCCGGGGCGCATGCGCGCAAGTGTACGCCCGTGAGGCCTGGCCCCTGGGGGGCCCACGGCGTAACCCCTGGACGCACAAGGGAGCCGCCGCAGGGCACCCCCCGCGAAGCGGCGCACGCGAGCGGGCACGGACCGGTAACCCGCATTTCAAGGGCCGATTGTTGGCCAAATGGGAACAATGCTTTTCCCGGGGATGGCTTACCGAACCGGGGGTGTTTGCCTACAGTTCATTACACCGGGCCCTTGTCACCCATGCCCTGCAAATACCCTTTCACCACAGGATTCGACCATGACCACCCTTGATACCACTGCGGCCGCCCAGCCCCTGCTGAACAAACTGCAATGGCGCTATGCCGCCAAGAAGATGAACCCCGCCAAGGCGGTGCCGCAGGACAAGGTCGAGCGCATTCTCGAAGCCGCGCGCCTCGCCCCCACCTCCAGCGGACTGCAGCCCTTCGAGATCATCGTGGTGACCGACCCCGCCGTGCGCGCGCGCATCCAGCCCATCGCATGGAACCAGGCGCAGATCACCGACGGCTCCCACCTGCTGGTGTTCGCGGCATGGGACAACTACACGGCCGAGCGCATCAACATGATGTTCGACCTGACCAATGACCAGCGCGGCTTCAAGAACGAGGGCTGGGAAAACTACCGCCAGATGCTGCTCTCCAGCTACCCCCAGCGCGATGCGGAGGTGAACTTCCAGCACGCGGCGCGCCAGGCCTACATCGGCATGAGCGCGGCCCTGATTGCCGCCGCGTTCGAGGAGGTGGACTCCACGCCGATGGAGGGGTTCGACCCCAGCGCGCTCGATGAGATCCTGGGCCTGCGTGCACGCGGCCTGCGCAGCGTCTCGATTCTCCCGCTGGGCTATCGTGCCGAGGAGGGCGACTGGCTGGTGAGCCTGAAGAAGGTGCGCCGCCCCCGCGAGCAGTTCGTGACCGAGGTCTGAGCCCGGCGGGGTTTCCCGCGTGCGCCTGCGCTAGGCAGGTTGTCCCAGGCCTCGTGCACCGACCCTCCCGGCCGCCCCCTTCCTTGGGTGCGGCCGGGTTCTGGCATTTCAGCGCACCGCCGCAGGTGCATCGCTCACCCGGCGCATGGGCGTCAGCACGAAGGCCAGCGCCGCCAGCACGACCAGCGTGCCGCCGCTGGCCGCGAACAGCTGGGCCAGCGTGATGCTCTTCATCACCCAGCCCGTGACGGCGGCGGAGATGGGTGCCAGGCCCATGAAGATGAACATGAACAGGCTCATCGCGCGGCCCAGCAGCGCGGGAGGCACGCGCTGCTGGATCCAGGTGAACACGCTCACCTGCATGAAGCCGCCCAGCAGGCCGATGGCGAGCATCAGCACAGAGCCCTGCCACACGGCCGTGATCAGGCCCATGGGCATGAACAGGGCGCCGATGACCGCATCGAACGCGAGGATGGTCATGCCCAGGCTGCCGATGCGCAGCCGGGGCACCATGCCGGACACCACCATGCCCAGCAATGTTCCCGCGCCATGGGCGCCCACCATGATGCCGAAGGCCGCCGCGCCCAGCTGCGGCGTGCTGCTGGCCAGCACCGGGATGGCGATGTGGATGGGGCCCATGATGAACAGGGCAATGGCGCTCCAGTAGAGAAAGCAGGTGCGCAGCTCGCCGTCGCGCCAGAAATGAACCAGTCCTTGCGCCACCGATGACAGCACGGCCTGCGGGGCCGCCGCGGGCTGCGGCGTGCCGCCGTGGGTGCGCACCTTGGAGAGCGTCCAGGCCGACAGCGCAAAGCTCAGTGCGTCCAGCGCGAAGGCCAGGCCAATGCCGGTGGCGTTGGCGCGGGTGCCGCCATGGCCGCCGGCGCCGGCCGTGGCGGCGTCGCCAAACAGCGCGATGAGCAGGCCCGCGAGCAGCGGGCCCAGGAACATGGTGAGCTGGCGCAGGCCCAGGTTCACGCCATTGGCGGCCTGCAGCTGGTGGCGGGCCACCACGTGCGGCATCATCGCGACCCCCGCCGGGATGCTGAACGCCGTGGCCAGGCCAATGCCCAGCGACAGCGCGTACACCATCCACAGCGTCAGGCTGCCGGCCAGCACCAGGGCGGCCAGCACGGCCAGCAGCACCAGATTGATGTACTTGGTGATCATCAGCACCTGCTTGGGCGAGTGGCGGTCCACCAGCGCGCCGCCGATCAGGATGAACAGCGCGCGCGGCACGCTGATGAGCGCCAGCACGGTGCCCAGCACCAGCGTGTCGCCGGTCATCTGCAGCACCAGCCAGGGCAGGGCGATGAGCGTGAACTGGTCGCCCAGCATCGAGAGGAATGCGCCGCCGGTCAGCCAGCGGAAGTTGCGGTCCTTGAGCAGCACGGCGCGCGGGTCCCCGTTTGCCGGGGCGGGCTGGGCATGCTCGGTGCGCGGCGGCGGATTGTCGCGGGTGGGGGTGTCAGTGGGCATGGGCAGGTTCTCCAGGGTAGGGGCGGGAATGGCGGTGGCCGTTGAGCAACTGGCCCACCGCGGTAAAGCGGACACACAAGTGATAGCTGGCCAGGCACAGGGCCGTGGTCGCCAGCACGTTGAGAAAGATCTTGGCCGTCGCGGGGATCGGCACGCCGTACAGCAGCGCGCCAAAGCCCACCGTCAGCGGCAGGTGCACCAGGTACACCCAGTACGCGCTGTCTGCCAGGTAGGCCAGCCAGGCCCTGGGCCGCGCCATATGCCGCAGAAACAGGCCGATGAGCGCAAAGCTCCACAGCCAGGACGCGGCGTTGTAGGCCAGCGCCATCCAGAACTGGAGGTGCCGGGTGGCCGACACGGGCGCGGCCAGCACGTCGGTGAAGCCACCGGTCAGCAGCACCAGCGCAAAGGCCGATGCTTCGGGCTGGGCCAATATCTCCGACAGAAACCCGGTCACCACGAAGCACGCAAGACCCGCGGCGGCGAACACCGGCCACAGCCGTTCGTAGCGCGCCATCAGCCGTCGCCGCTGGGCGTACAGGCACAGGCCGAATGCATAGAACAGGCCGTTGTGCACCCATTCCGCAAGCGGCGGCAGAAAGGACCCGCTGGGTGTGACGATGCCGTGGTCGTAGTGCGCGCCGATCCAGGCCAGCGGCAGCGTGAGCACCACCCCACCCACCGGCGATGCGCACAGCCATGCCGCGATGGCCTGCAGGGCGCGCTGCGCGGACTGTGGCAGCGCCCGGGCCATGGCCCACACCGGTGGGGTGAGCAAGGTCAGCCACAGCAGCATCCACAGGAACCACAGGTGCATGGTGGGCGGGCCTTGCGGCACGTTGGGGCCCCGGGGCAGCAGGCTGCGGTCCATACCCCAGGTGCCGTGCGCCATGCGGTGCAGGAACATCAGCCCGAGCAGGGTGGTGGCGATGAACAGCGGCGGCCAGAACACCGCGAACGGCAGGCCCAGGCGGCGCACGCGGTGGCGGGCCATGCCGGCCAGCCCACGCTGCTGCACCAGCAGTGCCACGAAGAACCCCGCCAGGATGAAGAACAGCGGCATGCGAAACGCGTGGATCACCGCCACCAGCAGGTCGGCCACGGGCGTGGACAGGTCGTCGTGCCAGGGCAGGGGCGAGGGGGCTGCCATGTACGCGATGGATGCGTGCAGCACGATGCCCAGCCACATCATGGTGGCGCGCAGGTGGTCCAGCGCGTGCAGGCGCCCTGCGGCGGCAGGGGATGCGGGGAGAACGGGAGAGGAAGGGTCGGCAGTCATGGGTCGGTCTGTCAGAAGACCGACTGTCAAGCCTCACGTTGCGTGAGGGTCAAGCGATTTTTACTGTTTTTTTACGGATGGGTGGCGCGGCTGGCCCCGCAGCGGCGGCATGCACGTGGGCGAGGGCAGCGTGCAGGTACGCACGCACGGGCGCGCTCAGTGGCGAGCCCGCCTGCAGCAAGGGCTCCTGCATCGACGCGGTGAGCAGCTTCTGGCGCAGCGCCGCGTCGTTGCGTGTCAGCTGGCCGAACAGCGCATCCCAGCGCCGTGCCGCCGCCGCAGCGTCGGCGTGCTGCGGGGCCACTCCGCGCGCCAGCAGTTGCTGCACCGAGCACTCCAGCGCCGCCCACTGGGTGTGGGGCACATGGCCCAGCGCGCGCAGGTCGTCGCGGGTCAGGTACTTGTCGAGCAGGTTCATGCGCAGCTTGATGGCGACTTCGACGTACTCGATCATTTCGCCCGGCGGCGCATGGTTGCGGCCGTGGGTGGTGGGCTCGGTGCGGAACATGTGGCCCCAGCGCTCCAGCAGGTCCATGTCGCCGCCCATCCAGTGCAGCATCAGCGCCATCCAGCGGTACGCCAGCGCCTGCACCTCCGGGGCGTCGGGCGGCAGCTGGCGGTCCATGGCGCTCTGCACCAGGTCCTTCACGACCAGCCAGTCGGCTTCGATCAGGCTCCAGTTGGTGAAGATCTGCTTGAGCTCGGCCGAGCTGAAGTACTTGCCATAGGTCGTCATGAGCGCCAGCGCTTCGAGCCAGTTGCCCATGTCGGGCTCGGCCCCTGCCATCAGGCCATCGCGCAGCATGGTCAGGCGGCCGCGCAGTTCGGTGGCTTGCGATATCTGTTGGTCGAGCGCGCGGATCTGCTGGCCGATGATGCGCTCGGGCGCCATGGTGTCGCCCACCAGCAGGTCGCCGATGTCGCTGAGCGGCAGGCCCATCTGCCGCATGGTCTGGATGCCATGCAGCCGCTGCACGTCGGCCTGGCTGTACAGCCGGTAGCCGGCGTCCGACCGGCCCGAGGGCTTGAGGAGCCCGATTTCGTCGTAGTGGTGCAGCGTGCGCACCGTGAGGCCGGTGCGCCGCGCGAGGTCACCCACCTTCAGCAGCATGGGTCTTCTTACTTGCGCACCGAGATCAGCTCGATCTCGAAGTTGAGCGTGCTGTTGGGCGGAATCACCCCGCCAGCGCCGCGCTCGCCATAGGCAATCGCTGCCGGGCAGGTCAGCTTGGCCTTGCCGCCGGGTTTCATGCGCTGCACGCCTTCGGTCCAGCAGGGGATCACGCGGTTGAGCGGGAACTCGGTGGGCTCGCCGCGCTTGTAGGAGCTGTCGAATTCCTTGCCGTCCAGGAACGTGCCCTTGTAGTGCACCTTCACCGTGTCGGTGGCCTTGGGCGATTCGCCCGTGCCTTCCTTGAGGGACTCATAGACCAGGCCGCTGGCCGTGGTGACGGGCTTGGCCTGCGCCATGGCGGCGGGGGCGATCACAAAGCCGGCAAGCAGTGCGCAAAAAAGGTTTCGCAAAGGGGTCTCCTTGGAGGTGGGGGTATCGGACAGCCCGCGATCTTAGTCGCGTTCCGGCGGCTGCCCGTGGGCCGCCGGTGGGGGCCGGGCAATAAAAAAGCCTTCGTGCGGGCAGGCCGCACGAAGGCTTGTGGTGGGCGGGGAGGAACGGCGCCGGGCGCCTGCCCGCTGGGATCAGGCGTAGTCGGACACCGGGATGCAGCTGCACGCCAGGTTGCGGTCGCCCCACACGTTGTCCACGCGCCCCACGGGCGACCAGTACTTGCTGCTGCGCAGGGCGGCCACGGGATAGGCGGCGGTCTCGCGGGCGTAGGGGCGGGTCCACTGCGCGCCCAGCAGGCTTTGCGCCGTGTGCGGCGCGTTCTTGAGCGGGTTGTCGTCCTGCGGCAGCGCGCCATTTTCGATTTGCCGGATTTCCTCGCGGATGGCGATCATCGCGTCGATGAAGCGGTCGATCTCGAACAGCGTTTCGCTTTCGGTGGGCTCCACCATCAGCGTGTTGGGCACGGGGAAGGACAGCGTGGGCGCATGGAAGCCGTAGTCGATCAGGCGCTTGGCCACGTCCTCGGCCATCACGCCGCTGGTGTCCTTGAGGCCGCGCAGGTCCAGGATGCACTCGTGCGCCACATGGCCGTTGGCCGAGGCGTAGAGCGTGGGGTAGTGGTCCTTCAGGCGCGCGCTGATGTAGTTGGCGCTGAGGATGGCTGTCTCGGTCGCGGCCTGCAGGCCCTCGGCACCCATCATGCGGCAGTACATCCAGCTGATGGGCAGCACCGCGGCGTTGCCCAGCGGGGCGGCGCTGACGGGGCCGACCTTGCCGGCGCTCGGCTCCAGGGGCTGGTCGCCACGGCCGGGCTGGCCGGGCAGGTAGGGCACGAGGTCTTCCACTACGCACACGGGGCCCACGCCGGGGCCGCCGCCGCCATGGGGAATGCAGAAGGTCTTGTGCAGGTTCAGGTGGCTCACGTCGCCGCCGAACTCGCCGGGGGCGGCCACGCCCACCAGGGCGTTCATGTTGGCGCCGTCCACGTAGACGCGCCCGCCGTGGCTGTGCACCAGGGCACACAGCTCCTTCACCTGGGTCTCGAACACGCCGTGCGTGCTGGGGTAGGTGATCATCACGCAGGCCAAGTGCGCGCTGTGCAGCTCGCACTTGGCCTTCAGGTCCGCCAGGTCCACGTTGCCATTGGCGTCGCAGGCCGTCACCACCACCTGCATGCCCACCATCTGGGCACTGGCGGGGTTGGTGCCGTGCGCGCTGCTGGGGATCAGGCAGATGTTGCGGTGGCCCTCGCCCTGGGCCTCGTGGTAGGCCTTGATGGCCAGCAGGCCGGCATATTCGCCCTGCGAGCCGGCGTTGGGCTGCAGGCTGATGCCCGCGTAGCCGGTCGCTTCGCACAGCCAGGCACGCAGCTGTTCATCCAGTTCGCGGTAGCCCTGGAGCTGGTCGGCGGGGGCAAACGGGTGCACGCCGGCGAATTCGGGCCAGGTGATGGGGATCATCTCGCTCGTGGCGTTGAGCTTCATGGTGCAGCTGCCCAGCGGGATCATGCTGCGGTCGAGCGCGAGGTCCTTGTCGGACAGCTGGCGGATGTAGCGCAGCATGCCGGTTTCGGAGTGGTGGGTGTTGAACACCGGGTGCGTGAGGTAGCTGCTGGCGCGGCGCAGCCCGGCGGGAATCAGCGGCTCCACGCCGTGCTCGAACGCCTCGAAGGTGGGCAGGGCCTGGCCGTCCTGGGCGAAGATCTTCCACAGCAGTTCGACATCGGCGCGCGTGGTTGTCTCGTCGAGCGAGATGCAGAGGTAGTTCTCGAAGTAAATTCGCAGGTTGGCGCCCATCTGCACTGCGCGAGCAGCTATTGATTTGGTAGCGCCGTCGGTTTTGAGCGTGAGCGTGTCGAAGCAGCCCTGGGGGCGCACGGGGGCGCCTAGCTGCGTGAGTCCCCTGGCCAGGATGGCCGTGTAGCTGGCCACGCGCTGCGCGATGCGTTTCAGGCCGTCCGGGCCGTGGTACACGGCGTACATGCTGGCGATCACGGCAGGCAGCACCTGCGCAGTGCAGATATTGGACGTGGCCTTTTCGCGGCGGATGTGCTGCTCGCGCGTCTGCAGCGCCAGGCGGTAGGCGGGCTGGCCGTGCACGTCCACGCTCACGCCCACCAGGCGGCCGGGCAGGCTGCGCTTGAACTCGTCGCGGCAGGCCATGTAGGCGGCGTGCGGGCCGCCCGCGCCCATGGGCATGCCAAAGCGCTGGGTGGTGCCGACCACGATGTCGGCGCCGTATTCCCCCGGGGGCGTGATGAGCGTCAGGGCCAGCAGGTCGGCGGCCACGATGAAGGCGGCTTGCTTGGCATGCGCCTTGTCCACATCGGCGCGCAGGTCGTCGATGCGGCCGCTGGTGGCGGGGTACTGGGCCAGCACGGCGAAGTAGTCGCCGGCCAGCAGGTCGTTCCATTCCTCGGCGGAGTTGGCCAGGCGCACTTCCAGGCCCAGGGGCCTGGCGCGGGTCTGGATGACTTCGATGGTCTGCGGGTGCGCGTCGCCGGCCACCACGAACACATTGCTCTTGCTCTTGACCGAGCGCCTGGCCAGGGTCATGGCCTCGGCGGCGGCCGTGGCTTCATCCAGCATGGACGCGTTGGCGATCGGCATGCCGGTCAGGTCGCACACCATGGTCTGGAAGTTGACCAGCGCCTCCATGCGGCCCTGCGAGATCTCGGCCTGGTAGGGCGTGTAGGCGGTGTACCAGGCGGGGTTTTCGAGAATGTTGCGCAGGATGACGCCCGGCGTGTGCGTGTCGTAGTAGCCCTGGCCGATGAAGCTCCGCAGAACCTTGTTCTTGGACGCCATTGCCTTGAGTTCGGCCAGCGCAGCGGCTTCCGTGGCGGGCCGGGGCAGCGACATCGCGCGGCTGCGCGCGATGGAGCGCGGCACGATGCTCTCGATGAGCGCGCTGCGCGAGGCTTCGCCGATCACGGACAGCATGTGGGCTTCGTCGGCTGCGTCGATGCCGATATGGCGGGGCAGGAACTCGGTGGTGTTCTCGAGTGCGGCGAGGGTGGGCAGGGGGGCTTGGGAGGTCATCGGCGGCGGCACAGTGCAAGGAAACACATTGGCCCGGCGGGGAGGTGCCGGGCCGCGGGGCATCGGAGGGTCAGGCGTTCTTGGCGAACTCGGCGTAGGCGGGTTCGTCCATGAGCGCATCGAACTGCAGCATGTCCGTCACATGGACCTTGAAGAACCAGCCGGCACCCATGGGATCGCTGTTGGCCAGCGAGGGGTCGGCGCGCAGTGCTTCGTTCACTTCGACGACTTCGCCGGTGACAGGCATGTACACGTCGGCCGCGGCCTTCACGGACTCGACCACGCCGGCCACGTCACCCTGGGTGAAGGTCGTGCCGACCTCGGGGAGGTCCACGAAGACCACGTCGCCCAGGGCGTCCTGGGCATGCAGCGTGATGCCCACGGTGGCGGCTTCGTGGTCGGAGATGTCGATCCACTCGTGGTCCTTGGAATACTTGATGGTCATGGGGGAAGCTCCAAAAAAAGGGGTAAACAGAAAAAGTGCCGATGCCAGCCGCCACTTTAGCCGGGCTGGGGCGGTTGCAGAGGGTCAGCCGCGGTGGTAGCGCGCAGGCGTGAACGGCATGGACACCACCTCCATGGGCACGGCCTTGCCGCGCACGATGGCGTTGACGCGCGTGCCGACGGCGGCAAAGGTTGGCGCCACGTAGCCCATGGCCACCGGCTTGTCCACGGTGGGACCCAGCAGGCCGCTGGTCACTTCGCCGATCTTCTGCCCGTCGGGGCCTTGCAGTTCGGTGTGCTCGCGCACGGGCACGCGTTCCAGCGCGACCAGGCCCACGCGCTTGCGTTGCAGGCTGGCGGGGTTGTCGATCTGCGACAGCACCTTGTCGGCACCGGGGAAGCCGCCCGCGCGCGCGCCGCCGGTGCGGCGCACCTTCTGGATGGCCCAGTTCAGCGCCGCCTCGGGCGGGGTGGTCGTGGTGTCGATGTCGTTGCCGTACAGGCACAGGCCGGCTTCCAGGCGCAGCGAGTTGCGGGCGCCCAGCCCGATGGGCTTGACCTCGGGCTCGGCCAGCAGCGCGCGCGCCAGGGTTTCGGCCTGGGACGCGGGCACCGAGATCTCGAAGCCGTCCTCCCCGGTGTAGCCGCTGCGGGTCACGAAGCAGTCGCAGCCCGCAATGGAAAAGTCGCCACCCGTCATGAATACCAGCTTTTCGACGCCGGGTGCCAGGCGCGCCAGGGCGGTGACTGCCTGCGGGCCTTGCAGCGCAAGCAGGGCGTGGTCGGGCATGGGGATGACGTCGCAGCGCTGGCCGATGCGTGCCTGGATGTGCGCGATGTCGCCTACCTTGCAGGCGCCGTTGACGATGACGAACAGGGTGTCATTGCCCTGGTTGAAGAACATCAGGTCGTCGATGACCGTGCCTTCGTCGGTGAGCAGCAGGCCGTAGCGCTGCTTGCCCACGGGCAGGTCGATCACGTCGACGGGCATCAGGGTTTCGAACGCGGCAGCGGCGCCGGGGCCGACAAGCTTGAGCTGGCCCATGTGCGAGACGTCGAACAAACCCGCCGCGTTGCGCGTGTGCAGGTGCTCGGCCATCAGGCCGGCAGGGTACTGCACGGGCATGGAGTAACCCGCAAACGGCACCATGCGGGCGCCCAGCTCGGTGTGCAGGGCGTTGAGAGGGGTGGTCAGCAGCGGGGCGGTAGGGGTGGTCAAGGCGGACTCCGGGGCAAATGGTGGCCGCGGCCCCATGGGTCGCGGGATTTGCCCTGCTGTCCGCTTTACCTGAGAGATTCACCGCAGCGCCCTGGCTGGCCGCGCGGCTTGCTCCTTCGGTGGATGGGTGCCGTGCTGCACGGTCCATCTCTCTCCAGCAAGGGAACGCCCGCATCACTGCGGGCGGTTGCCAGTCCTTTTGCCTGAGCGTTCGGCTGCTGCCTGCGCCTTCGGCGGCCCCTTTCGTTGAAGGAAGGGGCTCTCTCCTGACGGTCGCCAGTATATCCGCTGGCTGAAGCCGCGCAGACGCTATTTGATGAACCCGAGCACCTTCGGCAGCCAGGTCGACAGCTGCGGGATGAAGGTCAGCACCACCAGCACCACGCCATGCGCCCAAAGGAAGGGCACCAGCTCGCGCACCAGTTGCGACATCGGTACGCGCGAGACGTTGCAGGTGACGAACAGCAGCCCGCCCACGGGCGGCGTGATCATCCCCAGCGTGAGGTTGTAGATCACCACCATCGCGAAGTGGATGGGGTCGATTCCCAGCTTCACGGCCACGGGCGCGAGGATGGGCGCCAGCACCATCACGCCCGGCAGCGGCTCGATGAAGATGCCGAACAGCAGCAGGAAGATGTTCACGATGATGAGGAACATCCACGGCGAGAGGTTCATGCCCACCAGCCAGTCGGCCATCTGCTGCGGAATGCCCTCGATGGTCAGGATCCACGCGAACGCGGCCGACAGCCCGATGATGATCAGCACCGAGGCCGACAGCAGGGCCGAGCGTGCCAGGATGTCGGGCAGCGCCTTCCACTGCAGCGTGCGGTAGACGAACTTGCCGCACACCAGCGCATAGAACACCGCCACCACCGAGGCCTCGGTGGGCGTGAACCAGCCGGCGCGCATGCCGCCCAGGATCACCACCGGCAGCAAAATGGCGGGCAGCGCCTTCCAGGTGGTCTGCAGGATCTCGGCCAGCGGCGGCATCCGGCCGTCGCCCTTGTAGTTGCGCTTCTTGGAGACGTGGAAGTTCACGACGCACATGGCCACCGCGATCAGCAGGCCCGGCAGCAGGCCGGCCACGAACAGCGCACCCACCGACACCGTTTCATCCTGCAGCGCATAGATGATCATGATGATGGACGGCGGGATGATGGGCCCGACGATGGCCGTCGAGGCCGTGAGAGCCGCCGCGTACGAACGGTCGTAGCCGGCCTTGTCCATCATGCGGATCAGCATCGACCCCGGCCCCGCCGCATCGGCCAGCGCCGAGCCCGAGATGCCTGAGAAGAAGGTCAGCGAGACCACGTTGGTGTAGCCCAGCCCGCCGCGCTTGTGGCCCACGAACTGCCCGGCAAACCTCAGCAGCACCTCGGTCAGCGAGCCGCCGCTCATGAGTTCGGCCGCGAGGATGAAGAAGGGCACGGCCATCAGTGGAAAGCTGTCGATGCCGGTGAAGGTTTCCTTGAGCAGCACCATCAGCGGGTAGCTCTCGGCCAGGATCAGCGTGGCCGCGGTGGCCAGGCCCAGCGCAAACGCCACGGGCACGCCCATGGCCAGGAACAGGCAGGCCGAAACGATGAGGATGATGGACGCGCTCATAGGGAGGCACTCGCATTCGCATCGAAGTGTTCATCGGCCGCAAAGTTGCGGTCGAGCACGTAGCCGCGCACGATGAACAAAAAGTGCACGATCAGCAGCACGCCGCCGATCAGCATGGCGCTGTAGATGTAGGCGAACGGGATCTGCGTCACGGCCGTCATCTGGAACATGGTGCGCTGCATGTACAGCCAGCCGTACCAGACCATGAAGCCGAAGAAGGCGAACAGCAAGGCCGCGACCACGGCACGCAGGGCGATGGCGCCCGCGCGGGGCAGGGCATCCTGCAGGTTCTCCACCGCGATGTGGCCGCCATAGCGCAGCACGGGGCCGGCGCCCAGGAAGGTCAGCCAGATCATCATGTGGCGCGACACCTCCTCGGCCCATTCGAGCGAGTTGTGGGTGACGTAGCGCATCACCACGTTGGTGAAGATGATGATGGACATGGCCGCCAGCAGCAGGATCAATGCCCAGCGGTTGGCGGCCAGAAAATAGCGTTCGAAGGTTTTCACGGGACGGTCTTGGACAAGGGCGTGCAGGGTCAAAGCAAAAGCGCCCGGCGCCTTGTGTGGGCCGGGCGATGCGGGGCGCGGGTCAAGAGCGGCTCACACAGCCCAGCGAAGCGGTCCTGGCTAGGCGTTGCGTCGCAGACAGTACAACCAGTACGGCAAGACGCAACAACGACGCCAGGAGGGCTGTGTGAGTCGCTCAAAAGAGTTAACGAACGTCCTGGATCTTCTTGATGTTGTCGGCGCCGAACTCCTTGGCGTAGCCCACATAGGCGGGCTTGAGGGCTTCGCGGAAGGCCGCGCCGTCCACCGTCTTGGTGACCTTCATGCCTTGCTGCTCCAGCAGGGCGATGCCGTTGTTCTCGTCGTCGTTGACCTTCTTGCGCTGGGCCACCGAGGCGCTCTTGGCGGCATCGGTAAAGACCTTCTTGTCCGCGTCATTGAGCTTGTTCCAGACCTTGGGCGAGAGCAGCAGCAGCGCCGGCGAGTACACGTGGCCGGTGAGCGACAGGTGCTTTTGCACCTGCGAGAACTTGGCCGACAGGATCACGGGGATGGGGTTCTCCTGGCCGTCCACCGTGCCCTGCTGCATGGCGCCGAACAGCTCGGGGAAGGCCATGGGCGTGGGCAGGATGCCGAAGGTGCGGTAGCCGTCCATGTGCACCTTGTTCTCCATGGTGCGCATCTTCAGGCCCTTGGCGTCCTCGGGCTTGACGATGTCGCGCTTGCTGTTGGTCATGTGGCGGAAACCGTTCTCCGTCCAGGCCAGCGCGATGATGCCCTTGCTCGGGAACTTGGTCAGGATGTCCTGGCCGATGGGGCCGTCCATCACCTTGCGCGCATGGTCGTAGTCGCGGAACAGGAAGGGGATGTCCACGATCTTCACTTCGGGCACGAAATTGCCCACGGGGCCGGTGGAGGTGTTCACCAGGTCCTGCGTGCCGAGCTGGATGGCCTCGATCTGCTCGCGCTCGCCGCCCAGCGCGGAGTTGGGGAAGTACTGGCACTTGTAGCGCCCCTGCGTGCCTTTCTCGACTTCGTCGCAGAAGACCTTGGAGCCCACGCCGTAGTGCGAATCGGGCGCCGTGGCGTAGCCGATCTTGAGCGTGGTGGTCTGCGCGCTGGCGGTGGCCATCAAGCCGAGCGCAAGGCCCAGGCCCGCAGCGAGGGAAGTCAATTGCATGGTGTCTCCTGTGAGTATGTTTCTTGCCGCGCCCCCTTGCACGCACCAGCGGAAAGGGTGCTGGCAGCATGGGTTGGCGGTCCTGAAAATTATGGCGCTGCAGCATGGCCCCGGGCATCGGGGTTTGTGCTGGTAAGCGTGCTTATTAACGCGCTGGAAGGAGGCAATCGTCGCCGGGGCGACAAAGGCAGGCTGCTGGCCTGGGCCAGGCAAGGGGGAGGGGGGGAGGGGCAGCCGGGCGGCCGCGAAGGTAGGTGCTTGCTTGTCAAGCGCCCCGGTCTGGCGGTAACCATTCCGGGGCCCTGTCAGTTTGTGCGCTCCGGTAAGAGCGCCTTGATGTCCAAAGTATGCGCTGCGAGGCGCAGCAGTTCTTTCCATGTTTCGCTTGAATTTTCAAATTTGCAGAAAAATTTGCTGCATATGGTGATATTCATGAATAATTGTGGCCATGGATCGTCTTGACAGAAAAATTCTCGCTGTGCTTCAGGGAAACGCCCGTGCCAGCCTGCAGGAGATCGGCCAGGCGGTGGGCCTGAGCGCTTCGCCGTGCTGGGGCCGCATCAAGAAGATGGAAGAGGCCGGTGTCATCCAGGGCTACACCGTGCGCATCAACCCGCAGTCGCTGGACCTGGCGGACACGGTGCTCGTGCAGGTCACGCTGGACAGCCATTCGGACAACACGCTTGAAAAGTTTGGCGAAACGCTGGCCAGCATTCCCGAGGTGATCGAGGCGCATCTGGTCTCCGGCGACTATGACTATCTGCTGCGCATCGTGGTCAAGGACACGCGCGACTACGAGCGCCTGCTGCGCGAGAAGCTCTACAAGATCAAGGGCATACGCCACAGCCGCTCGAGCTTCGTGCTGCGCACGCTCAAGAAGGCAGACCTGCCACTGTTTGCGGGCTGATTCGCCTCAGCGTGGCGCTGCAGTGCAGAGGGAGGGGTTCGGACATCGATGGTCCTGATCCGTGTCGTCCATGCACTGCGCTGGCGGCGCGCACGGCGCGCCATGCCCTGGGTCACCAGGCGTTGCGCCGTGGCCTCTTTTTTCCTGCCGGCAAAAAGTGCTGTGGAGTCGGCCGTTGCAGAATGGCGCCGTTTTTGCACCGGACGGCATGACGCCACCCAGCCTGGCGCGCTCCTGCGCACCAAGGCGGTGCGCGCGCCCCGTCAGCCATTCGTCAGTGATGCCCTGGGACCCCTCGCCATGAACCTGCGTTTCGTCGAAGCCTTCTACTGGGTGGCCTCCCTCAAAAGTGTCACGCGCGCCGCGGAAAAGCTGTTTCTCACGCAGTCGGCCATGTCCAGCCGCATCGCCGCGCTGGAGGAGGAGCTGGGTGTGTTGCTGCTGGACCGGCGCGACAAGCACTTCAAGCTCACCGTGGCCGGCACACGGTTTCTGACCTACGCCAAGCGCATGCTGGAGCTGCAGCGCCAGCTCAAGACCGAGATGGGATCGGGCGGGCCGCTGGAGGTGTCGATCCGGCTGGGCGCCATCGAATCGGTGCTGCACTCCTGGCTCATTCCATGGGTGGAGCAGCTGCGCAAGGACAACCCCTTGCTGGAGCTCGAGCTCACGGTCGAGTCCACGCCCGTGCTGCTCGATCAGATCCGGCGGGGCTCGCTCGACGTCGTGTTCGCGGCGCTGCCTGCATCGGCCGACGGCATGCGCAGCCAGGCGGTGACGCCCATGGAGATGGTGTTCGTGGGCAACGGCAATATCCACCGCAAGCGCCGCTATGTGCTCGATGATTTTGCCGACACGGACATCCTCACCTTCCAGCGCGGCTCGCAGCCGCACGTGTACCTGCTCGACACCTTTCGCAATGCGCAGGTGGAGCCGCGCCGCGTGCACACGGTGTCGTCCATTTCGGCGATGGTGCAGCTGGTGCAGGGCGGCTTCGGCGTGGCCACGCTGCCGCGCCTGGCGGTGGAACGCATGCTGGCGTTCCCAGACCTGCGCGCCCTGGCGTGCGACACCGTGCTCAAGCCCCTGCCCATCCACGTGAGCTACCGCGAGGATCCTTCCTCGCCCGCGATGGAAGCCATCGTTCGCTCCTCGATCGACTTCATCGAGAACATCCAGCCGGGGCCCAAGGGGCCCACCCGCACTCCCCGCAAAAGAAGCAGCGCCCCGCGGTCCTGAGAGGCACAGGGCACCCGAGCACAGGCGTGCCACTTCACGGCCCAGGGCCATGCATCTGCGGATGCCGCAGTGCCTCGGTGTCGCCATCGCAACCGTCCCCGTGGCGGGCGCTCCACAACACCCTGGGGTTAACCCTGAAGCGGATATCAGGGTAATCCCTTGGCACCAACTTGGTTCTCCTTGCCCCAATGAAGTGCATCGAAAAAATCGATGACCTGAGCAAAATTTTTTGAATTTGCCAGCGCCTGCCACCCCCCAACACAATCCGCCCAACGCCAGACGAATGGCATTTCCCACGACAAGGAAACACGGTGGATTCAGTTCAAGAAAAAGCGCTGGCGGTTTTTGGGTCCGAGGGCATCGACGACCCCGTCCATGTGCGCAGCGTGATCCGGCGCGGCGGCTGGGCATCACACACCAGCGGCCTGGCCCATGGCCGGGTGCAGGGCAACCTGGTGATCCTGCCTGAAGTGCAGGCGGGCGACTTCCTGCGCTTTTGTCAGCGCAACCCCAAGCCCTGCCCGGTGCTGGCGGTGAGCGAGCCCGGCCAGTTCGCGCTGCCCACGCTCGGGGGCGGCATCGACATCCGCAGCGACGTGCCGCAGTACCGCGTCTGGCGCCACGGCGAGCTCACGCAGGAGGTCTCAGACATCGCCGACCTGTGGCGCCCCGACCTCGTGACCTTCATCCTCGGCTGCTCGTTCTCGTTCGAGTCCGCGCTGCAGGAGTCCGGCATCAGCCTGCGCCACATCAACGAAGGCAAGAACGTGGCGATGTACCGCACGAACATTGCCACGCAGCCGGCAGGGCCCTTCGGGGGCGCCATGGTGGTCTCCATGCGGCCCATGCCTGCGGCCGACGTGATCCGTGCGGTGCAGGTCACATCGCGCTTTCCCAACGTGCATGGCGCGCCGGTGCACATCGGCGACCCTGCGCTCATCGGCATTGCGGACATCGCAGAACCCGACTACGGCGACGCCGTGCCGCTGATGCCCGGCGAGATTCCTGTCTTCTGGGCCTGCGGCGTCACGCCACAGTCCGCCATCCTGAACGCCCAGCCCGCGTTCTGCATCACCCATTCCCCAGGGTGCATGTTGGTCACCGACCTTCTCAATCACCACCTCGCCAGCTTTTAACCAAGGAGTTTCCCCATGAAGAAAATGATGTTCGGCCTGTGCGCCGCGGCCGCCGCATGCCTGGCCCATGCCGAGACCAGGTGGGACCTGCCCTCGGGCTATGCCGTCAACACCTTCCAGGTGCAGAACCTGCAGCAGTTCGTGCAGGACGTGGGCAAGGCCAGCGGCGGCAAGCTCAAGATCACGGTGCACCCCAACGCATCGCTGTTCAAGGCCAATGAAATCAAGCGCACCGTGCAGTCCGGGCAGGTGGCGATCGGCGAGTTCATCCTTTCCGGCGCTGCCAACGAGGCGGCGGTCTACGGTGTGGACTCCATTCCGTTCCTTGCCACGAGCTATGCGGACTCCAAGCGCCTGGACCAGGCCTCGCGCCCGCTGCTGGTCAAGACGCTGGGGGCCCAGGGCATGAAGCTGCTCTACACCGTGCCATGGCCGGCGCAGAGCCTGTATTCGGTGAAGCCTGTCACGGCCCTCAAGGACCTCAAGGGCACCAAGATGCGGGCCTACAACCCGGCCACGTCGGTCATCGCCAACCTCATCGGCGCGCAGCCGGTGACGATCCAGCTGGCCGAGCTGTCGGCGGCGCTGGCCACGGGCACCGTGGACAACTTCCTCACCTCCAGCGCCAGCGGCGTGGACAGCAAGCTCTACGAAAGCGTGAAGTACTTCTACGGCGTGGCGGCCTGGCTGCCGCGCAATGCCGTGGTGGTGAACCAGAAGGCCTTCGACAGCCTGGACAAGGCCACCCAGGACGCGGTGCTGGCGCAGGCCGCGATTGCCGAGCAGCGCGGCTGGGCGCTGAGCGAGCAAAAGGACCAGGAGTACCTCAAGGAACTGGCCGCCAAGGGCATGCAGGTGGACGTGAGCGCCGAGAACCTCAAGAAGGAGCTCAAGACCGTGGGTGAGCGCATGACGGCCGACTGGATCAAGACCGCGGGCGATGACGGCAAGGCTGTCATCGATGCCTACAACGGCAAGAAGTGAGCAGGCCGCCATGTCCCTCATGCCTCCTACATCGGCCATTGCGGGCGATGCTCCCCCGGCCCTGGCCATGCCGCCGCACGTGCTGCGGCGCGCGCTGGACGGCGCGTACCTGGCCGCCGGCGCCGTCGGGGCTGCCTGCATCGCCATCATCTGCGTGCTGATGGTGGTCCAGTCGCTCGGGCGCCAGTTCGGCTTTCCGACCGGCGCCATCAACGATGTGGTGGCCTGGCTGTGTGCCGCAGCGGCCTTCCTGACCATGGCCCATGCCTTCAAGCACGGCGATTTCGTGCGCGTGACGCTGGTGCTGGAGAAACTGTCTCCCGCCACGCGCCGCAAGTACGAGGTGGCCTGCCTGACCGTCGCGGCCGTGGCCATCGGCTACCTCACCTGGTGGGCCTGTGTCTTCACCTACGAAAGCTGGCAGTTCAAGGAACTGGCCCAGGGCCTGTGGGCGATTCCCATCTGGATTCCGCAGATGAGCTTTGCGCTGGGCTCCGTGCTCTTTCTCGTCGCCGTGGTCGATGAGTGGTGGATCGTGGTGCAGGGCGGCGTGCCTACCTTTGTGCGGCTGGTGGAAGAGCGCCACGCCAAGGGCGACTTTTCTTCGGATCTTTAAGGAGCATCCCCATGGACATTCTTTCCATCGGCGCCTTCCTGCTGCTGCTCATGCTGCTCATGCTGTCCGGCGGTGTCTGGATCGCCATGACGCTGGCCATCTGCGGCTGGGTCGGCCAGGCCTTCTTCACCAGCAGCCAGCCCGGGCTGAACCTCTTTTCGGCCTTCTGGGAGAGCAACGCGAGCTGGGAGCTGGCGGCGCTTCCCCTGTTCATCTGGATGGGGGAGATCCTGTTTCGCACCCGGCTGAGCGAGGACATGTTCAGCGGCCTCGCCCCCTGGCTGAGCCGTGTGCCCGGCCGGCTGTTCCACACCACCATCCTGGGCTGCGGCATCTTCGGCTCGGTGTCGGGTTCGTCGGCGGCCACCTGCGCCACCATCGCCAAGGTCTCGCTGCCTGCGCTCAAGAAGCGCGGTTACAACGAGAGCATCGCGATCGGTTCGCTGGCCACGGCAGGCACGCTCGGTATCCTGATTCCGCCGTCCATCACCATGGTGGTGTACGCCGTGGCGGCCGATGCCTCCATCATCCGCATCTTCCTGGCGGGCTTCTTGCCCGGCTTGCTGCTGATGCTGCTGTTCTCGGGCTACATCGCCTGGTGGTCCGTGCGCAACAAGCAGCTCATGCCTGCCGACGAGCCGCCCACCACCTTCCGCGAAAAGCTGTATCTGTCGCGCAACCTGATTCCCTGTGCGCTGCTGATCGTGTTCATCTGCTGGTCCCTGGTGGCCGGCTGGGCGACGGCCACCGAGTGCGCGGCCTACGGTGTGGTGGGTGCCCTGGCACTGGCCGCATGGTGCAGGGCGCTGACCTGGCAGAACTTCAAGGAAGGCCTGGCGGGCTCGGCGCGCACCAGCTGCATGATCATGTTCATCCTGGCGGGCGCCGCGTTCCTCACCAAGACCATGGCCTTTACCGGCATACCGCGCGAGCTGGCCGAATGGGTCGATTCGATGCACCTGTCGCCCTACGCGCTGATCGCCTGCCTGGTGGGCGTGTACCTGGTGCTGGGCACCGCGCTCGACGGCATCAGCATGATCGTGCTGACCGCTGCGGTCGTGATGCCCATGGTCGAGAAGGCCGGGTTCGATCTCATCTGGTTCGGCATCTTCGTGATCCTGCTGGTCGAGATCGCCGAGGTCACGCCGCCCGTCGGTTTCAACCTCTTCGTGCTGCAGAACATGACCGGCAAGGACAGCAACCTGATCGCCAAGGCGGCCATACCGTTCTTCCTGTGTCTGGTGGTGTGCATCGGCCTGATCACGGTCTTCCCGCAGATCGTCACCATCGTCCCTGACCTCGTGATGGGCCAGCCGAAGTAGCAACCGCGGCCTGCGTCGGCCCGTTTTCCCCTGTGTCTGCCGGCCCCCGCGCCGGCCCCTCATCCCCCAACAGGAGCTTGCCATGAAGATGGTCTTGCTGGCCGCGCTCGCCGTGGCCCCGGCGCTGCACGCCCAGACACAGTGGAAGCTGGCCACCGGCTACCGGGTGGAGTCGTTCCACACGCGCAACATCGTCCAGTTTGCGCAGGATGTGGAGCGCGCATCCTCAGGCGCCCTGCGCATCGAGGTGCACGCCAACAACACGCTGGCCAGGCTGGCGGACATTCCGGCCGCAGTGCAGGGCGGCAAGGCCCAGGCGGGCGAGACCATCATGACCAGCCTGGTGGCAGACATGCCCATCGCCGGGGCCGATGCCGTGCCCTTCGTGGTGCACAGCTATGCCGATGCGCGCCGCCTGTGGGACCTGCAGCGGCCTTTGATCGACACGCACCTTGCGGCCAAGGGCATCAAGGCGCTGTACGCCGTGCCCTGGCCGCCGCAGGGGCTCCTGAGCGTTGCACCCGTGCGCTCATCGGCCGATTTCAAGGGCACCCGCATGCGCACGTACAACCCCGCCACGGTGCGCATCGCGCAAATGCTGGGCGCCACGCCGGTGGATGTGCCCATGGTCGACGTCAACAAGGCGCTGTCGGCGGGCAAGCTCGACTCCATGATCACCTCGGCCCTGACCGGGGTGGAAAACCAGGTCTGGGGCCAGATCCGGCAGTACTACGGCATCAACGCCTGGTTTCCCAAGAACATCGTTTTTGTCAACCAGCAGGCCTTCGATGCGCTGCCCGCCAGCGTGCGCGAGGCGGTGGTCCAGGCCGCCGCGCAGGCCGAGGCGCGCGGCTGGGCCCTGAGCGCGGCGGTGGCCGAAGAGTCGGTGGCCGAACTTCAGCGCAGGGGCATCAAGGTGGACCGCGCCCCTGCCGAGTTGGACTCCGAACTCCGGCGCCTGGGAGAACGCTTCTCCCGCGAGTGGGTGCAGTCCGTCGGCAATGAGGCCAACAAGATTTTCATTCCGTACTACTTTCAACGTTAACCAGTGAGTCTCATCACCATGCAAGTTCCCTCTACAGTGACCACCGCACCGGCTGGCAACCGCTGGCAGTTCTGGATCGACCGGGGCGGCACTTTCACCGACATCGTGGCCAAGCGGCCCGATGGGTCGCTCACCACCCACAAGCTGCTGTCCGAAAACCCCGAGCAGTACAAGGACGCGGCGGTGGCGGGCATACGGCACCTGCTGGGGCTGAAACCCGGCGAGCCGGTCACGCCAGCGCAAGTGGAGTGCGTGAAGATGGGCACCACGGTGGCCACCAACGCGCTGCTGGAGCGCAAGGGCGAGCCCACGCTGCTGGTCACCACGCGCGGCTTTCGCGACGCGCTGCGCATCGCGTACCAGAACCGCCCACGCCTCTTCGACCGCCACATCCAGCTGCCCGAGCTGCTGTACAGCGACGTGATCGAGGCCCGCGAGCGCATGGGCGCCCGGGGGGACGTGCTGCAGCTGCTGGATGAAGCCACGCTCCGGGGCGACCTGCTGGCCGCCTATGGGCGCGGCCTGCGCAGCGTGGCCATCGTGTTCATGCACGGCTACCGCTACGCGCAGCACGAAAAGGCGGCGCAGCGCATCGCCCTGTCGGTGGGGTTCACGCAGATCAGCACATCGCACGAAACCAGCCCCATGATGAAGTTCGTGAGCCGGGGCGACACCACGGTGGTGGATGCATACCTCTCGCCCATCCTGCGCCGCTACGTGGACCAGGTGGCCAGCGAGATGCCGGGCGTCAAGCTGTTCTTCATGCAGTCGTCGGGCGGCCTGACCGATGCGGGCACCTTCCAGGGCAAGGACGCCATCCTGTCGGGCCCCGCGGGCGGCATCGTGGGCATGGCGCGCACGGCGGGCCTGGCGGGGCACGAGAAGGTCATCGGCTTCGACATGGGCGGCACGTCCACCGACGTGAGCCACTACGCCGGTGCGTTCGAGCGCGAGTTCGAGACTCATGTGGCGGGTGTACGCATGCGCGCGCCCATGATGAGCATCCACACGGTGGCGGCCGGCGGCGGCTCGGTGCTGGCGTACGACGGCTCGCGGTTCCGCGTGGGCCCGGAGAGCGCGGGCGCCAACCCCGGCCCCGTCAGCTACCGCCGGGGTGGCCCGCTGGCCGTGACGGACGCGAACGTGATGGTCGGCAAGGTGCAGCCACGCTACTTCCCCAGCGTGTTCGGCCCGGCCGCCAATGAGACGCTGGACGCCGACGCGGTGCGCGCACGGTTTCAGGACATCGCCACGCAGACCCGGCGCAAGCCCGAGGAAGTGGCCGAAGGCTTCATCCAGATCGCCGTGCAGCAGATGGCCAACGCGATCAAGAAGATCAGCGTGGCGCGCGGCTACGACGTCACGCGCTACACGCTGCAGTGCTTTGGCGGCGCGGGCGGCCAGCACGCCTGCCTGGTGGCCGACGCCCTGGGCATGACGCGGGTGTTCGTGCACCCGCTGGCGGGGGTGCTCAGCGCCTACGGCATGGGCCTGGCGGACCAGAACGTGATCCGCGAGCAGGCGGTGGAGATGCCGCTGGCCGCCGAGGTGCTGCCCCTGATCGCCGAGCGCCTGGACACGCTGGGCTCTGCCGCCCAGGCCGAGCTGGAGCGCCAGCAGGTCAGCGCCAACCCCGTGCAGGTGCGCCACAACGTGCATGTGCGCTACGAGGGCACCGACTCGGCGCTGATCGTGCCCTTCGGCGACATGGCGGCCATCCAGTCCGCCTTCGAAGCGGCGTACCGCCAGCGCTTTGCCTTCCTGATGGTGGGCAAGGGCCTGGTGGTGGAGGCCGTGTCGGTCGAGGCGGTGATCGCCGGCGATGCGCCCGCAGAGCCGCGCCTGCCGGTGCACGCCCACCGCAAGCACCCGCTGCGCGAGACGGTGAAGATGTATTCGGGCAGCGAGTGGCACGACGCAGCCCTGGTGGTGCGCGAGGACCTGCGCCCTGGCGACGTGGTCCCCGGCCCCGCCATCATTGCCGAGAAGAACACCACCACCGTGGTGGAGCCGGGCTGGTCGGCGCGCCTGACCGACCTGGACCACCTGGTGCTGGACCGCGTGACCGCGCGCAAGGTGCAGTACGCCGCCGGCACCACGGTGGACCCGGTGCTGCTGGAGGTGTTCAACAACCTGTTCATGAACATCGCCGAGCAGATGGGCCTGCAGCTGCAGAACACCGCGTACTCGGTGAACATCAAGGAGCGGCTGGACTTCAGCTGCGCGCTGTTCGATGCCACCGGCAACCTGATCGCCAACGCGCCGCACATGCCGGTGCACCTGGGTTCGATGGGCGAGAGCATCAAGACGGTGATCCGCGAGAACACCGGCAAGATGCACCCCGGCGATGTGTTCATGCTCAACGACCCCTACCATGGCGGCACCCATCTGCCCGATGTGACGGTGATCACGCCGGTGTACGTGGCCGAAGGCGCTGAGCCCACGTTCTACGTCGGCAGCCGGGGCCACCATGCGGACATCGGCGGCACCACGCCGGGATCGATGCCGCCGTTTTCCACGCGCATCGACGAAGAGGGCGTGCAGATCAACAACGTGAAGCTGGTGGACCGCGGCATCTTCCTGGAAGAGGAGGTGCGCACCCTGCTGGCCACGGGCGGCGGCACCACGGCGTACCCGAGCCGCAACCCAGAGCAGAACCTGGCCGACCTGCGCGCGCAGATCGCGGCCAACGAAAAGGGCGTGCAGGAGCTCGCGAAGATGGTGGAGCAGTTCGGCCTTCCCGTCGTGCAGGCCTACATGCGCCATGTGCAGGACAACGCCGAAGAATCGGTGCGCCGCGTGATCACGCAGCTCAATGACGGGCAGTTCACCCTGCCACTCGACAACGGCGCGCAGATCAGCGTATCGGTCAAGGTCAACGTGGCCGAGCGCAGCGCGGTGATCGACTTCGCGGGCACCAGCGCGCAGCAGACCAACAACTTCAACGCGCCGCGTGCAGTGTGCATGGCCGCGGTGCTGTACGTGTTCCGCACGCTGGTGGACGACGACATTCCGCTCAATGCCGGGTGCTTGAAGCCCTTGCAGGTCCTCATCCCGCAGGGCTCCATGCTCAACCCCAACCCGCCGGCCTCGGTGGTGGCGGGCAATGTGGAGACCTCCACCTGCATCACCAATGCGCTGTTCGGCGCCTTGGGCGTGATGGCGGGCAGCCAGCCCACCATGAACAACTTCACCTTTGGCAACGCGCAGTACCAGTACTACGAAACCATCGCCGGCGGCAGCGGCGCGGGCGCGGTGTTCGATGCCTCGGGCCGCACGGTGCGCGGGTTCGACGGCACCAGCGTGGTCCAGACCCACATGACCAACTCGCGCCTGACCGACCCCGAGGTGCTGGAGTTCCGCTTCCCGGTGGTGCTCGACAGCTACGAGATCCAGCGCGGGTCCGGCGGCGCCGGGCGCTGGGCCGGCGGCGATGGCGGCGTGCGGCGCGTGCGCTTTCTGCAGGCCATGACCGCCAGCATCCTGTCCAACGGCCGGCTCAATCCCGCCTTTGGCATGGCAGGCGGCCAGCCGGGCCGCGCCGGGTCCAACCGGGTGCTGCGCGCCAATGGTCAGGTTGAGGAACTGGGCCACATCGGCGCCGCGCTCATGGAGCCGGGCGATGTGTTCGAGATCTCCACGCCCGGCGGCGGCGGCTATGGGGAATGTGCGGCGCATTGAGCCGGGGCAGGAACGCAGCGGCCAGGGGCAGGCACGGCGCTTGCGTTCCTGCACGCCAGCCGCCCCCGTGGGGCGCATGTTGAACCAGGGAAGGGATTTTCATGAGCTATCTGCCTGCCACCACCGCGTCGGCATTGCCCGCCCAGGCAAGGGCTTCGCCACGGGCCCAGGCGTCGGCGCGCACCGCCGGCGGCGGCACCGCGGCGCCCCCCCGGCGGCGCAACCTGAGCGTGGGCCAGAAGCTCGCCACCAGCTTTGGCCTGCTGGGCTGCGCGGTGGCCCTGCTGGGTGCGATGACCTGGATGACAGGCGAGGGCACCCGCCGCCAGGCCGCTCTGCTTGCGGGTGAGCAGCTGCCCATCGAGCGCTCGGTGCGCGACTGGAAGACGCAGTCCGTCACCATCGGCCAGATCGCGCTGCGCGCCACGGTGTCGTCCGACGTTTTCCCCCTGGTGGCCGAGCTGCGCAAGCAGCTGGCGGATGAAGACGCCATGCGCGGGCGCATCGAGGCGGCGCTGGCCGGTGCTTCCACCGCCGAGCACACCAAGCCCCTGTGGGCGGCGGCCCAGGCGCAGCGCCAGCAATACGCGGCACTGCGCGACACGCTGGTGCAGAACGCCCTGGAGTCCAAGGTGATCAGCCAGAAGGAGCTGCAGGACCATGCCGCAGCGCTCACGCGCTACCTGCAGGCGATCGACCTGTTGCTCGATGCGTCGGAGCAGTCATCGCTGGCGGCGGCCGACACCATGGTCGCCGACGCATTGCGCGCGCAATGGATCAGCGCCATCGCCGTGCTGGTGGTGGTGGGCCTGTCGGGGTTGTTCGGGTGGCTGCTGCGGCGCTCCATCGTGCTGCCGCTGCGCCAGGCGTGCGAGGCCGCCGCGCAGGTGGCGAACGGCGATCTCACGGTGCACCTGGAGACCCGCCGCACGGACGAGATCGGGCAGTTGCTCACCGCGCTCAACGCCATGGTCGAGTCCTTGCACTATGTGGTGACCGAGGTGCGCGACGCGGGCGATTCCATCCACGTGGCCAGCTCCGAGGTGGCGGCGGGCAACACCGACCTGAGCGCGCGCACCGAGCATGCGGCCAGCAGCCTGCAGCAGACGGCGGCGAGCATTGCCCAGCTGGCGCAGATGGTGGCGGCCAATGCCGACAGCACCGGCCAGGCCCATGCGCTGGCGCGCAATGCCAAGGGGGTGGCCAGCAAAGGTGGCGAGGTGGTCGGCCAGGTGGTCACGACGATGGAAGAGATCAATGCCAGCAGCCAGAAGATCGCCGACATCGTGGGCATCATCGACGGCATCGCGTTCCAGACCAACATCCTGGCGTTGAACGCGGCGGTGGAGGCGGCCCGTGCCGGTGAGCAGGGCCGCGGATTCGCCGTGGTGGCCAGCGAGGTGCGGGGCCTGGCCGGGCGCAGCGCCAACGCGGCGCGCGAGATCAAGGCGCTGATCGCCGACAGCGTGGACAAGGTGAGCGACGGCGCGAGGCTGGTGGTGACCGCGGGCTCCACCATGGACGACATCGTCCGCAGCGTGGAGCGCGTGACCGCGCTGATGTCCGAGATCAACGAGGCCAGCACCGAACAGAGCACGCAGATCGGCCAGGTGAGCCAGGCGGTGGACCAGCTCGACCACATGACGCAGCAGAACGCCGCGCTGGTGGAAGAGGGCGCGGCGGCCGCGCAGAGCCTCCAGGACCAGGCGCACCGGCTGGCGCAGGCCATGGGGCAGTTCCAGCTCGTTCGTGCAGCGGTTTGAGTTTGGAAAATCCAATAAAAAAGGCCTGCAGCGCAGGCCCATCAAGCGTAAGGCGCTATGATTTTTATAGTTACATGCCCGAGTAGTTGGGGCCGCCGCCGCCCTCGGGCGTGACCCACACGATGTTCTGCGTCGGGTCCTTGATGTCGCAGGTCTTGCAGTGCACGCAGTTCTGCGCGTTGATCTGCAGGCGCTGCGCATCGCCGCCCTTGGCGGTGTCGGGCACGAACTCGTACACACCCGCCGGGCAGTAGCGGGCCTCGGGGCCGGCGTACTTGGCCAGGTTGATGTTGACCGGCACGCTCGCGTCCTTGAGCGTGAGGTGGGCCGGCTGGTTCTCTTCGTGGTTGGTGTTGCTGATGAACACGCTGGAGAGGCGGTCGAACGTGAGCTTGCCATCGGGCTTGGGGTAGACGATAGGCTTGCACTCTGCCGCGGGCTTCAGGTAGGCGTGGTCGGGCTTGTCGCGGTGCAGGGTCCAGGGGATGTGGCCGCGCAGCACGAACTGCTCGAAACCGTTCATCAGCGTGGCCGTGGTCAGGCCGTACTTGAACCAGTTCTTGAAGTTGCGGTCCTTGTTCAGCTCGGTGTAGAGCCAGCTGGCCTCGAATGCCTCGGGGTAGGCCTTGAGTTCGTCGTGCTGGCGGCCGGCCACGATGGCGTCGTAGGCTGCCTCCGCGGCCAGCATGCCGGTCTTGATGGCGGCGTGGCTGCCCTTGATGCGGCCCACGTTCAGGTAGCCCGCGTTGCAGCCCACGAGCGCGCCGCCCGGGAAGATGGTCTTGGGCAGGGCGTTGATGCCGCTGGCGTTGATGGCGCGCGCGCCATACGACAGGCGCTTGGCGGTGATCTCGCCCTTGTCGTTCTCGAAGTAGTAGCGGACGTTCGGGTGCGTCTTCCAGCGCTGGAATTCCTCGAACGGGCTGAGGTAGGGGTTCTGGTAGCCCAGGCCGGTCACGAAACCGAGCGCGACCTTGTTGTCGTCCAGGTGGTACAGGAACGCGCCGCCGTAGGTATCGTTCTCCATGGGCCAGCCGGCGGTGTGCATCACGAAGCCGGGCTGGTGCTTCTTGGGGTCGATCTCCCACAGCTCCTTCACGCCGATGCCGAAGCTTTGCGGGTCGCGGTCTGCGTCCAGCTTGTAGCGCGCGATCAGCTGGCGGCCCAGGTGGCCGCGTGCGCCTTCGGCGAACACGGTGTACTTGCCCAGCAGTTCCATGCCCAGCTGGAAGTTCTCGGTGGGCTCGCCGTCCTTGCCGACACCCATGTTGCCGGTGGCCACGCCCTTGACGGAACCGTTGTCGTTGTAGAGCACCTCGGCGGCTGCGAAGCCGGGGAAGATCTCCACGCCCAGCGCCTCGGCCTGCTCGGCCATCCACTTGGTCACGTCGCCCAGGCGAACGATGTAGTTACCGTGGTTCTGCGCGAACGGCGGCAGGAAGACGTTGGGGACACGAAAGCCCGACTTTTCCGACAGGAAGATGTAGGCGTCATCGGTCACCGGCTGGTTCAGCGGGGCGCCGCGCTTTTTCCAGTCGGGAATCAGCTCGGAGAGCGCCTTGGGGTCCATGATGGCGCCCGAGAGGATGTGCGCGCCGGGCTCGGAGCCTTTTTCCAGCACCACCACCGAGACATCCTGGCCTTTTTCAGCGGCCAACTGCTTCAGGCGGATCGCGGTGGCCAGGCCGCCGGGGCCGCCGCCAACGACCACCACGTCGTATTCCATCGATTCACGGGGACCATACTGGGCGATGATTTCTTCGTTTGTCATGGGCTTCTCGTCGGGCGTTTGATAATGGGCTATTTTCTACAGAGCAGGGTGCAATGCCCTGTCTGGCTGGCGACTGATTGTATTCACGGAATAGAGACAATCGAACGACCGTTCTATTTTGATCAGTGGGGAAACTCTAAATGGCTTACAGCATCGACTTGTCCGGCCGCGTGGCCTTCATCACGGGCGCCTCCAGCGGCCTGGGCGCACAGTTTGCGCGCACGCTGGCGCGTGCAGGGGCGGGTGTCGTGCTGGCCAGCCGCCGGGTCGAAAAGCTCAAGGAACTGCGCGCACGCATCGAAGGCGAGGGCGGCGATGCCCATGTGATCGAACTCGACGTGACGGACCATGCCTCGATCAAGTCCGCCGTGGCGCATGCCGAGACGGAGATGGGCTCCATCGACATCCTCGTGAACAACTCGGGCGTGAGCACCACGCAGCGCATCCAGGACGTGACGCCCGAGGACTACGACTTCATCTTCGACACCAACGTGAAGGGTGCGTTCTTCGTCGCGCAGGAGGTGGGCAAGCGCATGCTGGCCCGCTCGCGCGGCGCCGCGCCAGGCAGCTTCACGGGCGGGCGCATCATCAACATCGCCTCGATGGCCGGACTCAAGGTGCTGCCGCAGATCGGCGCCTACTGCATGAGCAAGGCCGCCGTGGTGCAGATGACCAAGGCCATGGCCATGGAGTGGGGCAAGTTCGGCATCAACGTGAACGCGATCTGCCCCGGCTACATCGACACCGAGATCAACCACCACCACTGGAACACCGAGCAGGGCAAGAAGCTCATCGACATGCTGCCCCGCAAGCGCGTGGGAAACGCGCAAGACCTGGACGCGCTGCTGGTGATGCTGGCCAGCGACCAGAGCCATTTCATCAACGGCGCGGTCATTGCGGCGGACGACGGTTTTGCGGTATAGGTTCCCCCTGAGTCGCTGCGCGCCTTCTCCCTGAGGGAGACTCCACCCCGCGGTCTGGCGGGGCCAGTTCCACGGTGGCATGGGTGTTGGGTGGGGCGCGCCAGCTGCGTAGGCCGTGATCGTGCAAACAACTGAGTCAACGATGAAGATCGAAATCCCTGAGGTCAAGAAACTCGTCCATGAAATGCGCTTTCCCGTGCGCTGGGGCGACATGGACGCCATGGGCCATGTGAACAACACCGTGTATTTCCGCTACCTGGAAACGGCGCGCATCGACTGGATGGTGTCCGTGGGCTGCAACCCCGACCCGCGCGGGCAGGGCCCGGTGATCGTCAACGCCTTCTGCAACTTCTACCGCCAGCTCGAATACCCGGCCGACGTGCTGCTCAAGCTCTATGTGAGCGATCCGGGCCGCACCACGTTCGAGACCTGGGGCACGATGGAGCGGGCGGACCAGCCGGGCGTGGTCTGCGCCGCGGGCGGCGCCACGACGATCTGGGTGGATTTTCCGCAGCAGAAGGCCACGGAACTGCCTGACTGGATGCGGGCGATGGTCAGCTGAGGCGGTGGCGGACGGCCCGCGGGCTCAATCGGCCGGCAGCGCGATGCAGTGGGCCAGCGGCACGCCGCGCTCCTGCGCTGCGCCCAGCAGCAGCACCCGCCGCAACTCGGGCAGGTAGCGGACCGCGGTCTGTGGTGCGCTGTAGCCATTGGTGTCGGACAGGCTTTCCTGCATGCGCAGCATCCGGCCCGTTGGCCGGTGTTCGATGGCCAGGGTGCGCACGCCCGTATAGAAAGTGCTGTCGATGCGGCCTTCGGTGCCGAAGAAGCCGCCGCCCACGCGGGCCTTGCGGTGCGTGCCCTGGAACGTGGTGGCGATGCGCAGCTGGCCGTCGCGGCTGGTGCAACTGCCCTCGAATACGGCCGCGCAGTCCATGGGCAGCGGGTTCTGCCGCACCATGACGGGCTGCACGGCCGGTGCCTGCAGCGCTGCGACGGGCACCGGTTCCAGGTGGGCGCAGTCCGTGTCAGGCACCACCTTCCATGCCGTGGCGCCGGGGGAGTCCGCGATCTGCAGCCGTGGTATGCCCACGCCCGCGCCCAGGTAGTAGGCCGGTGCCTCGTCCCCGCTGCGGTAGAGCGTGGACGACAGCAGCGGCGACAGCGCACCGGGGGGCACGGCCAAGGGCAGTGGGTGCACGGCCAGCGTTCCGGCGGGAGGCCCGAACCCGGCGCACCGCGCCGCACCCGCCGTGAAGGCGAGTGCCAGCAGCAAGGCTCCGGGCGCGGCGCGCATGGCGTCAGGCGGCCGGCTTGGCCTTGGGCACGCGGCCCATCAGGTAGAACTCGGGATTGGGCAGCATGCCCGCGAAGCTGGCCATGCGGTTGGACAGGCCGAAGAACGCGGTGATGGCCGCGATGTCCCAGATGTCCTCGTCGTCGAAGCCGTGGGCGTGCAGCGCGGCGAAGTCGGCATCCTCGATCTCGTGCGAGCGTTCGCAGACCTTCATCGCGAAGTCGAGCATGGCGCGCTGGCGCGGCGTGATGTCGGCCTTGCGGTGGTTGACCGCCACCTGGTCGGCCAGGAAAGGCTTCTTTTCGTAGATGCGCAGGATGGCGCCATGCGCCACCACGCAGTACAGGCACTGGTTGGCGGCGCTGGTGGTGGTGACGATCATCTCGCGCTCGCCCTTGGTGAGGCTGCCTTCTTCCTTGAGCATGAGCGCATCGTGGTACGCAAAAAACGCGCGCCACTCGGCCGGGCGCCGGGCAAACGCCAGGAACACGTTGGGGATGAAGCCAGCCTTCTCCTGCACTTCGAGGATGCGGACGCGGATGTCTTCGGGCAGGCTGTCGAGCGAGGGCACAGGGTAGCGGGTCACAGGGGTCTCCTTGTCGATTTTTCAGTAGGTGGCAGGCATCAGTATCCGGGATTCAGGGATGCCACTGCGTGGCGCGCACGGGGCTTTGCGCGGGCGCTGCCGTGTTGCCCGCCAGCGCATACGACAGCTGCGTCGCGGCGCCGATCACCGTCTGGGCCAGGGCTTCGAGCTTTTCGGCCGGCAGGCGCGATGCGGGGCCGGAGATGCACACCGAGCCCATCAGGCGCCAGTGCATGCCGAACACCGGCGCCGACACCGTGGCCACGCCTTGCTCGCGTTCGCCGATGGACCAGTGGTAGCCCTTCCTGCGGATGTCTTCGTACGCCTTGCCCGGCTCGCCCGAGAACGCCAGGATCACGCGGCCCGGCGAGCCCTTGTCGAGCGGCAGGCCTTCGCCCATGCGGGCGTGGTGGCGCAGCGCCTGGGGGCCCTCCACGCGCACCAGGCAGGTCCGCACGTTCCCCTCGCGCACGTAGAAAGCCGCGCTTTCGCCCGTGGCGTGGGTCAGTTCGCGCAGCGCGGGCTCCAGCACGTTCTGCACATCGAAGCCCGCCTGGTAGCGCGCGCCCAGCCAGCCCGCGGCCGGGCCCAGGCGCCAGTCGCCGTCCTCGCGCTGCACCATGAAGCCCGACTGCGCCAGCGTGCGCGCCAGGCGCAGCACTGTGGTCTTGTGCAGGCCGCAGCGGCGGCTCAGTTCGGCCAGCGGCAGGCTGGACTCGCCCAGGGCAAAGGCCTCCAGCACCTGCAGGGCCCGGGTGACGGCGATGACGCCCCCGGAGGGCTCGGCCTCGCCTGCGGAGGCCGGTGCGGCAGGCTGGGGCGCGCGGGGCAGCGGAGGGTGTGCGGGCTGGCGGGGGCTGTTGCTCATGGTGCCATTCGTTTCACTGTATGCAACTGCATTGTATGGGTTGAAACGTCTGCGTAAAGTCGCGGCCACGGCGCCGGGCCCTCGCAGGTTCTGCGGACCGGCGTGAAGCACCACCATAAACGGAGACAAATCCATGCCAGCTTTTTCATCGCTTTCGCGTGCCGTCGGCGCGCACCTGTGCCACGCGGTGCTGGGCCTTGCCGCCCTGGCCGCACCCGCAGGCGCAGCCCTGGCGCAGGCCGCCTACCCGAACAAGCCCATCCGCCTGATCGTGCCGTTCCCGCCCGGCGGCGGCACCGACATGATCGCGCGCACCGTGGCGCAAAAGCTCACGGACCAGAACAAGTGGAACGTGATCGTGGACAACCGCCCCGGCGCGGGCGGCAACCTGGGCGTGGACGCCGCGGCCAAGTCGGCCCCCGATGGCTACACGCTGGTCATGGGCCAGACCAGCAACCTGGCGATCAACCCCACGCTGTACCCCAAGCTGCCCTACGACCCCATCAAGGACCTGGTGCCCGTGGCGCTGGTGTCGTCGTCGCCCATCGTGATCGCCGCGCCGGCCAATTCGCCCTACAAGACGTTTGCCGACGTGGTGGCCGCATCCAAGGGCAAGCCTGACGCACTCACGCTGGGCTACTCGGGCAACGGCACGGTGGCCCACCTGGCCGGCGAGCTGGCCGAGAACGCGGCGGGCATCAAGCTGCGCCACATCCCCTACAAGGGCGCGGCCCAGGCCATGACCGACCTGATGGGCGGGCAGATCGATCTGTACATGTCGTCCGTGCCCACGCTGCTGGGCCAGGTGCGCAACGGCAAGCTCAAGGTGCTGGCCATCACGTCGGCCAAGCGCTCGTCGCAATTGCCGGATGTGCCCACGCTGGCCGAGTCCGGCTACAAGGGCTTCGAGGCCGTGACCTGGTTCGGCATCCTGGCGCCCGCCGGCACGCCCGCACCCATCGTGGCGCAGCTGAACAAGGCCATCAACCAGGCACTGCAGCACGCTGAAGTGGCCGAGAAGCTGCGCTCCGAAGGCGGCGATATCTTGGGCGGCTCGGCCGATCAGTTCGGCCAGCTGCTGCGCACCGAAGTGCCGCGCTGGGGCAAGATCGTCAAGGACTCGGGCGCCAGCCTGGACTGATACGGCTTTGCCTTCAACAGGCCTGTCTCCTTGGGGAGCCTTGCCGTGTACCGCACTGCCTGCGGCTCCCCGCCCAGCGATCCGTTGAAATGCCAAGCGCGCCCCACGCCCGGGCCCCACACGTCGCCCGTCCATCTTTTTCCAACCGCATTGCCTGCAGCCGCTCCACGTCCGCGGTCGCGCTGCGGCATGGGCATTGCGCAGCTGACACCGTGCCACCGCCGCAGCCGCGCAGGCCCCACCGTTTTTCGTGCTCTCTACAAGGAATTCACCATGAGCCAACCCCCCGACATCATTCGTGACATCGACCGCGTGAGCGCCGAGGTCGTGCACAAAGCCGCGACCTTCCAGGCCGCCATCCTGGCCGACGTGGCGGGCCGCCGCGGCACGATGCATGGCCGCGTGGCCCCGGTGCACCAGGGCATGAAGGTGGCCGGCCCGGCCTTCACCGTGGAAGTGCGCCCCGGCGACAACCTCATGATCCACGCCGCCATCGCGCTGGCCCAGCCGGGCGACGTGCTGGTGATCGACGGCAAGGGCGACCTGACCGCCGCCCTCATGGGCACGCTGATGCTCAGCGCCTGCAAGAAGCGCGGCCTGGCCGGCGTGATCGTGGACGCGGCCATCCGCGACAAGCTCGAGATCCTGGAACTGGACTTCCCCGTGTTCAGCGCGGGCTTCAACCCCGCCGGGCCCACCAAGTACGTGCCCGGCCGCATCAACCACCCCATCTCCGCCGGCGGCGCCACGGTGAACCCCGGCGACCTGGTGGTGGGCGATGCCGACGGCGTGGTCGTGATCGAGCGCGCCAAGGCCCCCGGCATGATGGCCCTGGCCGACAAGAAGGTGGCCGACGAGGCCGCCCGCATCGACGCCATCGCCCGGGGCGACACGGCCTCCAAGTGGCTGCCCGCCGCGCTGCGTGCGGCAGGTGTCCTCCAGGAAGGGGAGTCGCTGTGAGCACCAACCCCACCATCATCGTCACGGGCGCCGACCTGGCGCAGCAGGCGCTCGGCCTGCTCACCGGCTACGAAGTCATCTACGCTGGCAAGACGCCGACCGAAGACGACATGGTCGCCCTGGCCAAGCAACACGACCCCGTGGCCATCATCGTGCGCTACGGCAAGGTGGGCCCGGCCGTGATGGACGCGGCGCCTTCGCTCAAGGTGATCTCCAAACACGGCAGCGGCACCGACACCATCGACAAGGTGGCGGCCCAGGCGCGCGGCATCGAGGTGGTGGCTGCCGTGGGCGCCAATGCCGCGGCCGTGGCCGAGCAGGCGCTTGCGCTGCTGCTGGCCTGTGCCAAGTCGGTGGTGCAGCTGGATGCACGCATGCACGCCGGTCACTGGGACAAGGCCACGCACAAGAGCCTGGAACTGGGCGGTCGCACCGTGGGCCTGGTGGGCCTGGGCGCCATTGGCCTGCGCTTTGCCAAGATGGCCGACGCCCTGGGCATGCGCGTGATCGGTTTCGACCCGTTCGCCAAGAACCTGCCCGGCTACGTGCAGAGCGTTCCGCTCGAAACGATCTGGCGCGAGGCCGATGCCGTGTCCCTGCACTGCCCGCTGACCGACGAGAACCGCGGCATGCTGAACGCCGCCACGCTCTCACAGTGCAAGCGCGGCGTCATCGTGGTGAACACCGCCCGCGGCGGCCTCATCGACGAAGCCGCGCTGCTGGCGGCCGTGCGCTCGGGCCAGGTGATGGCGGCGGGCCTGGACAGTTTTGCAGTGGAGCCCATGGTGGCCGGCCACCCGTTCCAGGGCGAGAAGAATTTCATCCTCAGCCCGCACATCGGCGGCGTGACGAGCGACGCCTACGTGAACATGGGCGTGGGCGCGGCCCAGAACCTGCTCGCCGTGCTGGCCCGTGAGGCGGCAGCCGCCCCAGCCGCGTAGCCAGGGCGGGGGACATGCTCGTGAGCACAATTTTCAAGCAAAAATGGCCTCTAGCGCTTACCTGCAAGGCGCTGGAAGCTACGCTATTGATAGCGCCTGCAGCGTGCCTTGCGCAGCTGGCGACTACCCATCCAAGCTCGTGAAGCTACCGGCCTTTGTGGTTTGATAAATATTGACTATCAATCGAATTCAATCGATTCAATTTACGTGTCATGGATTGCTTCCTACCATTGGTCTCGCCAAGTGCCTGAACCGCTTACACAAGGAGAGACCCATGACGACAGAAGCCCAATGCCCTTTCGACCACGGTAAGACCGCCGCGCCCAAGGGCCGTGGCAACGCGGACTGGTGGCCCAACCAGCTCAACCTGCGCCCGCTCAACCAGAGCTCTCCGCTCGTCGACCCCATGGGCGACGGCTTCAACTACGCCGAAGAATTCAAGAGCCTGGACCTGGCCGCCGTGAAGGCCGACCTGCACGCGCTGATGACCGACTCGCAGGACTGGTGGCCGGCCGACTTCGGCCACTATGGCCCGCTGTTCATCCGCATGGCCTGGCACAGCGCCGGCACCTACCGCCTGGCCGACGGCCGCGGTGGCGCGGGGGCCGGGCAGCAGCGTTTTGCGCCGCTCAACAGCTGGCCCGACAACGCCAACCTGGACAAGGCGCGGCGCCTCCTGTGGCCCATCAAGCAGAAGTATGGCCGCAAGATCTCCTGGGCCGACCTGATGATCCTCACCGGCAATGTGGCGCTCGAGTCCATGGGCTTCAAGACCTTCGGCTTCGGCGGCGGCCGCCCCGACGTGTGGGAACCCGATGAAAACGTCTACTGGGGCGCAGAGACCACCTGGCTGGGCGGCGACAAGCGCTACAGCGGCGAGCGCGACCTGGCCAAGCCCCTGGCCGCCGTGCAGATGGGCCTGATCTATGTGAACCCCGAGGGTCCCAACGGCAACCCCGACCCGATCGCGGCGGCGCGCGACATCCGCGACACCTTTGCCCGCATGGCCATGGACGATGAAGAGACCGTGGCGCTGATCGCCGGCGGCCACACCTTCGGCAAGACCCACGGCGCGGGCGACGCGGCCCTGGTGGGCAAGGAGCCCGAAGGCGGCGGCATCGAGGACCAGGGCTTCGGCTGGATCAGCAAGCACGGCAGCGGCTTTGGCGGCGACGCCATCACCAGCGGCCTGGAAGTGACGTGGACCACCACGCCCACGCAATGGAGCAACAACTTCTTCGAGAACCTGTTCGGCTTCGAGTGGGAACTGACCAAGAGCCCGGCTGGTGCGCACCAGTGGACGGCCAAGGGCGCCGAGGCGACGATTCCCGATGCGCACGATCCCTCGAAGAAGCGCGTGCCCACCATGCTCACCACCGACCTGTCGCTGCGCTTCGATCCGGCCTACGAGAAGATCTCGCGCCGCTTCCTCGCGCACCCCGAGCAGTTCGCCGACGCGTTTGCGCGCGCCTGGTTCAAGCTCACGCACCGTGACATGGGTCCGCGCGTGCGCTACCTGGGCCCTGAGGTACCGGCCGAAGTGCTGATCTGGCAGGACCCGATTCCCGAGGTGGACCATGCCCTGGTGGACGACCAGGACGTGATGGTGCTCAAGGCCAAGATCCTGGCGTCGGGCCTCACGGTGCCCGAGCTGGTGTCCACCGCCTGGGCCTCGGCCTCCACCTACCGCGGCGGCGACAAGCGCGGCGGTGCCAACGGTGCCCGTGTGCGCCTGGCACCGCAGAAGGACTGGGAAGTGAACCAGCCTGCGCAACTGGCCAAGGTGCTGGGCCAGCTCGAAGCGATCCAGCAGGACTTCAATGCCGCGCAGAGCGGCGGCAAGAAGGTCTCGCTGGCCGACCTGATCGTGCTGGGCGGTGCTGCGGCCATCGAGTCGGCCGCCCGCAGCGCAGGCCAGGAAGTGGGCGTGCCTTTCGCGCCAGGCCGCATGGACGCCTCACAGGAGCAGACCGATGTGCCTTCGTTCGAGGTCATGGAGCCGCTGGCCGATGGCTTTCGCAACTATGTGCGCCCCGGCCTCGAAGGCGCGGTGGCCGAGCTGCTGATCGACCGCGCCAACCAGCTCACGCTGACCGGCCCCGAGATGACCGTGCTGGTGGGCGGCCTGCGCGCCCTGGGCGCCAATGCAGGGCAGGGCCGGCACGGCGTGTTCACGCAGCGTCCCGGTGTGCTCACGAACGACTTCTTCGTGAACCTGCTGGACATGCGCACCCGGTGGCAGAAATCGGCCTCCGAGGCCGGCGTGCTGGAGGGCGTGGACCGTGCGAGTGGCGCTCCGAAGTGGACGGGCACGGTGGCCGACCTCGTGTTCGGCTCCAACTCGCAGCTGCGCGCGCTGGCCGAGGTGTATGGCAGCAGCGATGCGCAGGCGGTGTTCGTGCAGGACTTCGTGAAGGCATGGACCAAGGTCATGAACCTGGACCGCTTTGATCTCGCGCCCGCGGCACATCCAGCACAGGCCTGAGCCCCCCGGACTGACGACGCCACCGGCCTGGCCTCCTTGGGGAAGGGCTGGTGGCGTTGTGCTTTTCGGGCGGGCAGGGCGGCTACCATGGCGGCCCCAAAACCGAACCGGAGAGCCCGCATGACGCAACCCCCATCCTCCAAGGATTTCGACAAAGGCCTGGCCACGCGCAAGCAGGTCATGGGCGAGGACTTCGTGGCCAATGCCTTTGGCAATGCCACGGAGTTCACCCAGCCGATCCAGGAGTTCATCACCCGCAATGCCTGGGGCGATGTCTGGCAGCGCCCGGGGCTGGACATGAAGACGCGCAGCCTGATCACCGTGGCGTTCCTCACCGCGCTGGGCAAGCAGCACGAGCTCAAGGGCCATGTGCGCGGTGCACTCAACAACGGCGCCACGGCGGCCGAGATCCAGGAGGTGCTGCTGCATGCCAGCATCTACTGCGGACTGCCCACCGCCGTGGAGGCTTTCCGCACGGCCGCCGACGTGATCGACGGGCCGAAAAAATAAGGCTTCAGCCCGCCAGGAGCTTGTGCACGAGATCGGCTGCGGTCGACGCGTTGTACTTGCGCATGAGGCGGGCGCGGTAGATCTCCACCGTGCGGTGGCTGATCTCCAGCGTGCGGCCGATCTCCTTGGAGGTCAGGCCTTCCAGCAGGCGTGCCGCCACTTCGCGTTCGCGGCCTGTCAGCTCCGCTTTCACGGGGCGCTGGGAACTCAGGTCCTCGAAGCTCCAGATGCCCGATTCATGCGGTGCATTGCGATTGAGCGCGCGCCCCGACACATGGCACCAGAAGACCTCGCCGTTGGCGCGCTTCATGATGCGGTTGTCGGCGTAGTGGCCCTTGGCGTTCAGGATGGGCTCCATGTGGGCGCCCAGGCGCTCATACTCGTCGGCGCTCGGATAAAGTACCTGGAAGGACTGGCCGATCAGCACCTCGCGCGAGGCGCCGAACATCTCGCAGACCTGCCGATTGCAATCGACCATGGTGCGGTTGCGTGACAGCACCAGGCCCACGGGAGCCATGTCGAAAGCGAGCCGGTAATCAACGTCCATAGTGCAAATCTTTAGGGGATACTACTTATTCGGGTACGTAGTATCGTAGCGCATCCAAAATTCACAAGGAGATCGTGGTGAACAAGATATTCCCCTCCGCGGCCGAGGCCCTCCGGGGTGTGGTTGCAGACGGCCAGCTCATGGCTGTGGGCGGTTTCGGGTTGTGTGGCATTCCGGAGGCGCTGATCGATGCGCTGCGCGATTCGGGTGCCAAGAATCTCACCGTGATCTCCAACAATGCGGGCGTCGACGGCTTTGGCCTGGGCAAGCTGCTCGAGACCCGCCAGATCAAGAAAATGATCTCTTCGTACGTGGGCGAGAACAAGGAGTTCGAACGCCAGTACCTCGCGGGCGAACTGGAACTGGAGTTCACGCCCCAGGGCACGCTGGCCGAGAAGCTGCGCGCCGGCGGCGCGGGCATTCCGGCCTTCTTCACCAAGACCGGCGTGGGCACCATCGTTGCGGACGGCAAGGAGCTGCGCGAGTTCGACGGCGAAACCTATGTGATGGAGCGCTCCCTGGTACCCGAGGTGTCGCTCATCAAGGCGGATGTGGCGGACAAGTCCGGCAACCTGCGCTTCAACCTCACCGCGCGCAACTTCAATCCCGCCGCGGCCACGGCCGGCAAGGTCTGCATCGTGGAGGTGGAGCGCATCGTGGAAACGGGCGAGCTCGCGCCCGATGACGTCCATCTGCCCGGCATCTACGTGCACCGGATCGTGCTCAACGCCAACCCTGAAAAGCGCATCGAAAAACGCACCATCACCGAGAAAGCAGGAGCCTGACCATGCCGTGGACCCAAGACCAGATGGCCGCACGCGCGGCGCAAGAACTCGAAGACGGCTTCTATGTGAACCTGGGGATCGGCATCCCCACGCTGGTGGCCAATTTCACGGGCGACAAGGAAGTGTGGCTGCAGTCCGAGAACGGCATGCTGGGCATCGGCCCTTTCCCTACCGACGACAAGGTGGACCCCGACCTCATCAATGCCGGCAAGCAGACCGTCACCACGATCAAGGGCTCGTCGATCTTTGGCAGCGACCAGTCGTTCGCCATGATCCGCGGCGGCAAGATCAACCTGTCCATCCTGGGTGCCATGCAGGTCAGCGAGAAGGGCGACCTGGCCAACTGGATGATCCCTGGCAAGATGGTCAAGGGCATGGGCGGCGCCATGGACCTGGTGGCTGGCGTCAAGCGCGTGATCGTGCTCATGGAGCATGTGGCCAAGAAGAAGGACGGTACGGAAGACCTCAAAATCCTGCCCCAGTGCACGCTGCCCCTGACGGGCGTGGGCGTGGTCGACCGCATCATCACCGACCTGGCCGTGCTGGACGTGACGCCCGAAGGCCTCAAAGTCATTGAACTGGCACCCGGCGTCACCTTCGAAGCCCTGCAGGGCAAGACGGGCGTGACGCTGCTGCCGTAAGGCGTTGCTTCATGCACCGCCGCATGCGGCGGCGGGTTGACCCTTCAGGCATGCAAGACAAAAAGGCCGGAGCCCTTCACGGGGCTCCGGCCTTTTGCGTGGCGGCTGCGGTGCGCCTGCACCGCATGGCGGTGGCCTTTTACATCGCGCCGATTTCACCAGCGGGGATCTGGCCGGTGCGCACGGCTTCAGCAGCCTGGGCACGCACGGCGGCGCGGTCGGCCGTGGATTGGTAGGTCACCACGCGCGAACCTGCGGGCTCGATGGAGCGGGTCTGTGCCACGGTGGCGGCTTCGGCGGCCACTTCGGCGCGCGTGCGGTTCGTCTCGAACTTCGTGGCGAACTGCGAGGCATCGGCCTCGTCGGCCTGGGCACCGAAAGAAGCGAAAGCAGCCACGGCGGCGATGGAGAGGAAGCGGGCGGTCTTGTTCATGATGAAAATCCTTGAAGTTAAAAAAGCGTCTCAAAAAAGCCGGGACAAAAACCATTTCTGAACCGGGTTCGGTGAGTCGCCTTGCGGGTTCGGCTCATCGATGGGTTGAACTGTACGCCTGGGGTATCCAAAGAAAAACCATCTGGTCGCGAACTAACTGTTCCAGTTTTGGCAACAGTTGATGGGCGCATGGCGGCACACGCCGCGTCCTGCGCCGGGGCAACAAAAAAGGGCCTGTGGGCGTCTGGCGACCACAGGCCCTCCGGTTTCAGGGATTCATCTCATGCCGCTGTGTAGAGCTCCCAGGCCTCGGATGCGCTCGCGCCGCGGTGGATCATCGCCATCAGTGCGTTGACCACCGCCGACGGGTTGGCGTGCTGGTACACGTTCCGGCCATAGACCATGCCCACGGCCCCCTGGTCCAGCAGCACGCGCGAGCGCGCGAACACCTGCTGCAGGTCTTCGCGGCCGCCGCCGCGCACCAGCACCGGGCAGCGCGCTGCCTGCACCACGCGGTGGAATTCGGCGGGGTCGGTGGTGGGGTCGGCCTTCACGATGTCGGCGCCCATCTCGCGTGCCAGGCGCACCAGAGTCACGATCTTCTCGGCGTCGCCATCGACCATGTAGCCGCCTTGCTCGCTGTGCGGGCGCATCACCAGCGGCTCGATCATCAGCGGCATGCCGTAGCGGTCGCAGTCGGCGCGCACGCGCGCGATGTTCTGCACGCACTGGCGAAACAGGTCGGGTTCATTGGGCAGCATGAACAGGTTGACCACCACGCAGGCGGCATCGCGCTGCACGGCCGGCAGCACCGGGTCGTGCTCGTTCTGCAGCACGGCCCACATCACGCGGTGGGCCGTGGCGTTGTAGGGGTTGCCCATGTCGATGCGCATCACCAGCGCCGGCTTGCTGCGGCCCGGGCGGTCCTGCAGCAGGTCGGCCTGGCCGTAGTTGAGCTGGATGGCGTCGGGCGCGGCGGCCACGAGCTTGTCCATCACGCCGGGCATGTCCTCCAGCCCGTTGAGGAACGAGGGTTCGTTGCACACGCCGTGGTCCAGGGCGATGTCCAGGCAGCGCCCGTGGGTCAGCAGGCGGTTCAGGCGTGCGGTCTTGTCCTTCGACATACGAAGAGGTCCTTGGTTGGTGGGAGTAAGAAAAAGGGGGAAGAGGTTCGTCAGGCCAGCGCCTTCAGGTGCCGGGCGGCGGCCGTGTCGATGCGCAACACGGCCTCCTCGGGCAGGTCCAGCGCGCCGGCGGTGGCGTTCTCGGTGGCCTGTGCCCGCGTGCGTGCCCCGCACAGCGCCACCGATACATTGCCGCTGGCCAGCGTCCAGGCGATCATCAGCTGACCGAAGGAGCAGCCCAGTGGCCGGCGCACCGGTTCGAGTTCGTCGAAGAAGGCCTTGAGCCTGGCGCGGTTGGCCGCGCTGAAACGCGGGTTGCTCGCGCGCTGGTCGTCGCCCGTGAATTCGCGCGCCGGGTCGATAGGGCCGGCGAGCAGGCCCAGCGCCAGCGAGGAGTAGCCCAGCATGGCCACGTTATGGCGGCTGCACAGGGGCAGCAGCGTCTGCTCGATCTCGCGGTCGATCAGGCTGTAGCGCTCCTGCGCCGCGTCCACGGGGCCGTACTGCAGGTACTCGGCCAGCGTCTCGGGGCTCGCGTTGCTCACACCGATGGCGCGGATCTTGCCCTGCTGCTTGAGCGTGAGCAGGGCGTCCATGGTCTCCTCGACCGGCGTGGTGGCGTCCTGCCAGTGGGTGATGTACAGGTCGATGTAGTCGGTCTGCAGGCGTTTCAAGCTCTCCTCGGCCTCGTGGAAGATCGATTCGCGGCCCAGGTGGCGGTACACGGGGTGGCCGTCTTCGTCGAAGAAGTGCGTGCCCTTTTGCGTGTGCCACACCAGGCCGCACTTGGTGGCGATCACCGCCTCATGGCGGCGGCCCTTGAGGGCGGCGCCAACGATGTTTTCGGAGGCGCCCAGGCCATAGGCCGGCGCGGTGTCGATCAGCGTCACCCCGGCGTCGAGCGAGGCGGCTATGGCGTCGGTGGCGGCGGCACTGTCCTGGCCGCCCCACATCCATCCGCCCATGGCCCAGGTACCGAGGCCGATGGCCGAGCACTGGATGCCCGACGGGCCCAGGGTGGTGGTCTTCATCGCTGCGTTCATCATCACGGCATTCATCGTTGGGTCTTTCGGGTGTTCATGAGGTGGTCGATGGTCACGGCGGCCAGCAGGATCAGGCCCTTGATCACGTCCTGCCAGTAAGGCGATACGTCCAGCAGGATCAGCGAGCTGGTCACCACCGAGAGCAGGGCCAGGCCCAGCACGGCACCGAGCACCGTGCCCGAGCCGCCCTTCAGGCTGGCGCCGCCGATCACGGCCGCTGCGATCACGTTGAGCTCCATGCCCACGCCGAAGGTGGGCGTGGCCGCGCCGAAGCGCGCGGTGTAGATCACCCCGGCCAGGCCGGCGGATGCGGCGCACAGCACCGTCACCCAGAACTTCACGTGGCCCACGCGGATGCCCGAGTACAGCGCCGCCTTCTCGTTGCTGCCGGTGTAGAACACGCGGCGCATCAGGCTCGCGCGGCGCAGCACGAAATCGCTGACCACCACGATGAAAAGGAAGATCAGGATCACCGCCGGGATGCCGAACAGCGTACCCTGGCCGATGAACTTGAAAGAGGCCGGCAGCGAGAACAGCGACTGGGGCGTGCCCTGGGTGAGCGCCAGGCACAGGCCGCGCACGATGACCATGAAGGCCAGCGAGGCGATGAAGTGGTTGAGCCCGATGCGCACCACGCAGCCGCCGATCATGGCCCCGATGAGGGCGCTGGCGGCGATCGCGATGAGCCCGGCCGTCCAGGGGTCGAACCCCATCAGGAACAGCTTGCCCGTGACCACCATCGCAAAGCACACCACCGAGCCCACCGACAGGTCGATGCCGCCCACGATGAGCAGGATGGTCATGCCCACGACCACGATGCCTTCGATGGAGAAGGACAGCAGCATGGCGCGGATGTTGTCCCAGGTCAGGAAGTAGGGCGACGCGAAGCTCATGCCCACGCACAGCGCGAGGATGATGACCAGAAGGCCCATCTCGCGCATGCTGGTGAGCTTGGGGGCGCCGGGCTTGCCCGGCCCCCCGGGCGCCTCGCGCGGCGGCTGCAGGCCGGCGACGGAGCCAGCGTCCAATTGTGCGGGGTGATTCATGCGATTTCCTCTTGCTGTCGTTCCAGTCCCGAGGCCAGCCGCAGCAGGGCCTCTTCCGTCATGTCCTTGCCTTGCACCTCGCCCGCCACGCGCCCGTCGCGGATCACCAGGGCCCGGTCGCACAGGCCGATGATCTCGGGCAGCTCCGAGGAGATCACCACCACGCCCACGCCCTGGCAGGCCAGGTCGCGCAGGATGTGGTGGATCTCCGACTTGGCGCCCACGTCCACGCCGCGCGTGGGCTCGTCCATCAGCAGCACCGACGGGTTGGTGGCCAGCAGCTTGGCGATGGCCACCTTCTGCTGGTTGCCGCCCGAGAGGCTGGCCACCTCGATCTGCACGCCGTCGGACTTGAGCTTCAGGCGCGCGCCCAGCTCCTGCGCCAGCCGGTGCTCGGTCGCACGCTGCAGCAGGCCCAGGCGCGAGCTCACGCGCGCCAGCGCCATGGAGGCGATGTTCTGCGCGATCGGCAGGTCCAGGTACACGCCTGCGGCCTTGCGGTCCTCGCTGAGGTAGGCGATGCCTTCGCGCAGCGCGTCGCTGTACTTGCGGATGGCAAGCTGCTTGCCGTTGAGGCGCACGCTGCCGCCAGTGGCGGGGCGCAGGCCGCACAGGGTCTGCGCCAGCTCGCTGCGGCCGGCGCCCATGAGCCCGGCGATGCCCAGGATCTCGCCGCGCCGCACGGTGAACGAGACGCCGTGCACGCGCTCGCCGTCGGACAGATCGCTCACTTCGAGCACGTGCTCGCCGTGGTCTGCGTCCTGCTGCTTGGGCGGGTAGTAGTTGCCCAGGTCGCGCCCGACCATGCGCCTCACCAGGCCGTTGGCATCGAGCTCGGCCAGCGGGCCCGAGTGCACGTTGCGGCCATCGCGCAGCACCGTCACGCGCGTGCAGTGCGCAAAGATCTCGGCCATGCGGTGGCTGATGTAGATGATGGCTATGCCCTGGTCCCGGAGGTCGTGCAGCACGCGGAACAGGGCCGCCGACTCGTTGTCGGTGAGCGCGGCGGTCGGTTCGTCCAGGATCAGCACCTTGCAGTCAAGCGTGAGCGCCTTGGCGATCTCGATCAGTTGCTGGCTGGAGATGGGCAGGTCCCCCACGCAGGCGGCGGGGTCGATGTCCTGGCCCAGCCGCTGGAGCACCTGGGCGGCGCGCGCGTTGAGATCGGCGTAGTCCATCCATGCCTGCCGGCCGGCATTGATCTCGGGCATGAAGATGTTCTCGGCCACGGTGGCGTCGGCGCACAGGGCGATCTCCTGGTGCACCAGGCCGATACCCAGGCGCATGGCCTGGGCCGGACCATCGATGGCCACCACGCGGCCGTCCAGCAGGATCTCGCCTGCGTCCGGCTGGTGGATGCCATCGATGATGTTCATCAGCGTGGACTTGCCCGCGCCGTTCTCGCCGCACAGGGCGTGGATCTCGCCCGCCTGCAGCGAGAAGTCCACGCCCGAGAGCGCATGCGAAGCGCCGAAGCGCTTGCAGATGCCGCGCAGCGCGAGCAGGGGAGCGCCCATGGTGGTGGTGCTCACTCGCTGATGCCCTTGGTGCCGCGGCGCGCGAGGTACTTGTCCCAGTAGAAGTCGTCGGCGTTGGCCTTGCTGACCACGGCCAGGCCGTTGTCCAGGAAGGGCACGGCCATGGGGTTGGTGCCGTTGCGCTTGGCGTCATTCATCGGGTCGATGAGGCCGGGGTTCTTGGCCAGGAACAGCATCATCATGCCCATGTAGCCCTGCATGCCCTGGTTGGGGTTGATGGCGCCGAACACGTCGCCGGACTTGATCATGTCCAGGATCTTGGCGTTCACGTCGCAGCACATCACCTTGATGTTCTTCTTGGTCTCCACCTTGGCCTGGGCCGCACCGAGCGCCGAGTTGGCCTCGGGCATGAACAGGGCGCCCAGGTTGGGGTTGGCCTGCGCCAGGCTCTGCACGGCCTGGTAGGCCTTGTTCGGGTCCTGGTTGCTCGCGGCGCGGCCCACCAGCTTCATGCCCGGGTGCTTGGTCTTCATGCGGTTGATGAAGGCGGCGATGCGGCGGTCGTGGTTGTCCTGGCCGGGGTTTTCCAGCACGGCGAACTCGCCCTTGCCGCCCAGCGATGCGGCGATCGCGTCGGCGGCCTGCGCGCCTTCGCGGTCATTGTCCGAGGTGATGAACGAGGTGCGCTTGGAGTTGGGCGAGTCGGCCGCGAAGGTGACGACCGGGATGCCCATGGCTGCTGCGCGGTTGATGGGCTCGATGAACGGGTCGGGGTTCATGGGGTGCAGCAGGATGCCGGCGGGCTTGCGTGCCAGCTCCTGCTCGAACGAGGCCAGCTGCTTGTTCACGTCGTACTCGGGGGTGCCGGTGTAGCGGGTGCGGACACCCAGCGTGCGGCCCAGCTGCTTCATCATCTCGTAGACCGGAAACCAGTACTCCACGCCCGAGACCATCACGTTCATCACGTAGACGTCGCTGGGGTTGCCGCGCAGGCCACCCGCGGCGGCGGGGGTTGCTGCAGGTTGCTGCGCGAACGCGCTGGTGCCGGCCAGGCCGATACCGGCGGCGGCTGCGGACTTCAGGAAATTACGCCTCATTGATGTCTCCTCTTGTTGAACGGAGCAGCGTGTGATTGCTGCTTTCTCCAGGGCTGTGATGGGGTGCTTGGTGTCACGACAGTTGTTATGACAGGTAGAATGTAATCTTGGATCGAAGCGCCAGATAGTTAGGGGAAACACTACTGGATATGCCGGCTGGTTCGGTGGAAGCTGTTATGACATGAAGACCCAACTACTGATTGGCATCGACCTCGGGTCGAGCAGCCTCAAAGCCCTGGCCCTGGAGGCCGCGAGCGGCCGCACCGTCGCCCTGTCCCGCATGCCCCTGCAGCACGACCGCCTGCCCGGTGGTGGCTGCGAAGTGGGGGCATCCATGATCCGCTCGGCCCTGTCCACCGTGCTGCGCGATGTGGCGCACCAGCTCGGCGACCGCGTGGCCGATGTCCGTGCCATCGGCTGCACGGGGCATGGAGCGGGCCTGTATGCGCTGGATGCCCGCAATGAACTGGCCGGCGGCCGCGCCGTGGCCTCGACCGACCAGCGCGCCGGCGCGCGGGCCGAGTCCCTGGCAAGCAGCCATGGCCCGCAACTGCGCGCCGAGGTCGGCTGCCAGCCCTGGCCGGGCCAGCCCACCGTGATCGCGGCCGAGTTGCTGGGCAGCGACGCTGTGCGCAGCGGTGCCTTGCAACGCCTCATGTTCGCCAAGGACTACGTGGGCTTTCTGCTCACGGGCGAGATCGCCACCGACGCCAGCGACGCCAGCACGGCGGGCCTGCTCTCGGTGGCCACCGGCACATGGTCGCCGCTGGCCTTTGCGGCCTCGGGCGTCGCCGATCTTTCACCGAAGGCCTTCGGGCCGCTGGTGGACAGCGGCGAGGTGATCGGCACGCTGCACACTTCGGCGGCCGAGGCGCACGGCCTGCCAGCGGGCATCCCGGTGGCCATGGGCGCCATCGACCTGCTGGCGTCGATGACCGCCATCCGTGCCGAGGAGCGCGGCCGCGCCGTCTCGGTGCTGGGCACCTGGTGCGTCAATGCCGTCATCGGCCCGGTGGTGGAACCCCGGCCCGACGTGGTGGCTGTCGTGAATTTCGGGCCGGGCGACCGGCGCCTGTACATGGAGAACAGCCCCTCGTCGATGGCCAATATCGCCTGGCTGGCCGGGGTGCTTGGCCTGCCCGATGCGCGGGCCGTGGTCGACCTGGCGATGTCGGTGCCGTTCGGGGCCGGGGGACTGCGCTTTCTGCCTTTCGTGAACGGCGGTGCGGGCGTCTCGGCCGGCTTTGTCGGCCTTCAGAGCCACCACACACGCGGCGACATGGCGCGTGCCGTGGTCGATGCAGTCGCGGCGCTGCATGCACGCCATACGGCGCGCCTGGCGGCCGGCGGGCTGCCGGTGTCGGCCTCCACCGTGCTCGGTGGCGGTGCCAGCGACACGCGCCTGGTGCGCCTGCTCGCGGGCCTGCTCGGGCACCCGGTGGAGCGCTGCGCCGACGACGAGACCGGCGCGCGCGGCGCGGCGATCTACGCGGCGATGTCGCAAGGCATCGACACCCACCCCTTGCGCGCGCCCTGCGACACGGTCGAACCCGACGCCAGCCAGGCGCGGGCCCATGCGGACTTCAATGCCAACTTCAACGAACTGATAGCCACCATGTCCCCTGTATTCGGCCATCTGGCGGGCACATCGCCGGGCATTGCTGCGCCGCTGCCAGCGCTTGCGCCCACCCCCACACCCGCGCAGCGCGTGGAGGCCTTGCCATGAGCACGCCTGCACCATTGCCTTTCGTGCGCCCGGCCGCCGTGTCGGGGCACCATTTTTCGACCGTGATCGTGGGCGCCGGCATCAACGGCGTGGGCGTGTTCCGCGACCTCTCGCTGCAGGGCGTGGACTGCCTCATCGTGGACAAGGGCGACTTCAGTGCGGGTGCCAGCAGCGCGCCCTCGCGCATGATCCACGGCGGCCTGCGCTACCTGGAAAGCGGCAGCTTCTCGCTGGTGGCCGAGGCCACGCGCGAGCGCAACCTGCTGCTGCGCAACGCGCCGCACCTGGTGCAGCCGCTCAAGACCGTGGTGCCGCTGTCGAGCTTCTTCGGCGGGCTGATGAGCAGCGCGCTCAAGTTCCTGGGCCGCACGCCGCCCCAGCGCACGCGCGGCCTGCTGGCCGTGGCCACCGGGCTGCGCCTGTACGACCTGCTGGGCCGGCGCCAGCGCGTGATGCCCAACCATCGCATCAGCCGCGTGCAGCCGGCCGACCGCCTGCTGTTCCGGGCGGCCGTGCGCTGGACGGCGACCTTCTTCGACGCCTGGATCAGCCACCCCGAATGGCTGGTGCTGGAGCTGGTGCGCGACGCCTGCCGCGACCAGCCCCGCTCGGCGGCCGTCAACCACTGCCGCGTGACGGGCTGCACGGGCAAGACCCTCACGCTGCGCGACGAAGTCACGGGCGAGGTGGTGCAGGTGACGGCCGACACGGTGGTCAATGCCAGCGGCGCCTGGCTGGACCGCAGCACCGAACTACTGGGCGGCCCCGGCCCGCGCGTGATGGGCACCAAGGGCTCGCACCTGGTGCTCGACCACCCCCTGCTGCGCGACGCGCTGGGCGGGCGCATGGCCTATTTCGAGGCGCTGGACGGGCGCGTGTGCATCGTCTACCCCTTCCTGGACCGGGTGCTGGTGGGCTCCACCGACATTCCGGTGGACGACCCCGACCAGATCGCCACCGAACCTGCCGAGGTGGACTACCTGCTGGAGGTGCTGGGCGAGGTGTTCCCCAACCTCTCCTTCGGCCGCGGTAACGTGGTCTACACCTATGTGGGCGTGCGGCCGCTGGCGCGCTCGGATGCCGACAAGCCGGGGCAGATCTCGCGCGACCATTCGGTGGTGATCGATGCACCGTCCCCGTCGCGCGATATCCCGGTCGTGGGCCTGGTGGGGGGCAAGTGGACCACCTTTCGCGCGCTGGCCGAGGAGGCCACCGACGAGGTGCTGCGCCTGCTGGGGCGGGCACGCACCGCCTCGACCCGGCAGCTGCCCATTGGCGGCGGCACCGACATGCCCCAGGGCGAGCAGGCGACCGAACACTTCATCGACCGCATCGTCCAGGATTCCGGCCTGGCGCGCGGCCGCGCCCAGGCACTGCTGCGCCGCTACGGCTCCCAGGCCCTGGGCATGGCCCCGCATTTCAAGGTGGCGGGGGACCTGCCGCTGCAGCATGCACCCGATTACTCGGCGGCGGAGGTGGCCTGGCTGTGCACCGACACCGGCGTGATCCACCTCGACGACCTGGTGATCCGGCGCACGCTGCTGGCCATCCGTGGCCTCGTCACGGACGCGGCGCTGGCCGAGATGGCGGGCATCGCTGCACGGGCGCTGGGCTGGGATGCGGGGCGCGAACGGCAGGAACTGCACAATTGCACCACCGCACTGCGCGAACGCCATGGCGTGCGCCTGGCTCCCGCAGTCCCTGATCACACCGATGCAGCGCCGGCTTTCCATGCATCATTGACCATCCACCCGGCCCTGAGCCCGTCCTGACGTGAATTCACCGACCGAACTCCAGCCCCTGCTCGACCGCAACTCCGAATCGCCCCTGTGGGCGCAGTTCCGCGATGCCCTGCGCCTGCAGATACTGCAGGGCGAACTGGCCATCGGGGCCAAGCTGCCCTCCGAGGCCGAACTGGGCGAGCAGTTCGGCATCTCGCGCATCGTGGTGCGCGAGGCGCTGGCCGACCTGGTGCGCAACAACCTGATCTACAAGATCAAGGGCCGCGGCGCGTTTGTCGCGGCGCGCGAGCGCGACGAGGATTTCGTTTCCACCGTGCTCGGCTTCTCCGACGAGATGGAGCGCAAGGGCCGTTCGGTGCGCACCCAGGTCCTTGGTCAGCAGTTGCGCGCACCCACGCCGCAGGAGATCAGCGCGCTGGGCCTCACGGACGACACCCAGGTGGTGGCCTTGAAGCGGCTGCGCAGCGTGGATGGCGAGCTGCGCCTGCTGGTGGAAACCGTGGTGCCCGCCGACCTGGCGCCCGGCCTGCACCGCATGCGCCTGGACGACCGCTCGCTCTACGACGTGTTGCGCCGCCAGTACGGGGTGCGGCTGGTGCGCGCCGAGCGCTGGATCGACGCCGTGCTGCCCGACGCCGAGACCTGCGAACTGCTGCAGCTGGCAAGCCCCGAGCCGCTGCTGCGCATCGAGTCCATCGCCTATGGCGCCAACGGCCGCCGCCTGGAGTACTACAACGCCTTGCACCGCTGCAAGTCGAGCCGCCTGCACGTGCAGACAACGACATGATGACCCCCTGAGGCGCGGGCAGTCTCTCCAGGCAAAACGGGCTCCCGCAGGAGCCCGTTTGTCATTCATGCCTTCATGGCAACCACCGCGCGGAAGGAACGGGGGCATGGCCGCCCCGCCGCACGGCAATTACATGGCGTTGCCGATTTCGCCCGCGGAGATCTGGCCTGTGCGCACGGCTTCAGCAGCCTGGGCACGCACGGCAGCGCGGTCGGCCGTGGACTTGTAGGTCACCACGCGCGAGCCTGCGGGCTCGATGGAGCGGGTCTGGGCCACGGTGGCGGCTTCGGCGGCCACTTCGGCGCGCGTGCGGTTCGTCTC
>NZ_JBXASG010000014.1:0-30115 GCF_058809075.1 Acidovorax sp. GW821-FHT11A03
ACTTGAGTTGCTTGGCCTGGTAACCAGCTTCCCAAATCCGAGACGGATGAACAACCTATTGAGACATCACACCTAGCGCTGCTGCTAAGGCGGACCGGCGCGCGATGGCTTGATTGATGAGACCGGCCAAGTGTGGATCATCGAGCGGCGAGACGGCTGACTGAGCGCGCAAGAGATTCTGCATCACCGCGTCGCGGCTCACTGTTGTCACCTGCACCTTCACCCTCGTCCATCCGTTATCAGCAGAGGGCGATGCATAGTACCAAAGTGTTGCGCAGACGAGTCAATCTCGACGACAGGTCATCAGTCTGAAAAGCTGATGACCTGGCCGCAATCTGCCAACTGTTCATCAGCGTTTCTCAAATGCTGGGAATTTTAGGACGCAAGTTTGGACGCAATTTATTTGCGTGGCCGGGTCAGATGCTCGGACTGCAAGCGTTGTCGTGACGCTTTAATCGACTTCATCGAAGGCAATACCCTGTGATGGAGAGAACATGGCACGCAAGGAAATTAGCAAGATCCGGCTCGATCGCGCCTTGGCGCAGGTGCAGATGGCGAAAGTTCACCCGGACACGCAGCTTGGAACAGATGCGATCCTCGTCTTAACCGGCTGGAGCACGCCGACCTTGTATCGGAGGTGCAAGGCTGGGCAATTCCCTCGGCCAATCGGCCCGGGCAAATGGCATGGTGGGGCCGTGCTCGCGCATCAGGCGGAGGCGGTAGTGGCATAAGAAAAAAGCCCGGCACACCTTTGGCGAGGTGACCGGGCCGGGGCCGTTGCGGAGCGGCTGGAGACTTGGACGATTATCTGTTCACGACAGCCACCCAGTACAACGGCCATCGATTGATTTTTGAGAAAGTCAAAGATGGCGATTAAAGAATTTCGCATGGATTGGCCTGACTTCGTCGGCGGGCTGATGAGCTACTGGGGCGCACGACTTGACAGCGATGGCGCATGGCGTCTGCCGAACGGCTTGGGGGTAAGCCTGGCTCCAAGGCCATTTGACCCGCACGTTGAGCACGGCTGGCATCGCTGGCAGCTACCGGGCCTTGATGGCGTTACCCGTGGTCGCCTGATCGATCGCAATGTTCAATTTGTCGTGCGCTCGCCCGATGGGCACTGGTTCTGGTGCAGCCCTCTCGGCGGCGGCCGCATGATCAGGATGGGTGTTTGGCAACTGCTCGACAAGGTCGCGGAGCATGCAGTGGATCGCGGCGCTCCGTGCGGCTGGCCCGTAGCGGGTATCGTTCGCACTGGGGGAGATGCAGCATGATCACCTCGACGATGCATGCAGAACAAGAGCGAGTCAGGTCAGCTCTATCCTACCTTGACTTCACTGACCGCGACGTGTGGGTGAAGGCGGCCATGTGCCTGAAGTCCGAATTCGGCGAGGATGGCTTTGGCATCTGGGACGCTTGGGGCTCGCAGCACGGGAAGTACAGCGCAGGCAGCGCCAAGTCAGTGTGGAAGTCGGTTAAGTCCGGCGGCCGCACGACGATCGGCAGCCTGTTCTTTGACGCCAAGACCGCCGGGTGGAGGGATGACACGAAGTACGTCAAGCCCAGCCACGAAGAAATCGAGCGCCGCAAAGCTGCGGCTGCAAAACGTCAGGCCGAAGCCGAAGCAGAGGAGTCTGCGGCGCGAGCATCCGCGGCGGACCATGCGCGGTATATGTGGGAGAGGGCAAAGCCCTGCGAAGGTGATGCGCACCCCTACCTAGTTAAGAAGGGCATCCAGTCCCACGGGCTGCGTGTCGGCGCATGGGAGAAGATCGACCACGAGAACGGTACTGTCGAGACGATCAGCGAGCAGGCGCTGCTGGTACCGATCTGGGGGGCGGGAAAGACAATCCATAGCTTGCAGGCCATCTTCGCCGGGAAGATTCACAGCGACCGAGACAAGGATTTTGTCAAGGATGGCGCAATCAGCGGCCTGTTCTATTCATTCGGTAAGCCACTCACAGTAGACGTGGGCGGCGAGCAGCGCCAGGTCATTCTCATCGGCGAAGGCTACGCCACGCTGGCCAGCGCACATGAGGCTACGGGACATACCTGCATCGTTGCCTTCAATGCTGGAAACTTGGTGCCTGTGGCGAAGACCATCCGGCTCCGATTCCCAGACGCGCATTTGGTGATTTTCTCGGACCGTGATGCAGAGAATCTGCGCGAGTCGGTGGGTACAAGAAGGGCCGTACAGGCAGCTTACGAAGCTGGCGGTAGTGTCGCCGTGGTCGTACCCGAGTGGGCGGCGGGCCTGAAGGGTCGCGACGCGAACGACATTGCACGCCTCGGCTTTAGTTGGGGTGGTGAGACGTTTCCTGGTGATGAAATTTTGCGTGGCTGCGTGAAGTACGCCACCCCGTATCGTTCGCCCGCATTCATGGAGCTGCTGCGCGCGTGCGGCATTGAGGCCGAAGACCTGGTGTCAGTTCCAGCCGTGTGCGAGCAGACTGAGCCAGTGCTGGCCGGCCAGGCGCTGGCGTCAGGCGTAGCGCCTGGCAGCCATGCTGAACATGCCCAGGAAGTTGCCGATGCCATTGAGCGTAGGCTTTGCCAGGCACTCGGCATCCCGCCGAGTAACACTGCAGAGATCGCGCGCTTCGGGATCGACGTAGGGGTGATTGCCCGCATGATTGGCGGATCGTTCTGGTCCAGCTCGAAAAGCAAGGCCTTCCTGCTGAACCAGGCTGAGGCCCTGAACCAGTTTCACGCTGGTGACGCATTCAAGTTCCTGGTGCAAGCCTTCGGAAAACCTGTCAACGCCAAGGCGATCTCCGACATGGTTGACGATGTTGTTGCGATGGGGCCGCTGACCAAGGAGGAGGAGAAGTCGCTGCGTCACAAGACCTCGATGGCGGCGGCTGATGTGATCATCGATCACTTGAAGTACTGGAATCAGCGGGACAGCGTTGAGTGGCGCACCGATATGTTCGCTAGCGACGCGTGCATGAGCCTGGTCGAAGACAAGGCACGCATCGTTCTCACCCACAAGCCGTTTGAGGTGCCTGCCGGCTACGAGCAGGCGATCCTCGATGACTACAAGCAGCACTTCACCCGCTTCGACGAATTCCTAGAGTTTCTGGTGATGGCGCGTTTCGCCCTGGACCGCAAGAAATGTTACCTCTGGATTTTGGCGGATTCCGATTGGGGCAAGGGCTTCTTGTTGGGCGTGCTCAATGCGCTGGGGCTCGCAGTGGGCACCAGCATGAGGGAAATCGAGGCTATGTTCGAGGGCAAGCCCGTTGGGCGGACGCCAGAGGAATTCAAGCGCGCCTTCGCCTTGGTAGTAGACGAATTCAAGGTGGTGAAGTCTGAGCTGAAGCAGCTTCAATCCGAGATCACCCTCTCGCCCAAGAACAAGCTCGTTTCCAGTGTCGAGATCTTCGCCAAGATTTTTTTGTCTGCGGAAAGCGTAGGATCCCTTGTGACCAGCCATGGCATCGAGGATCAGTTCGCAAACCGCATGAGCATCTTTCAGGAGACAGGCTCGCTCGACCTGCGCCCGATGTTCAACGATGTTGGCAAACCAAGGTACTTCAATAGCGTACTGGCCTACACAGCAGAGACACTGAATCGCTTGGTGGGGAAGATGCAGAGGTTGGGCAAGCTGGAAGCTCAGACTTGGGCGGAACGTTGGATCAACGGGTTCATCGGCAGTTATGGTCTCGACACGCTGTACGAGCGGTTCTCTGACTCCTTGCCCCAGATGGCGGCGGGTGCTCTGCCATGGCTCTACAAGCAGGAAAGCTACCTATTGCAGGATGGCCATGGCTCAGAGACTCGATACTACCTGACCAGCGCCAACAAGGTGCTAGACGACTACCTCAGCATGCACTTCGATACATCGGAGGCGCCCGGGTATAGGAAAAAGAAAACTGAAATCCTGAAGCTGATTAGCGCAGATGGCCGGGGCTTTGGGTCACACCGGATCAACGGCAAGACAACGAAGGCTGTCCTGCTGTCGAAGGTCGACAGCCTGGCCAGCACCGATGCAGCAGCAGGTGAACCCGCGTTCTGAGACCACCTTCCCAATCTGCATGCCGCCTTCGGGCGGCTTTTTTTTGACTATGGGACTGCTCCAGTGGTGGCTGTAACCGGCGTAACCGGAGCGCAACCGGGCGAGCCGTTACACGAAACCCGCATGGATAAAGGCTTTCCAGCGGTGTAACCATGTAACCGCATTTTTTCTACGTTCTTGAGTTCAAAAATAAAAAGTAGAGGTGGGGTGAGGGGGAGAAATTTAACCGCGGGAATACGCTGTTTTCCCGGTTACATGGTTACATCGCCGGAAATTCAGTGCTGGCGCGGGTTTCGTGTAACCGGGTAAAAAAACGGCCTTGGTTACGCCGGTTACACGAGACAGAAGTGCTGCGAGCTTAGAGTTGCCTGCGAAGGTGGATGGTGCTCGGCTTCGTGCGCGAGTGTCTGACCGGTGCCGCCTGTGGTGCGTTTCGGTCGTGAAACGAGAATGATCGCTCTTAGTTTTGAGATGGAGCAAACGATGGCCAGGCCAGCAGACCCGCAGCGCAATGAGGCGATTTCCACGATTAGCCGATTGGTCGGCGAGCATGGCGTGAGGAACGGCTTACAGTTCGCGCGGCAGCAGTTTCCAGATGTCCCGCATGCCACCTGGGCACGGTGGCGGCAGGTGGCCGTTGGCAACGTCCGCGAAACCGATGCCGAAGCGGTGGTGGGGCTGGCGCAGGAGGTCCGCGCGCAGATTCCACCACTTCATGAGCTGACGCCGGTGGTGGCAGATCCTGTGCCCGCCACGCAGAAGGCGCTGAATTTCTGGCGTATGCTGGATGAGCTGGAGCAGGATGTGCAGCTGATGCGAGACTTCGCATTGACCAAGGGTGCTGATGGGAAGGTCAAGTTGCGCGTGCCGCCTGCGCTGCGTGACGCCCACCGGATGCGTTGCGACTTGATCCGGCTAGCCTTGCAGCAGGCCGAGGTCGCGTGGAGCACCGAGCGCGCGGCAACGTTCTTCCAAACCATCATCGACGAGATCGGCGCTGAAAGCCCCGATTGCCAGCGTCGGATCATGGAGCGTCTGCGTGCGGTGCATGGCGAGGCGGCTACACGCGGATTCTGAGTGCTTCGCATGTAGTCTGTCGCGCCGTTGTCCAGGGTTGATTGGTCACCTGTCGTATTCGGTTGTGCCATCGAACTCTGTTGGCGAGCCGCCGAATGGCGTCTTGGGTACGCGAGCGGCTTCTTTAGTTCTCTACCTTCTCGAAGTCCCTTGAAGGGATGGTTGTCGGGGGCTTCTTTTCACCACTTACCTGCAGCCATCTCACATTCACCGTGATGCCGACTTGCGTCCAGCAGCCATGACCACGACCTGATCCTTGTCCATAGCTGTTAAACGTCGCGGTTTTTCCATACGAGCCATCGGGGCAAGGCATGTTGGTTAATGCCACAGTGTGGTCGGCATACCGGGCGATACCGAGGATGCTTTGAGCCTGCGCTGCGCAGGCAAAAAATACAGCAGGGATGCAAGCGATGAGCAATTTTTTCATATGGATAATTTTTGTCCTGCGAAATGAATTGAAATTGATCAAGCGTCGTGCTCCGGTGGGGTGACTTTCAGGCAAACATGTTCGATTTATGCGGTGCTGGTCTCACGTTTCTTGGTTACGCCCGAGCAAAATCACTTTCGACGCGACGGCTAGCAACATGATGGCCATGGCGTCGGTGGCATCTGCAGTGCCAAAGCCTGTGACCAGCTTCTGGAAGAGGTGGACGGTCAGCATGATGGAGCCGATTGCGAGGAGGATGAGGGGCAGCTTGCTCATGGATGTGGAGTCCTTCGTTCCGTTTGTGGGGGTATCCGGCGTTCGCGTAAGCGGCGAGAAATCGCAGGGTTCGATTTGGGTCTCGAAGCTAGTGTATGTGGAAGATCATCCGTGGTGTGATTGTCGTCATAAAAAGACGATCCAACCATGCCAGTTGCATCGCCTCAACACGCCGACCATCCCTCATTGGTTGCGTTGGGGGCCGCTATCAGGCGGGTGCGCCTGGAGAAAAAAATTTCGCAGGAAGAGTTGGCACATCGAAGCGAAATTGACCGGTCCTACATGAGCAGCATTGAACGTGGTCAGCAGAATCCCGGAATCGCATCCATCCTGAAAATCGCCGCAGCACTCGAAATCTCGGGATCTGAGCTCCTGGCGCATGCACGACTTTGATCGAAACAATTGACGTGAGCTGCAATGCTACGGTGCAGCTATCAAGTTGCTCGGTCCGCTGATCAATCGCTCAACACCATCGAAGCGGCTACCGCCAGCGATCCTGAAAGCTGCTGCCTCGATGATGCGCAGGGCCGCCTCTGCGGTGATTTCGGCGAGCGCTGCATCGGTCGTTGGCGCCCTGTAGTGGCGGCCCGAGCGAGAGAACGCCTCATGTTCGAGGAAAGCGCGCAGCCATGGCGTGCTGCAAGTGGCACAGCGCATTCGGGTGACGTCCCAGTAGTCTCTCGTCATGCCGACCTCGGCCTGGTCGGTCCATGCTGAGCTTGCGTTTGGGGTAAAGCATTGGCAACTGTCGGCCGGGCTATTTGGGTCTCGGATTAGCATCTGTTCTCCTTTCAAATCTGACCGCATTACTGCTTGGCGCGCAGCCGCATGATTGTCTGCCGCGTGGTGTTGAAGTCGCGCGCGATCGCAGCGATGGCGTCACCAGCGGCAATGCGCTGGGCCACGTGCTGTTGCTGCTCGGGCGTTAAGGCTGGCGGCCTCCCAAATGCCTTGCCGGCTGCCCTGGCGCGATCAATGCCGGCCTGCGTGCGTTCAATCAGCAGGTCGCGCTCGAACTCGGCAACCGCGGCGATGACGCCCATCGTCATCTTTCCGGCCGCGCTGGTGAGGTCGACGCCGCCAAGCGCCAGGCAGTGCACGCGCACGCCCATGCCGGCCAGCTTCTCCACTGTGGCGCGCACGTCCATAGCGTTGCGACCCAGCCGGTCCAGCTTGGTGACGACCAGCACGTCGCCTTCCTCCAGCTTGTCCATCAATTTCTGGAAGCCCGGGCGCTCGGCGGTGGCCACGGATCCACTGATGCTTTCCTCAACGAGGCGCCGCTTGTCGATGGTGAAACCGGCCGCAGCGATCTCGCGGCGCTGGTTTTCGGTGACTTGGTCGGTGGTCGATATGCGGCAGTAGGCGAAAACTCGGCTCATGATCTCGTCGCGTGTACGTTAGTCATGTACGAATATTAATGCATGTACCAAATTTGATTTAGCCTAGTTTCGTAAATCCTGCGCAACACCTGTACGAATCCGTTCGGTTTCGGACGCCAAGTTTTCAGTTTGGACGTAGATATGAAATCGGCTCCGGGGACAGGAAGGCAAAGCTTGAGCCCATCGTGTTCGCTGCCTCAGCACGGTTGGCTCGGTTTTTTCAGGGTTTAGACCGGTAAGGTGGTGTTAGCTTGGCTGAGCGTGGCTTAAACTCTGTTTAGTCGCTGCCCTTTTGGCGGCGCATTTCTGTTTGGATGCAGACATGGACGACCGCTGGCTCTCTGTCGATGAAATCGCCGACTACCTCGGCGTAGCCAAAGACACCATCTACACCTGGGTGACCTCCAAGGGCATGCCGGGGCACAAGGTTGGACGCTTCTGGAAGTTCAAGAAAGAAGACGTGGACGCCTGGGTGCGTGAGGGCGGTGCCGCTGCCAGCAGTGATGACTTTGACGACAAGGAGCCCCGCAATGCCTAGGCAGCGCTCCGCACAGGACAACAACGACATGAGCGACCTTGATCAAGAAGCCCAAGCGCCCGAGAGCGCGCTCGAAGAGGGCAAGGTCTTCGACTACATCACCGGCAAACCGGTGAAGGACAGCGACAAAGAGCAAGTCCGCCAGCGCATCGCCCGCGCCATCATTCATGAGTACGGCATTGCCGCCGAAGACATGGAGCCTGACTTCAAGGTCAAGGTGCTGGGCAAAAACCGCAAGCTCGACATCGCCATCTTCAAGCCTGGCCAAGCGCACACGGTGGACAACCTCTACCGCGCCGTGGTGGTGGAGAAAGAGCCCAAGCTCGGCACCAAAGGTGCCTATCGCATGCGTGATCCGGAAGAGGCACGCAAAGAGTTCGAGGTGCTGGAAATCGTAATGGCTGAAGTCGATAGCTGCGACTACGGCCTGTGGACCAACGGCCTGGAGTTCTTCTTCTTCAAGAAAGAAGTCACCCGCTTCGACACCAAGTTCAAGCCCATCGGCGACTGGCCCCTGGGTGACGACACCTTCAGCGTTGAAGGCCGCTCCATGGGGCGCCTGCGTCGTGCCGATCCGGTCATGCTGCGTACGGCCTTCCGCCGCTGCCACAACTACATCCACGGCAACGAAGGCATGCCTAAGGATGCGGCCTTCTGGCAGTTCCTGTACCTCATCTTCTGCAAGATGTATGACGAGCAGCAGCCCAACGATGCGCGTCGCTTCTGGGTGGGGCCGTTTGAGCCGTTTGAAGCTGCGGGACGCGAGCAAATCCGCCTGCGCATCAAGCCGCTTTTTGAGGCGGTGAAGAAGAAGTACGACGGTCTGTTCAAGGGCAACGAAGAGATCACCCTGTCTGACCGCGCCCTGGCCTTCATCGTCTCCGAACTGGCCCGCTACGACTTTGGCCGAACCGATGTGGACGCCAAGGGCACGGCCTACCAAGAAATCGTTGGCACCAACCTGCGTGGAGATCGCGGCCAATACTTTACCCCGCGTGGTGCCATCAGTCTTGTGGTCAAGATGTTGGCACCCAAGGAGCATGAGCGCGTGCTCGATTCGTCCTGCGGTACGGGCGGCTTCCTGGTCGAGACCTTGAACTACCTGAACAAGGTCTTTCACGAAGAGAAGCGCATCAAGGCAGGCGACGAGAACACGGACGAGTTCGTCTCCATCCGAGACCGGTTGGCCCACTTCGCGGCCAACAGCCTGTTCGGTGCTGACTTCGATCCCTTCCTGGTTCGTGCCGCACAGATGAACGTGATGATGGCTGGCAATTCGCTCGGCCACCTCTATCACATGAACTCGCTGGAGTTCCCGGCAGGCCACCTGCCAGGTGTGCCCGCAGCGAAGGCAGCCATCCCGCTCGGCACGATTGATGTCTTGATGACCAACCCGCCGTTTGGCTCGGACATTCCGGTTACCGAAAAGACCATCCTGGAGCAGTACGAGCTGGCCCGCCGCTGGGAGCGGCAAGGCGATGGCTTCGTGATGACCAATGCCATCAAGCCGGCAGTGTCGCCCGAGGTGCTGTTCATCGAACGATGCGTCAAGTGGCTTAAGCCGGGCGGCCGTGCTGGCATCGTCTTGCCGGACGGCATCCTAGGCAACCCCGGCGATGAGTACATCCGCTACTGGATTCTTCGCCACTGCTGGGTGCTGGCCAGCATCGATTTGCCGGTGGAGTCCTTTATCGTCGAGGCCAACGTCAACATTTTGACAAGCTTGCTATTCCTGAAGCGCAAGCCTGAAGAGGTGATCAAGGCAGAAGACCTGGGCCAAAAGAGGGACTACCCCGTCTTCATGGCAGTCGCCGAGAAGGTGGGCTTTGACCGCCGTGGCAACACGCTCTACAAGCGACACCCTGACGGTGAAGAAATCCTCGTGGATGTCAGCCACGAAGAAAAGGTCCGCATCGGCGGTGGCCTGCAAGTGCGCACCCTGCACCGCAAGGAGCGCATCCTCGACGACGACCTGCCCGAAATCGCCAATGCCTATGCCGAGTTCCGTGCCCAACATCCGGAGCCCAGCAAATGATCACGCGACTTGAAGCCACACGCTATCGCTGCTTCGAACGCCTGGGCGTTGATGTCGGCGACTTTCGCGTTCTCGTCGGGGCCAACGGCTCTGGCAAAACCACCTTGCTCGACCTGCCCGTTCTCTTGGGTGATTTGCTGCGTGCCAACAATGTCTCCGCGCCATTCATGGAGCGTCGCCCTGAATTGCCGCCGCGTGCTGGCAGCCTGAACGAACTGGTGTTCGCCGGGCGCGGCAGCGACTTCTCGCTGGCTGTCGAAGCCCGCCTGCCTGAGGCAGTGCAATCAAAGGTGCTTGAAGGCTTGTTTGCCAGCAAACGCACGGAGCGCTCGCGCCAAGCGTTGCAGGAAGACCGCCGTCAGTGGCCGACCCACATCCGCTACGAGATCGGCTTGCGTATCGGTGCAGATCAATCGCTGCTGGTGGCCTACGAGTACCTCTTCCTCTTCCCCGAGGCTGATGGGCCAGACCGCCGACAAGCGGGATTTCACGGGGCAACGGCAGCGAACAAGAAGCTGTGGCACCTCACACTCAAGCGCGAGATCGGCTACGAGTCGGAATTCAAGCCAGAAACACCGCACGCCAAAGCCGTCAAGGTCGGCCTGCCCGAGACGCTGCTGGCCATGCCGCGCGTGCTGTTCGAGTCCGAGGCGGGCTATCCCGCTGCGCGGTGGCTGCACACCTTGCTGACTACCGATGCTGTGTTCCTTGAGCCCAACTGGTCGGCCATGCGTCAAGCTAGCCCACCGGGGCAGCCCAAGGCCATCACCGCCAACGGTCGCAACATCCCCTGGCTCGCACTGGAGCTGAAGCGCGAGGGGGCTCCCGAAGCTGCGCCTGCGGACTATCGCAGTGATCGCTATGCCGACTGGATTGCTCATGTGCAAACCGCGCTGCCGCAAGTCACTGACATCGAAGTGCGTGAGCGTGAGGACGACCACCACGCCTACTTCGTGGTCAGCTACAAGGGCGATTTCAAAGTGCCGTCACCCGGTTTGTCGGATGGCACCCTGCGCATCCTCACGCTGACGCTGCTGCCCTACCTCAGCAAGCAGCCGGCCATCGTGGTGACCGAAGAGCCAGAGAACGGCATCCATCCACGCGCCATCGAGGCCGTTTTGCAATCACTGTCGTCCATGTATGACAGCCAAGTCTGGGTGTCGTCACATTCGCCCGTGGTTCTTGCGAGCGTTGAACTGGATCAACTCGTCTGTTCTAGGCTCTCATCTTCTGGCGCGGTCGAGATTATTCGAGGCAACCAACACCCCCGTCTTTTGGAGTGGCGTAAAGGTATTGATCTTGATCTCGGAATTCTGTTCGCAGCGGAGGTGTTGAGTTAATGCGCGATTGCATGTTTTACGTGGCCGACATGAACATGGCGGAGGCCTTCAGAGGGTTCCTGTCTCGACCACAGTTTCATCAAAGTCTGGGCTGTGGCCCGTTCCAGTTTGATTCATTGCATGACATCGCCCGTGCGGAAGGAAAAACCGACGGCGGCCTTTGGCGTCACGCAGGAGGCCTTTGCAAAGGCTATCTTCAGACTCACCGCAGATTGGTGGTTTGCTTGGACCGGGATTTCGGAGGCTCTCCTGGGCAAGCGCAAATCAGATCAGATATTGAGGGTCAGCTTGTTGCTGTTGGCTGGCAGCCAGAGGCCTTCAAGGTCTTGGTGATTGATCCCGAGCTAGAACAATGGATCTGGCAGGACAATGTTCACGTGCAGAACGCACTGCACCATTCTGGCAATCAGTCGCTCCGCGCGATGTTATTGGCGTCTGGAGAATGGCCCGCGGGCGCGGCGAAGCCTCTTGATCCCAAAGGCACGCTTGAACGAATTGTTCGTGCAAACCTACGGGGCAATCGTTCCTCAGCGCTCTACAGCAAGATCACTAGCAAGGTGTCCGTGGGAGGCTGCCTGGATGGTGAGTTCATCGCGCTAAAGCAACAGCTCTCGATCTGGTTCCCGGAGGCGGTTGCTGTATGACGTTTGCCAGCTTTAAGAACGCACGCGTTGTTCGCTCCAACTGGCTTGATGAAGGTGGTCGGCGTCTCGACTGCAACCCGTACATGTCAGGTGCGCTAGAAGCGCGAGATGCATTGAAGCGCTTGCAAACCGTTGACACGCTATCGACTGTCACTGAGCGGATCTATCACGCCGGACGCGAGGGCCGCACATGGGTTGATGATCCGGGGTATGGTGTTCCGTTTCTTGGAAGCTCGGACATCTTGTCGGCAGATCTCTCTGCGCTGCCGTTGCTGTCGAAAAGGCAGGTCGAGCGAAATCCGCTCTTCAAACTTGATGACGCTTGGACCCTGATCACGCGGTCAGGAACGATTGGCAGAATGGCCTATGTACGTTCTGAAATGGCTGGGATGGCTTGCTCAGAGCACGTGCTTCGAGTCGTTCCCAAACCGGATCGCATTCCGCCGGGCTACCTATACGCCTTCCTTTCCAGCCGCTACGGCGTACCCCTGGTTGTCTCTGGCACTTATGGCGCAATCATTCAGCACATTGAGCCTGAGCACATTGCGGAACTGCCGGTGCCCAGGTTCTCACCGGAGATTGAGCAACGCATTGATCGAGCCATTTCACGATCTGCGTCGTTGCGAGATGAGGCATCAAGCACTCTCGAACGTGCCATCGCAGAACTCTTGACCACGGCGGGACTACGGCCATTGCCGACGCATGGGGTTGTCACGCCCTTCTCTGTGTCATCGGTTAGCGCGTCCAGTCTTCAACGGCGCTGCGACGGCTTTTTCCATAGCCGCTATCACCAAGATGCGACGGACGGGATTAGGCGATCCGGGCGCTTTCAGACCTTGGCACAGTTCACTTCCAGCATCGTGGAGCCGAACCGTTTCAAGCGTGTCGTTCTGGATGCGGACTCGGGAGGAGTCCCGCTCTTCGGTACTTCAGCCATCTTCTGGAACGATCCCCAAGCTTCTTACTACTTGCCGCGCAAGCTAGCGGAGCCATACATCGTCAGTACGAACACGCTGCTGGTGCCCCGCTCTGGGCAACTGCAAGGCGTTATCGGCCGCCCCGTGCTTCCTTACGGCGACATCATCGGAGGGGCAGTCTCAGAAGATGCGATTCGAATCAACTGCCATACGCCAGTCGAAGCGGGTCTTCTGTTTGTCTTTCTGACCTCTGACTACGGTCTCAGGCAGTTGAAGGCACGCGCCTTTGGCTCATCCATCCCGCACTTGGATGTACGGCAGATTGGAGAGTGCCTGTTGCCCGAATTGGATCAAGAAGTGGCAGATCGCATTGGCAGAGCAGGCCTCAGAGTTTCAGAGCTTAGAAGCGAGGCCCTGCGTCTAGAGCGTGAGGCTCGGCGAACAGTAGAGGAACAGATCGAAGGGGGCGAGTGAACATGGCAAAAGTGATCCCAGTAGGCCAGCCGGTCAACGATGCAGAGCGCAGCGCCATCGCTTACCTGCGGGATCGCTTGCCAGACAGTTTCGTTCTGCTTCACAACTTCGAGATCGAGCGGCAGGGCGAGCGCTTCGAGATAGACATTGCGTTGCTGACGCCGCATGCCCTGTATCTGATCGACGTGAAGGGCACACGCGGCACCATTGATGTGTACGGCAACAAGTGGTACCCGGAGGGGCGCGCGCCGTATCCGTCGCCGATGGGCAAGCTGCGCGGCCATGCGCGCACGGTGAAGGGCCTGGTGACTCAGGCCAATCCCGGTCGGAATGAACTGGACGGCATCTACGTCGATGCCGCCATCCTGCTCACCGCGCCTGATGCTCACCTGAATGACCGCGAGCAGCTGGATGCAGACCGGGTGGTGAAGCTGAAGGACGCAGAGCGCTACTTCAAGGATGCCACGCGCATCCCGGCGCGCTTCTCCAAAAACATCCTGCAGCAGCAGAGCTTGATCCTGCGTGCCTTGAAGGTGGTGAAGCCAGCTTCCGCCGTGCAGCGCTTTGGGCACTGGCAGGTGAAAGAAAAGCTCGGGGCTGCGGAGGCCTACACCGAGTTCCGTGCCGAGAACGCGTTCGCAGGTGGTACGGCCCGCCTGCGGGTGTACCAGGCGGACCCCTACCAACCTGAAGATGTGCGCAAGGCGCAGGTCAACCGCATCGCCAATGCCTACCGGGCGCTGTCCAAGCTGCCGTTGCATCCCAACATCGTGGCGGCGCGGGACTTCTTCCCGACCGATGACGATAAGTCCTTCATCCTGATCCTGGAGGATGCACCAGGCCAAGCGCTGACCGTGCACATGGCTCGGCCGCAGTTGGCGCTGACGCTGGACCAGAAGTGGCGCGTGGCGAAAGACCTGTTAGCGGCCTTGGCCCATGCCCACCATCACGGTGTGGTGCATCGCAACCTGACTCCGGGCGCGATATTGATTGGCCAGGACGGCACCACACGCATCACCGATTTCGATTTCGCCAAGCCCGGTGTGGACCGCAGCCTGACGATTGCGGCGGACATTGTTGATCTGGTGGAGAAAGCCTATGTGGCACCCGAAGCGTTCAGGGAGCCGGGTGCCGCATCGAGCGCATCAGACATCTTCTCGGCAGGGGTCATCATCTACGAACTCTTCACCGGAGAGCGCCCCTTCGCGGGTGAGCCCACCACAGTATGGGACCGGGTCGGCGAGTTCCTCAACAAGCCCTCGGCACTACGGCCGGAGCTGAACGAGGCCTTTGATGCTTGGCTGCAGAGCCTGTGCGCTTTTGATGAGCACCAGCGGCTGACGGCATCGGCCGCGCTGGCCGCTTTGAATACCTTGCTGCAACCTGCGGCGCAAGCAGCCACCCAAGCAGCAGATGCACCGAAGCCTGAGGTCTTCGAGGTCGATGATGCCCAGACCGACTACCTGAACTTGGCGGCAGGTCATCGCCTGACCCACAAGTTCATCGTGGAGAAGAAGCTCGGGCGCGGCAGCTTCGGTGTGGTCTACAAGGTGATCGACACCTTGGGCGACGTGGCGCGCACGGTGAAGCTCATCGTCAGTGACCGGCACTCGACCTTGGAGCGCCTGAAGAAGGAGTACCGCCACCTGGTGCACATCCCTGAGCACCCTCACGTGGTGCGTGTGCTGGATGCGGATGTGATCCCAGGGCGTGACATCCCTTTCCTGGTGTTTGAGTACGTGGAAGGGGCCGATGTCGGCGACATGATTCACGATCGCCTCCTGTCCCCTGAGGATGCACTGGAGCTGGGCAAGCAGGTGATCGAGGGTCTGGTGCATCTGCATGCGCAGGGTTTCCATCACTGCGACATCAAGCCGCGCAACCTCTTGTGGACCCAGAAGGGCGCCAAGATCATCGACTTCAATGTGTCGGTGCGGGCCGATGACAAGGAGTCGCGCGGCGGGGGATCGCGTCGCTATTTGCCGCCGGACTTTGATCCTGAGGTCATTCCGCACAACGGCGAGCGCGCAGACCGCGATCTGTATGCGCTGGGCCTGACTTTGTACGAGGCATTGACCACCCGCTACCCGTGGGACACCACAGAGCCGCCCGTCAACAAGCCTGCGCCGGACCCGCGTGAACTGTCGGGCTTTGCCGATTTGGCACCGGAGCTGGTGAACGTGGTACTCAAGGCCATTGCGCCGCGCAGGGCAGAGCGTTTCCACACGGCTGTCGATTTCCGCGATGCACTGGAAGAAATTCGCCATGCGCGTCGAGTGCAGACGGTCAGTCTGGCGGCCATGGTGACCGCTGTGGGTAGCGGGCAGCCCGCCTTGGCTGAATCGACACCCAACACCAACGCGTTCGTATCACACCTGCTGACGCTCTACAGCCAGAGCCGCCGCAGCAATGCGGGTACGCGGGGCATGGACGCGCTTGGGTTCTCCGCCTATGTGGACACCGCGCTGGACCGCGCCTTGTTGCCTGCTGTGCTGCTGGGGGAGTTCCGGCTTGTGCTGATGTCTGGCAACGCTGGTGATGGCAAGACTGCTTTCTTGCAACGTCTGGAGAAAGAGGTCGAAGCACGTAGTGGTTCCGTCAATCGTGGCTTGGCAAACGGCAGCGAGCTGAGCTTGGATGGCAAGCGCTACCTGATCAACTACGACGGTAGCCAAGACGAGGGTAACAAGGACAACAACCAGGTGTTGCTGGACTTTCTGGCCCCGTTCAAGGGTAACGATGCAGCATCCTGGAGTCCCCAAGAGACACGACTGATTGCGATCAACGAAGGTCGCTTGGTGGACTTCCTCGCTGCGCATGAACGAGATTTCCCGGCACTCGCTGCCCTAGTTCGGCGCGCATTTGCCACGGGGGAAGCGGAGTCTGGCGTGGCGGTGGTGAATCTGAATCTGCGCAGCGTTGTGGCCGATGACGCCAGCAATGCTGAGGGCGGGTCGATTCTGGAGCGCACGCTGCGAAGCATCGTCCGCCCGGAGAACTGGGCTGCTTGCGAGCAGTGTGACCTGAAAGACAGTTGCTACGCCTTGCACAACGCGCGCAGCTTCCAGGATGAGATCGCCGGGCCGCGTTTGTTGGAGCGCCTCAAGACGCTTTACACGATGGCGCACTTGCGCGGGCGCTTGCACATCACGATGCGCGACCTGCGTTCAGCGCTGTCGTTCATGCTGATTGGTAACCGCGACTGTCGCGAGATTCATGCGCTCTACGCCTCAGGCAAACACGATGACGTGGCGCGCAGCTTCTACTTCAACAGCTGGATGGGTAGCGGGCAAACCACCTCGGACCGGCTGCTGACGCTACTGAGCGATCTGGATGTTGGCAAGCAGGAGGACCCCGGCTTCGACCGAGGCCTGGATTTTGTTCAACCGGATGACCGCGCCCTGTTCCGCTTCGAGCGCCGAGGGCAGTTTGACTTCGAGGTGTTGAAGCGCCTGTTCGGCGACCTGCCGCGTGGCGTTTCTGACTCGTCCGTCCGCCACCGGGCGCGGAAGCATCGCGAGTATGTAGCCATGGCACGCCGCAAGCATTTCTTTGAGCGGCGTGACGCCAGCTGGGAAAAGATGCTGCCCTATCGCTCCGCCAAGCGCATGGTGGAGATCGTTCGAGGCGAAATGCCCATCGATGAACTCACGAGCGAAATCCTGCATGCCATCAACCGAGGCGAGGGGCTGCAGCGCCCGGAGCGCCTTGGAGCCAGCCTGGCCTTGCAGTTGCGTCAGGTCGAACACGGTACGGTTCGGAGCTACCGGCTCTTCCCCTTGGAGGGCTTTGGGCTGCAGGTACAAGACTTTGCAGCCAAGGCTCGCTTCGTTGAACACCTGCCGACCGGTCTGCTGCTGAAGTACCAAGGCCAAGGCGCAGGTGCCATCAGCAGCGAGCTGATCATCAACCTCGACGTGTTCGAGATGCTGGTGCGCCTGAACGAAGGCTATCGGCCTAGCGTTGAAGAGATGCAGGGTTTCTACCTCTGCCTTGGCGTGTTCAAGAACAGTCTCAACGCTCAGCCTTACCGCGAAATCCTGCTGACCACCACGGGGCATGACTTCTACCGCTTGGCCCGCCATGACGATGGTCGGGTGGAGATGCGTTTGCTGCTCGGGCCAGTGACGGGCGCTCGCCAAGAAGAAGCCGCAGAGAGCGGCGCCAGGGGAAACTGATGGCATTACAGAAAAAGGACAGGGAATTCCGACTCCCGAAAATCAGCTATCTCGACTTCAAGACCATCGAGATGGACCGGGTGCTCACGGGCTTGTTCGAGCGGCTGGAGCATGGGGGCTATCCGAGCGTTTTCCGCGACAAGCGCGAGCTGACCGTGGACAAGTTCGTTGATGACATCCTGGATGCCAGCGACAAGTTCTTGGGCTTCACCCAGCACCGAGACATGGTAGAGCGCTGGGTGGAAACCCACCTGATGGACATCGTGAACCGAGGCAAGAAAAACGCCGCCGTGGCAGGGCCGCGACCGCTACATGGCTATACCTATCGCTTTCGCAACCCGAAGCACTCGCGTGACTACGGGGCTGCACAGCATCTTTATCAAATGCTGTACCACGCAAGAAATAGGTCCGGCCACAATGCCATTGAGCATCTAAAGGACTTCTTCTTCGACGGCTTCGACAAGTTCACACGTGAGCTGAACGACAAGGCCCTGACAGACATCGAGACAGCGACGCTGCTGCACTTTCTGTCGCAGAGGAAGGACACAGCGGATACGCGCGCAGGTGGAGATCGGTTCGCGCCCGTGTGCATTGGTTCGGCCGATCTGATGGCAGAGGATATCCAGCGACTTCTGCTGTATAAAAATTACATGCCGCGCTCGGTGATGGTGGAGTACCTGAAGGTGCTGTTGTCGTTTCACCTGGCGCTATATCACCTTCGCTTGCTGAAGCTGCTGCCTGCCTGGCAGAAGTTGGAGGGAGCCAACTCGCTGTGCGCTGAATCGGCATGCCCCATGAAACCCCGCGAGCAACGCGAGCCTCAGGGTGACTGCCCCTACAAGCTTGGCCTGTTCGTTGATCTATCAGGGAGCCCAGAGTCTCCTACCGCAGCGCTGGCAGAGCGCAGCGCAGATGGCTACTACCGGCGCATTCCTAGCTTTGTGCGAGCGTACTTCGTCGCCAAGAAGCTTGACGAGTTTTCTGAGCACCTCCATCGGAGAGGGAAGCTGATCCGGCCCTTGAATTCCGTGTTCTCGGTCGGCGAACTCTACGGTCTGCAAGGTGAACCATTCGCGGAAGAGCGAGACAAGTTCTTTGGTGAGCGACTAGCCGGCCTGCTGGAATCCCTGTCTGAGGGTGATGCGGGCCTTGACGCAGAGGTCGAGGCCATCACAAAGATGGGACTCTCGGACTTCGAGACCTACATCGAGATTCTGGTAGCTCTGCGTGGTGCCTTCCATCGGAAGTACATCATCGAGTCGTTGGACGCGACGATGTTGAAGAACAAGTCGGGGGCGCTGCTTGCGCAGACCCGCGCGCGGAACGCACCTCGGCGATTTGCGCTGGAGAGCCGCCTGCTAGAAGTGTTGCTGCAGATCGCGGTGTTGCGCCCCGGTGGGGAGCAAGGCTACTTCACCGGCGAGATGCGGATCGACGACTTGCTGTCGTTCTTGCGCGAACGCTATGGGCTGTACATCGATCAACTACCGCCCGGTGAGGGGTTCAGCGCTCTGACCATCGACGAACGGAAGGCCCTGCGCAGCAATGTGCAGGCATTTACCGGACGCCTGCGCGAGATTGGCTTCTATCGAGATTTGTCTGATGCCTACGTGACCCAGACCGTGGTGCCGCGCTACACGATTGCAGAACGAAACGAAGGAGCGCGCGCATGAGTCAGGGACTGCGTGAACTCACCAATCAAGAGCTGAACGCCGCGCTGGAATCGGTCCTGCTTCCAAAGCTATCCCAGTTGCTTGCCGCTCGCGAGCTTGGGCATTGCATGCGGGTCACCGATTTGGATCGGGAGCTGATGATTCGCTTGGCTGGCGGCCTGCGGGCTGCCGTGCCGTCAGCGAACATCGTGGTACTGGCGGACGAAGGCTTGCGAGCGATGGCTCCGGACATGGCTGTCAGCAGTACCAAGCTGGTTGAGCTGCGGAATCCGCTACCGAACGATGAGCTTCGCCCCCCGTTGCTGGTCTTCGTGCCGAATGACCTGCGTGCTTCAGCGGAAGATTCCTTTGGCGTCGCGACGTTCGAAGAGGTCTCGATCGATGGCGCGTATGCGGAGCTGAATGAGCAGCTGCTGGCTCAAGTTCCTGCCAATTTGCGGATGGCCGTAGAGGCCTGCTTGAGCGAGTTGCGGCGGCGTGACAGCCGGTGGAGGTACGCTGATGACGCTGCTGTCGCTCGTTACCTGCTCACCTGCCAGATCAATGAGTTTGATCCGGATGCGATGGGGGCAGCGCTCTTTGAGCTTGCTCTGGTGCCGGACTTTGAGTTGTTCCAACAGTCCGAGCGCGCACCTGCGCGGGTGGCGCGCAACCGAGAGTGCGTTGAGCGCGTGACCTGGTCTACCAAGACGGAGCGCGTTCGCGCGCTTGAGCTGGGCTTGCTGGACCCCGTGTTCTGCAAGCAGCTTGGCGAGTTCTTCTCCCGCATCGGCGTCTCCAATCCCAAGGAGTGGACGCAAGCCATCGTTCGTGACCGTGTGAATTGGCCACTTGCGTTCAACAAATGGTTGTTCGAGGACGGCGGAGTCAACCCTGACGCCATCTACATCGGCGATGTCGCACTGCCTGACTTGCCCGTGGTGAAGGATGACAACGAAGACCCCCGGTTGGCTGAGTTGATCGGCCACAAGGTGCTTCCCATCTCAAAAACCGGTCTCAAGAAGTTCAGTGTCTCTTTCCGTGTTGACCCTGTGCCGTCCAAGGTCGAAGGGTTGTCGCGGTTTGTGGCAGAAGTTGTATCGCGCGACAACGGTCCGACAGGCCTTCGTAGGCGTAAAGCCGCATGGACCAAAGGAACCGACTCCGGCGCGATTGCTTTTTCGTCGATTGGCAAGATTGACTGGGAGGAGGGCTGGCACTACGTGCGGGTGTATGCAGAGACCGAGGACGGTGATCGCATCCCTCTCGCGGACGGAGAAGGCAATCCAATCCGGTTCAACACTGATACAGCGGAGACGCACGCCAGCCCCAACGAAAGTGACCTCTTTTACGTGGTCACCGACGAAGAGGTGGAGGTAGAACCACCACAGCGTGCGGTCCCGCGTGAGGCGAGCTTGATGCATGCGTTGCTGCGTGCACGTTTTGCGGCGGTGACTCAGGATCGTGATCCTGGAACCGTTACTGTGACCGGCTGCGGCTGGGTGGAGCGCGGTAGCAAGGCCGTGGCCAGCGGCGAAACCTTGGAGATTCGCCTGGGCAAGGAGGGTAAGGCGAACGTCTTGGTGTCCAGCCTTTTGGCGAACCTGGAGCGGGCGTTTCTTGAAGACCCAGAAGGTCTGAACCGCTTGAGACTTTCGATCAGCGCTTCGGGTGTTGCCACCCGATCTACGACGTCATTCAAGTGGCCAGTCTCGGACGAGGTGACTCGATTCCGAGAGGCTCGGCAGTCGTTCTTCGCCGCAGTGCTCAAGGGAGACCAACGGCTGATCATGCAGGCCAGCGATCTTCTGTCCCTTCAGGAGCCGGCTCAGAACTACGCCTCCGCCTACTTGGCTTGGATCGACACAGCACTTGCACGTGCCAGCTCCACAGAGACGGCCGTTGCGCGGCAAGCGATGGATGAGCTTCGCTACGCGCTCACCATAGATTCAGTGGCCCTCGTGCTGGAAGACTACCAAGGCAGGCGACGAGATGCTGTGCTGTTGGGGCCAACGCATCCGTTGCGTGCCAACTGGCATGTTGCATGGAGCCATCTCGGCCAGGCCTGGATGGAGCAGAGCCGAGCTAGCAACAAAGAGTTTGTGATCCCGACACGTGACGCAGTGATCAAGCAGCTTGCGCCAGCGGCATTTCCGCCGGTTGTTCCCTTCGGTGAGGAGCTGGGGCGGACAGCGCTGGCTGTGGACAACATCAACCCGTTCTGGTCCTTGTACGCGGCGACCGATGAGAAGGACCCTCGTGGCCTGATCGGGGAGGTTTGTGCTGCCTTGGGCTTGCCAGAGCCAGCCATAGGCGGGGCAACGATCGATAGTGCTTATCTTGCCGCGCGCGTGCAGCGTTATCTGGTTCAGCACCCGTATGTGGAGACGCTGACGATCAACGCATTCAACGCGGGGCGCGCAGGCGCAATGGCCGAGGTGCTGCTGGCACTCCAGCGACATCCTGACTTCGCCGATCTACGTTACGACATCCGGCTTTTCGTGCTTGATCCTGCAGCCCCTTCGACCGGGGAAGCGTTGCTGGGACTCTTGTCGCCAGACTCGGGAACGAGCGCCAAGGAGGCAGACGCTTTTTCGACGCCGACCAACAGTCATTTGCACCCCAAGCTGCGACTGGCCATTCGTGCGATCAAGGAATTCCGTGAGGATCCGGATTTGCATGCGGCGCACCTGTCCTTCTTGTTTGACTTGTTCCCTGCTGAGGAAATTCGAGCAGTTGATGTTCAGGACAGTGACGACTCTTCGTTTGTCCATGGTCTGGTTCAGCCCTTCGAAGTGGACTATCTGGAAGACGAGCAGTCCATCACTTGGCTGCGGCGTCCGCTTCATGGCGCGGCGCAGCCGCTGGAGGGAGCAGAGGCGCTATCCGACCTCATGGGTGGCGTTTCCCGTGCTGTCTCGGTCGCAGTGGCGACAGTTGCTCGCAGTCAATACCTGCCGCATGCGCGCCCTGTTGTTGCGCTGAGCCTGTCCGCAGATGAGCGTGCCATGCTCCATCAGGTTCATGAGGTCAGTGATTGGGTGCTTACGATTGATCGGAACTTGGGGATCGAGTTCTTCGACCATCGTCGGCATGCCACACGGCCAGACTATCTGATCGACCACTCGCCCGACATGGCGAGCGCGATGAGCCATCGATTGGCGATTACCTCGCGGTCCGTTGCTGAGCTGGAGTCTTTGCTGATTCCCATATTGGGTGAGTACGGATTGCCCAATACGGGCCGACATGCCTTGGTGATGCTGGATCAGCTTCGATCGTTGTCCGGCCGGCTGGCTTTGAAGCTACTGTCCTCTTCGTCCCAGCGCGCTGAGGCGATGGGCTTGGCGCTCTCGCGTTTGTTCCTCGAACATCAAGGCGTTTTCCAGAACCAGGTCGTCGTGCCGTTGGACGCGCACTTGGAGTTGTACAAGGCGTTAAAGCAAAGCGCTGAGGAAATGGGCGATGAAGTCAGCTTCCGTCGAACTGACCTTGCCCTGTTCGACCTCGACCCAGCAAGCCGTGTGGTGACATGTCGGTTGGTCGAAGTGAAGTGCTATAGCCAAGTGGGTGACGTTGCTGCCTACGCGCAGTTGAAGGCCTCCATCGCCGATCAGATCGCTCAATCCGAGCACGTCTTGGCCTATCACTTCAACCCCAGGATGGCTGACGTAGATCGGCCTGACCGCCCCATCAAGAATCGCGATCTTGCTGCACTGCTGGGCTTTTACCTAGACCGCTCCGAACGCTATGGCGTGGTCTTGCCAGAAGCCGCCGAAGAGGCGCACTACTTCCTGCGACGCCTTGATGAGCGGCCTTACACCCTGCAGTTCACACGAAGTGCCGTGGTGTTTGACTTCAGCAAGCCAGGTACTGAGCCCGCCGAGCATGAAAACGGCATCGAGTTCTATCGGATCGGTAGTAATTTGATCCGGCAGTTGGTGGAGTCGGCAGTGACTGACACCGAAACGGTGGCTAGCGTCCAGTACGCGCGCTCTGCCGACACAGCGCGAGAGGTCACGCAAGAACTGCTTCGTCGCAGGGAGTTGGCGCCAGCCGTTCCTACCTTTGAAACGGCTGCGTTCCTCAGCCCGTCACGGGATCGAACACTCGCGTGGGACGACAGTCCGAGGGTCAACTACACGCAGCATGAGGTGGTTTCCAGCGTGCCCGTGAGGGAGCCGGAACCCGCCGCCTTGGTGCAGGTGGCTCCTCTGCCAGTTGGAACCGTGCAGGCTGCAAGCACTGACAAGCCACCGTTGCCAGTAGACGAGCCGGGTATTAATGCGACTGCGGAACAGGCGCCTGCATCGGTTCTTGTTGCGGGGGAGGCGGCTCCCCAGAGTGCGTCCGTTAAACGGTCGCAGACTCAAGATGGCGAGGCACCCGATAGCCGCGTGGCTTACGACATCATGCTCGGTGCCACGGGAGCAACACCGCAGTACGGCCTGATTGGCGAAGTGTCCGGGCGCAAGGTGGCACTTGATCTCAATCAGACCCACACCATCAGCCTGTTCGGTGTTCAGGGCGGCGGCAAGAGCTACACCTTGGGCAGCGTGGCAGAGATGGCTTCGCTTCAGATCCCTGGTATCAACTGCCTTCCCGAGCCGCTGTCCACGGTGATCTTCCACTACAGCCCGACGATGGACTACAAGCCCGAGTTCACGTCAATGGTAGGTGCGAACACGGTGGAAGATCAGATTCGTGCGCTGAAGGAGGTGTATGGCGCGGAGCCGAAGGCGCTCGCGGATGTCTTGCTTCTCGTACCAGCCGACAAGATCGAAGACCGTCAGGCCGAGTACCCCGATATCGAAGTGCGGCCTTTGCAGTTCTCGGCTTCAGAGCTGAAGGCTTCGCACTGGAAATTCTTGATGGGCGCCGTAGGCAATCAAGCCACGTACATTCGTCAGATCATGCGCATCATGAAGGCGATGCGCGACGACATCACCCTTGAGGGCTTGCGTGCAGGTATCGATGCATCGTCGGTTCCTGATCACCTCAAGGAGCTGGCTAGGATGCGCCTCGACCTGGCCGCTGAGTACATCAACGACGGAACCTCGCTCACTGAGGTGGTGAGACCAGGCCGACTGATCATCGTGGACCTGCGAGACGAATTCATCGAGAAGGACGAAGCACTCGGACTGTTCGTGGTGCTCTTGCAGTTGTTCGCTGATGCGCGGATCGATGGGCGCCGTTTCAACAAGCTGGTGGTGTTCGATGAGGCCCACAAATACATCGAGAGCCCTGACCTAGTTGCCGGACTCATTGAAGTCGTCCGTGAGATGCGGCACAAGGGCGTCAGCATCATGGTCGCAAGTCAAGACCCACCATCTGTGCCCGTCAGCCTGATCGAGCTGTCCAGCCAGATCATCATGCACAAGTTCAACTCGCCCGCTTGGTTGAGGCATATCCAGAAAGCTAACGCCGCACTCGGCAACCTGACGCCAGAGCGCATGGCCCTGCTGAAAGCCGGAGAGGCTTACGTTTGGTCAAGCAAGGCGACGGACGAGTCGTTTTCCAAGGGGGCCGTCAAGCTTCGGTGCAGGCCCAGGGTTACACAGCATGGAGGTGCGACCAAGGTTGCAGTGGAGAGCTGAATACAGATCGAATCCGTAGATTAGTGGCAGGCAAGAGGCAAGTCATGACAGAACAGAGCCAAACATCAGACGAAATACCCGATTTCCAGGATGCACTCAGCGCACCGGACTTGGCATCCTTGCAGGCTGTACTTCGCAAGCAGATGGCGTCTCAGCGAATCCAAGCGGTGATCAAGGGCGAGGGGTTAGCTGCGATCTCCAACCGAATACAAGTGTTTGCGCAACAAGACTCCTCGGTCGAATTGCTAGCCAGTGCCGCCCTCGCGCGGCTGGCTGCGGTGGCGCGTAATCGTGAGAAGGAGGTCTTTGACCTACTGCCATCACTGTTTACCGTCGTCCCACAATCCATAGAGACCTTGTCCAATGGTGATGACAAGGCTTATGCCGCTGCGTCGCTCAAGCATTGCAATGGCCATTGGGTCATGGAGTATTGTCTTCATGAGGCGCTCATCATCGATACGGCAGAGGAGGCACGACGCGAACTGCTCGCCTGTGGTCTCAGCGAAGCAGGAACTCTCTCAAGCTTTCTGCGTCAGCTAGAGCTCAACAGCGAAAGCATTCGACAGATCCCTTCGGCGGAGTCTCGACTGAAGAGATCGAGGCGAGTTCTATTGGCCGTACTTGACGTGCTTACGACCTGGAAGGGTGAGCTTGGCCATGAGCCAGGAACCGCGCTTGGAGACTGCTTCGCAGCGCTCGTTCGACACGATGCCGTCGACGCTGATGCGGGAGTTTTGGCAGACGTTGTCGATGCAGCGCTAAGAATTCTGTCACGCATGATTGAGCGACGGTTTTCCTGCGCCTTTGACTCGACCTCATACTCGGTGGTTGAGCGCGCGCAAGAAGCCATTCGTACGGGGTGGCATGACTTTCTGAGCCGCTCAGGGGCGATCGCGGGATTGCGAGAGGATCTACTTGAAACGGCGCTTGTGTTGGTCCGACAGAATCGCTCTGACTCCAGGATCGTTGAAGCTATCGTCTTGGCATTTGGATCTAGGCCACAGACTGCAGTGGCATTGAAGCGGCGACTGGTCGATGCACAGGATTCCGACCCTGAAGTCAGGGCGTGGTGGGAGTCAGCCGGAGCGCTAGAGCAGAGTCAGCGGGTTGTTGATCACAAGTTTGGCAACAATGAAGACCAGCAAATCGGTTCGCTTCTCATTGAAGTCGAGAGCAACAAGGAGCCGATGGAGAAGGTCAGTCGAGCTGTCGTACCACTCCTGGAGATATCTGACCCAGTACTTGCTTCTACAGTCAGGAGTGCAACTGCGGGGTACACCGAGATTGCGCAGACTGCCAGGCGCCTCGCTCGAATGCGCAAACTGACAAAGACCGACCTAAAAGGTGAACGTCTTGAGTACAACCCACTAGAGCATGAGATGTTAGGAGGGCATCAACCAGGCGTGAGGCGCATTCGAGTAGTGCGAGATGGTATTCGGAAGGATTTCGGGGGTAAGGTAAAGACACTTGTAAAACCTTGGGTTCAGCCAGACGAATAAGGATCAGCGTGGACACCGTTAAAGCCAGCATTTTGATTACCAATCTCATCGAGAGATTGGTTACCGACTCGAACGGCTCGATGAGCCTTCCGGGATTGCTCACGACCAACGAGCTGAAGGCACTTCAGTTTGCGATTTCGAAGCTCGGCAGCGAAGGCGCAGTGACGAGCACCGCGCCCACTGTGAATCCACCTGTATCGCCACCTGCTGCAGTCCCTGCTGGCACCACTGTAGAGGTTGCAGCCAAGCCTGTGCGACCCATTTCTCTTGACACGTCCGTCCTGAAGATGCCGAAGGTGAGCGATATGCGGCTTTGCCTGGACTTCGGAACGGCCATGTCCAAGGCGACGCTGGTCCTGGATGGCAGTGAGGAGCAGATATGTGTTCTCGAGTTGGGAAAACCAGGTGACCAAGAAGAAGTCAGCATTGTGATGCTGATCTCGTCGGTTTACATCGACAACGCCGGTCACATTTGGTTCGGTAAGAACGCGGTAGATCGGTCGCTGATCGAAGGTGGAGACGGTTCGCGGCAGCGGCTTGACAACATCAAACGCAGGCTCTCAGAAGATGGGTTTGATGATGCTGTGGGTGCTCCGATATTTGCTCCGCAAGGAGTTCAAGTCACATACGGTCAGATGATTCTGGCCTACCTCATGTTTCTGACTTGGGCCACTAGTCGGGCACTGGAGTCCGCAGGCTACCAGCGAAACGTACAACGACGCTTTGCGATGCCATGCTTTCCAAGCAACAAGTCTCGAGACGTTTCACACGAGCTGCGGCGAATGTTGGGCGAGGCGCAGGTTCTTGCGGATACCTTCTCTGCGTCCATGACCAGTGGTATCCCAGTGGCAGACTTCGTTGCGGCGGTCAGAAGCCTGAAAGCCACCAAAGCTGACTACCCGTTCATAGCCGAGGACATTACCGAACCGCTGGGCGTCGCGGGTGCCCTGCTGAGCTGGCGCAACAGGGTCGATATGCTCGTCATGGTTATTGACGTAGGGGCCGGCACAAGTGACATGAGCCTCTATCGCATTCTTGTGGACCCCCAGAAGGGCTTGAACACTGCCCAAGAAGTTGCAAATAGCGCGCGCGGGATCACGGAGGCGGGTAACTTCTTGGACCGAGTCTTGATCGAGTTCATTCTGAAGAAAGCCGGTGTGAAGTCCGACGCGGATGGCGCGGTGGCCGCTCGCAGCAAACTGGAGTTGAGTATTCGTGACTACAAGGAAACACTCTTCAATGAGAAGTTCCTTTTCATCGCGCTTGCGAAAGGGTTGGATGTTGAAATCGAGTTGGATGAATTCTTATCTGTAGACGCTGTCAAAGGTTTTGGAGCTACGCTGAGAGCTACGATGGCAGAGATCATGGAGGCTGTGGACTACAGCTTCGTTGAGTGGATACTTTCCAACCCGTCGAGATACCTGACCGTCGCATTAACGGGTGGTGGGGCGGCATTGCCCATGGTCCAAGACCTGGCAAAGGGAAACATTTTGGTGAGTGGACAACAGGTTCCCGTCCAACCAGCGTTGCCCTTTCCGACCTGGCTCAAGACAGACCACGCTGAGCTAGAAGACGACTTTCCTCGCATAGCTGTGTCACTGGGTGGCGCCAGAAAGATATTGATTAAGCGTGGCAATGGAGCGTCAGTGACCGCAGGTTTAACTTCAGCTCCCAAGCTAGAGGGTTACTACCAGAGGGGGGGATGATTTAGCGGCAAAGCTGCGGCGTGCTTTGTAGCCTTGGCTTTGTGCGCCAGAGTGCCAACGATCTTTGGCGTGCATACTTTCTCTTAGCTGCCCATCGTCCTCAAACTGGGCTTTTTTCAAGCCGTTTCGCTATGACTCCTTCTTCCGCCCAGGTTCCCCGTGCTGACGGTACAGTTGACGGTATTAGAAATTCATCTCAGCTTCAGAGCCTTGATTTCATTAGAAGGCCTTGGCGCTATTGACAATTGAGTGGGAGTGAATTTATCCAGAATCGCCTGCTGACCGAAATCCAGGCCGAAGACCTGCGGATCTTGTGCAACAAGCTCAAGGAGCGAGGGGCGCGGGCCACCGCGGTGCAGATCCGGGACATCTTGAAGCAGGTCTACGTCTACGCGACAGGCGCTCGACATCTTCATCACGCTGCACGCCTGCACGCAGGTTCAAGGTTCGGCTTTCCTTCTCGCTACCATCCGGATCGGTGCATGTCCAATGCGACCTTGAATCGGATCACGCAGCTCATCGTGGAGGGCGCCAAGGTCAAAGGTCTACCGCTGCAGTCGTTCACCGTCCACGACCTGCGCCGCATCGGCTCAACGCTACTGAACGAGATCGGCTTCAAACTCGACTGGATCGAGAAATGCTTGGCGCACGAGGAGGGGCGTTCCTCGCGTTCGATCTACAACAAGACCGAATGCGCCGAGCAGCGGCGCCACATGCTGCAAGAGTGGGCGCATTTGGTCGATGCCTGGGGCGATGGACAGACCTACGTGCAGAAGCTGATACCGAAGAACGTGGTCGTGCCGGCGTTGAGCGCGATTGCGTAGGAGGGCCGCATCATGGCTTGCTTTGGATCGGTCTTTGCCGGGTCGCGTTAGGTTTATTTTTCGAGAAAGGCGGCCAGTCTTCGAGATGGTTTCCAGCAAGCTTGAGGCCGCGCTCTCGCGGACCAATTGCGTCGCCGGCCTGATCGTGCATTCTGACCAAGGGTGGCACTACAAGATGCAGCCCTACCGAGCGATGCTCGTGCGACACGGAGTCGAGCAAAGCATGAGCCGCAAGGGCAACTGCTTCGACAACGCGGCGATTGAAAGACTCTTCGGCACCCTGAAAGCCGAGTACTTGCATCTCGAACGGCCCGATAGCATTCATACGCTCGAAGCGGGCGTGCATGATTACGTCCACTACTACAACCACGAGCGCATCAAGCTCCGGCTGCAGGGGCTCAGTCCAGTGGAATACCGCTTGAGAAGCACCGCCTGATCGGCGGAATCGCGACCATCCAACTTCTGGGGGATCAGTTCAAACCCGGGGGCGATTCAGTCCAGCCGACACGGTGCTTTGCTGTCGCTGGTGGGCAGCGCCTGCCATCGAACGAGCGGTTTTGAGCGCACCAATCTACTTATCTCGACCCGCCGTAGACCGTCACTGACCTCTGAAAGTCAATTCCGCGCTTTCGACGGTACTTCGCCCAAAGTGACCGAAATGGTGTTTTCGAAAAATTTACCAAAAAAATCATCTTTATCATTACAATTGGCCATCTATCCACATGACATTAACCCACGTCCATGAAATCACCGTCAATTTCGTCCTTTTTCCTGTCACGAGATAGGGCTGAGCAGCATTTCATCGGCATCACGGCATGCTCCGACTGGGGAGATGCCAAATGAGCAATCTGAAAATTTCTACCCGCTTAGCCGGTCTTCTGGCAGTGTTGTGTTGTCTGGTCTTGCTGGTTGGAGGCAGCGGCCTTATGGGTATGAGCCACTCGAATACCGGACTCAAGTCGGTTTACGACGACCGGGTGGTCCCTCTCAAGCAGCTCAAGATCGTGGCGGACATGTATGCCGTCAACGTGGTGGATGCCGCCCACAAGGTGCGGGATGGGGGCATGACACCTGCCCAGGGCCTGCAATCAGTGAGTGAGGCTCGCAAAGCGATCAATACAAACTGGAGTGCCTATCTGGCTACACAGCTGGCACCCGAAGAGGTCAAGCTCGTGGATCAGTTCAGGCCCTTACAGGCGAATGCAGACAAAGCGACAGAGGTGCTGCAAGGGCTGTTCCGAGCTAGCGACATTCCTGGCATCACAGCTTTTGCTGCCAAGGATATGTATCCCGCGATGGATCCTTTGCAGGATGTGCTGAGCGGGCTCATACAAGTGCAACTCGACGAGGCCAAGAAAGAATACGATAGTGCTGCTGCAAGCTACCAGACCATCTGGGTGGTGACCACGAGTGCAGTAGTGCTTGGGTTACTGCTGGCGCTGCTGGTCGGCGGCTCGATGATCCGGCAGATATCGCGCGCCCTGGGCAATGCGGTGCAGATCACCGATTCGGTGGCGCGGGGCGACCTGACGGT
>NZ_JBXASG010000015.1:0-6789 GCF_058809075.1 Acidovorax sp. GW821-FHT11A03
CACGTGTGGCGATCAACACCATGCCGCTCGCTGTTTGACGGAAGTGAGGCTCCGTTCGTTTAATGATCTTCAAAAATATCTCCTGTTCACGCAGCGCTTGCTACGGTGACAGGAAGTATGGGTATTCGTGACCAAACGGTCATTGCAGTTCTACTGGGCAAGCTTTAGTCACACTAAAGCAGGTATCCCGAAGTGAATCGTTCCGGTTTTTAAATCTAGAAGTGGACATATGAACTGCTTCGAATGAGCGGGATACCTTAGATCTCAAAACTTGAGGTGCGCTGACGAATTTTCCATGTGCCGAAAAATTCAAGATCGAAGCGGTCAAAAGGACTACGGATTGAGACCATCAGATGGTCGATGCATCCGATTGGATCAGTAGGAGCCAGCAAAGCCTGTCCGAGTGGATCAAGGCGTAGGCACCGCATCCGCCAGAACGTCATTTGCAGAAGTCTTTTACCGAGGCGCCGCGCCGTTGATGACTCAACTCATGTATGTGAACGAGGAGCCCGACATCCAACTTAGTCAGTCCAGGTGAGGTACGCATTCATCAAACGTCTGGATCCGGAAGGCGGCGTGCGACGCATTTGAATGGTATGCCGTCGAACTCCTGTGGCTACTATGCGTAGAGGGCAGCAGCGCAGATTCTGCGGAGCCTAGGACTGCGAGAGGTCGGGGTGCATGCTAAAGCAAGGATGAAACGCGCACGCCGGAGCATATGGCTGCCACAGCCTACCGGTGGACATGCTCACCAAACGGCTCAAGAAACAGTATCTAGTGGCCACCTCGAAAAAGTCCAATATTGAGGTCGCGGCTCATATTTCGGACATCCGAAGTGGCCACACTGAGGGCCAAACTAGCCCGCCAATCGGCCGACGTTAAATACTGAAACCACTTCTGAAAGGCGGCGTGCTTGATCGCGCAACGCCGCAGCTGCGGCCGCGGACTCCTCCACCAACGCAGCATTTTGTTGCGTCATTTGATCGAGCGTGCTCACCGCGTGGTTTACCTGTGAAATTCCGTCGCGTTGCTCGGTGGCAGAAGCGCTAATTTCGCTTATGAGGTCAGAAACATGTTTCACGCTGCTGACAATGTCCCCCATTGCCTCTCCGGCCTGTTTCACTTGATGTGACCCATGGTCAACTGACCGTACCGACTTTTCAATTAGCTCTTTGATCTCTTTTGCTGCTTCAGCTGATCGGGCTGCCAAGCCTCGGACCTCATTGGCTACAACGGCAAAGCCACGCCCCTGCTCACCCGCACGGGCCGCCTCGACAGCGGCATTCAAAGACAGGATGTTGGTTTGAAACGCAATGCTATCTATAGCGCCGATGATGTCGACTATCTTTTTCGACGAGTCGCTGATTCCCTGCATGCTCAGAACTACACCTGCCACGATATCTCCGCCCCGAGACGCTGATCTAGCTGCTTCGGAAGCCAAATGGTTAGCTCGACGCGCCGTATCGGCCGACTGTGAAACCATACCCGTCAATTGATCCATACTGGCAGCAGTCTCTTGCAGACTAGATGCTGCCTGCTCTGTGCGCGACGACAGATCTTGGTTACCGTATGCGATTTCATTGGAAGCTGTTGACACCTGCTCAACTCCACCTCGCACTTCACCGACAAGCTGGCGCAGTCTAAAGTTCATGGATTCAAGTGATCGAACGAGTTGCCCGAATTCGTCTTTACGATTCTCAATAATATTCTGAGTGAGGTCACCGTTGGCAATCGCATCCGCAACCTCAACAGATCTTTGCAATGGCAACGTTATGGAGCGTTCAAGTGCGCGCGTCAAAAGTATGCCAACTAAAAAAACTAACCCCACCGCAGCAGACGCGAACGACAAAGCATGCTGGCGGTCCTTTGCAGCCGAAGTTCGCACGGAATCACGCTCCTGTTCGTACACAGTCACGAGACGGTCCAATGCCTTGTAATAGCGCCCCATTGCTGGTGGGAACTCCTTATCGACAAAATCCCGCGTGGCTACCGTGTCGCCCGCGATCTTCATATCTCTGGTCCGCGCCATGAGGGCGAGCACAAGCTCCCGCTCGGTGGCTATGGTCTCCATAGCTGCCATCGCATCCGCTGTAGTCGCACTTTTGGTGACTGCAGCTTGTACCTGCGAGATATCAGCGATAAGGTCTTTGACTTTCAAGTCGTACATCTGAGCCAAGACCCCGTCAGACGTGATCGTAGCCCCAACCACCATGTTGGTGGCAGCTTCAGACATGCCACGCCAACGTGTGGCCAGAGCAATCTTGGACTCGGCATCTTCGATAGCACGGATTGTCTCGTCCATGACCTTTGCCGACTGCATCTGCGTCCATACACAGATAGCTAACATTGCCAGCAAAACTCCGAGAATTACAAGCCAAAGTTTGCGAGCTACAGATATGTCATTGAATTTCATTTTCCGGTACTCCATCCAAATATATAAAATTACTTATATTTGGGCAGCAATCTTTTAGAGGCATTAACAACTGGCGGTATTTTATTAATAGCGAAGCCTGCCTTTATCACCAATAATTGCCAGATCCACAAACGCTGAGCCACCGCGAATTTCCGGAGTTAGAAAAACAAAAAATCCTCCAACATCATACTTTCCGATATTCTCCAGTGAGTTTATCAAAGAAGCTCTAGAAACAGGTTTTCCTGCACGTCTCATCGCCTCAACCAGTATCTTGGCTGTGGTAAAAGCATCGAGCTCAAAGACATTGGGCTCCGCGCCTGGGATCTCTTTCGCCAAAGCAGCCAAGTACTCACGCACTATAGGAAGCGCGGTGTTACGCACAGATGGGATAACTTGTGTCAATATTATTCCGCGTGCCGACTCTGATATCTGCGCCCCCAACGTTCCCGGATCCACTACAGATAGTCCATAAATCTGAGGCCACCTACCCCCCAAACTTTTATACGCTGCAACAAACTTGCCGAAATGAGAACCTGCGGCCCCTACAATTATTGCTTCTGGATTATTTCTCGATAAATCCATCGCAGCAAGTAAAAAATTGGTGTCAGTAGCAGAAGGGGTCGAAATACCCACGAGCTCAAGACTCTCTTTTTCAAGAATTATTTTGAGCTCTGCCAGAACCACCTTCCCTAGGCCGTCATCAGTGTAGAAAATTCCGATCCGCCGCACGCCAATCGCTTTGGCATGATCAATCATTCGTTGGATTTCATCAGAATAGCTTGCTCTGAAATGAAATACTGGCGTATTTTTTTCCTTACGCAGAACCGGTGACCCGCTGAAAGGGCCGAATAGGGGTGTGCCAGTTTTTTTGATGACAGGAAGCGATGCGAGAATCTGATTGGTTCCTGTCAACCCGATGAGCGCAACTGCTCCACGTTCAGATATCAGTTCGCTTACATTCTTGGCAGCTTTTTCTGGTTCGAATGCGTCATCAAGAACTTGATAATCAATTTGCAGGCCATTTATTCCGCCGGCACGATTAATTCCATCAAAATACAATTTTGATCCACTCACCAGGCGTTTCGCAGACTCCGCGAACGCTCCAGTTAGTGGCATTGAACTGCCTATTACTAGACGACGATCTGCTGGGGTTTGGGCTGATACAGCTGTCAGGTGGGTCAAGAGTAACACCAACATGAAGCGCAAAAAATTATTCATGATGCCTTCACCGTTTGGGCTTGAAACAGACCTGAAGAAAATTGCGCAAATTTGGAGACATAAATGCGCCCGATTTCAATTAGCTGAACGCATCATCGGCCGCGGAATTTCGGAGGACGCTTCTCAGCGAACGCCCTGCGTCCTTCCAGCCGGTCCTCACTGTCCCTCAGCACACCGAAGGCTTGGCGTTCCAATTCCAGCCCTCCTGCTAGCGACAATTCCCGCCCAGTCATCGCCAATCGCTTGGCAGCCGTCATCGCCAACGGTGCGTTGGCGGCCATGGTGTGTGCCAGGCGCAGGGCCGTCGCCTGCAACTCAGACTGCGGTACGACTTTGCTTACCAGCCCGATCCTCAAGGCTTCGTTAGCATCGATGCGCTCACCCGTCAGCAGCATCAGCATTGCGTCCGATTGGCCCACTGCGCGGATCAAGCGTTGGGTTCCGCCAGCACCAGGTATGCTCCCCACCCTCACTTCCGGCAGACCGAATTGGGCGTTTTCAGAGCAGATGCGTATGTCTGCAAGCAGCGCCAGCTCAAGCCCCCCACCCAGGGCATACCCGTTGATTGCCGCGATGACGGGCTTGTCCGTGCGCAGCGTCCCAAAGTTGAAGTGTTGGGTTCCTGCGCGAAAGACCTGCCGCGCCGCACTGTCGGCCGGTGGCATTGTTTTCTTGAGGTCCGCCCCTGTGCAGAACGCGCGATCGCCAGCGCCTGTGAGAACGAGTACCCGTAGCGCCTCGTCGTTCGACACCTCTTCCCAAATGTCGAGTAGTTGCTGATTCGACTCCGGATCAATTGAATTCATCGCCTCCGGTCGATTCAAGGTAACGATGGCGACGCCATCTTGGACTGTCTTATTGATAGGCATTGAATTACTTCACTTGCTGGTATTGGACATAGCTGCGACTGCCTCAATGTCTTCAGACGGCATGCCTAGTTCGGCAAGCACCTCACGGGTGTGCTGTCCAAGGATGGGGGCGGCACTTCTTGCTTGAGGATGCTCGCCAACCGCACCCAACACGCTGCGCGGCATGGTCAGAACTCCTGCAACTGGATGCTCAAGGCGCTCGGTGAGCGCGGCCTCGACAAAGGGAGTGGACCGCGTGACTTCTGCATAGTCGTTTATCGCGCCGCAGATAATGTCCACGGAAGTGAACTTCTCGAGCCAATAAGAACGGGGATGAGCAAGCATCCGCGTTTCGAGCAGATGAAGCAGCGCCTCGCGGTGTTGAAGCCGGTTCTTGTTCTCAGCGAATCGGGGATCGGTTGCCAGCTCCGGCGCTCCAACAGCTACACACAAGGCATGCCATCTTGCGGGGTGATATGCCGCCACCATGATCCATCCATCGGCGCAGGGCAGCGCTTCGTTCGGCGTTGAATAGGGCGCTGCGCTCCCCTGCGGACCAGGTACTTCGCCATCCGCTAGATAGGAGGCGAAACTCACATGCTGCAATGCGATTGCACTCGCAAACATGCTAGCTTCTACGTGCTGCCCTTTGCCCGTGCGCTGCCGCTCGGCAAGCGCGGCCAAAACAGAAATGGTGGCAAGCGACCCAGTCATCAAATCGACCACTGGCACCGGAACCTTGCACGGAGCGCCATCGCTTGCCCCTGTGACGCTCATCAGGCCGCTAACTGCCTGAAGCACCCCATCCACGCCCGGGAGGTTTTTTCCGGTCCCTTGTTGGCCATAGGCGGAGACCGAGCAATAAATCAGCCGAGGGTTATTTAAAGACACCGTGCCGTAATCCAGCCCCAATCGGGCCATGACGCCAGGGCGAAAGCTCTCCACAACAACATCTGCTTCGGTGATCAGCCTCTGCGCAATTTGCAGATGCACCGGCTGCTTGAGGTCTAGCACGATGCTGCGTTTGTTGCGATTCAGAGCCAGAAACGGGATACCTTCTCCGTTTACCCATGGGGAGAGCGCCCGGGAGAGGTCGCCTGTGGGAGCCTCGATCTTTACAACATCGGCACCGAGATCGGCCATGCACAAAGTACAGGTTGGTCCTGCCATCACCTGGGTGAAGTCGATCACCCGAATACCCTTAAGTGAGTTCGCCAGCATCTTATGAGCCCATTTCAATGTGGTGTGCTCGGATAATCGGTTCCCACTTGGCCCGTTCTAATTGCAGCATGTGTTGGTACTGATCTTGAGTGACGGCCATGGGCTCGAGTCCCGCAGCAGTGAGACTAGCTCGCACCTGAATATCCTGTAGGGCCTTGGTAACCTCTCCATGCAAACGTCCTACGACGGTCTTCGGAACATCCTTCGCAACGCAAACGTCATACCAGTAGCTTGCGTCGTAGCCCTTTACTCCGCCTTCTGCCAGCGTCGGGATCTCGGGTGCCAGTTCAGAGCGCTTTGCGCTACCCACACCCAATACTTTCAACTGGCCGCTTCGAGTAAATTGAATTGCGGTTGATAGTCCGACAATCGCAAGTGGTAAGTGCCCACCAATAACGTCTTGAACGGCAGGAGCCGTACCTCTGTAGCCAACATGTGTCAATTGCATTCCAGCCATTGACGCGAGCAGTACACCAGCCAAATGATGTGGGGTAGCCGGACCAGGCGTCCCGTAGTTAACACCTGGGTTCTCTTTGACATAAGAGATCAGTTCGGCGACGTTTCTGGCAGGAACCTTGCTACCTGCGATCAAAACAATCGGCACGCTGGCCAAAGGCGCTACCGGCACCAGGTCCGTGGCGGCGTCGAATGACAACTTGCTATTCAGGAGATTCAGTAGCGATGTGATGTTTGAGCCCGTCGTTAACGTGTATCCGTCGGGCTTGCTTCGCAAAAGCTCGTTATAGGCTAGTACGGCACCCGCACCAGGCTTGTTCTCTACGACGATTGGTTGGTTCAACTGCTCACTCAGCTTCTTCATCACAACTCGTGCAGCTAAGTCGGTCCCTCCACCGGCTGTATATGGGACAAGTAGTCTGAGTGGCCTTGACGGGTATGACTGCCCGAAAGTTGGCATCGCTGCTACAGGCCCAAGTGCCAAGATAGATCTAATAAGTGTTCTGCGCTTCACGGCGGCTGCCCTCTTATCCTTTGCCGTCAAACAGAGGGACTACTGAGGCTGCGTCCACCGCAGACATACAGAAGTTGTCCAGTGACGTAGCTCGAGCCAGGTTCCGCAAAGAACCGGAC
>NZ_JBXASG010000016.1:0-5602 GCF_058809075.1 Acidovorax sp. GW821-FHT11A03
TGGGCTGTAAGAGCCTGACGATGACCTACTTTCACACGGGAACCCGCACTATCATCGGCGCAAAGTCGTTTCACTGTCCTGTTCGGGATGGGAAGGAGTGGTACCAACTTGCTATGGTCATCAGGCATAACTTGGTGCTGGGCTGTTCGTGGAACAGCCTGGCGAATTCATAGAGTTTGGAATCAGATTTTGTGTCTTTTGACTGCGTCAACTTGGCATAACAATCTTTGAGCTTTGCACACTTGCGTGTGTTGGCTATCAAAGTTATAGGGTCAAGCCGCACGAGCAATTAGTATCAGTTAGCTTAACGCATTACTGCGCTTCCACACCTGACCTATCAACGTCCTGGTCTTGAACGACTCTTTAGGGGGCTCAAGGCCCCGGCAGATCTCATCTTGAAACGAGTTTCCCGCTTAGATGCTTTCAGCGGTTATCTCTTCCACACTTAGCTACTCGGCAATGCCACTGGCGTGACAACCGATACACCAGAGGTGTGTCCACTCCGGTCCTCTCGTACTAGGAGCAGGCTTCCTCAAATCTGCAGCGCCCACGGAAGATAGGGACCAAACTGTCTCACGACGTTTTAAACCCAGCTCACGTACCTCTTTAAATGGCGAACAGCCATACCCTTGGGACCGGCTACAGCCCCAGGATGAGATGAGCCGACATCGAGGTGCCAAACACCGCCGTCGATATGAACTCTTGGGCGGTATCAGCCTGTTATCCCCAGAGTACCTTTTATCCGTTGAGCGATGGCCCTTCCATACAGAACCACCGGATCACTATGTCCTGCTTTCGCATCTGCTCGACTTGTCAGTCTCGCAGTTAAGCACGCTTATGCCATTGCACTATCGTCACGATGTCCGACCGTAACTAGCGTACCTTCGAACTCCTCCGTTACGCTTTGGGAGGAGACCGCCCCAGTCAAACTGCCTACCATGCACTGTCCCCGATCCAGATAATGGACCTAGGTTAGAACCTCAAACACACCAGGGTGGTATTTCAACGTTGGCTCCATGAGATCTAGCGACCTCACTTCAAAGCCTCCCACCTATCCTACACAGATCTGTTCAAAGTCCAATACAAAGCTACAGTAAAGGTTCATGGGGTCTTTCCGTCTTTCCGCGGGGAGATTGCATCATCACAAACATTTCAACTTCGCTGAGTCTCAGGAGGAGACAGTGTGGCCATCGTTACGCCATTCGTGCAGGTCGGAACTTACCCGACAAGGAATTTCGCTACCTTAGGACCGTTATAGTTACGGCCGCCGTTTACTGGGACTTCAATCAAGAGCTTGCACCCCATCATTTAATCTTCCAGCACCGGGCAGGCGTCACACCCTATACGTCCACTTTCGTGTTTGCAGAGTGCTGTGTTTTTATTAAACAGTCGCAGCCACCGATTTTTTGCAACCCCGTTGGGCTCCCTCTGTTCGAGTTCACCTACTTGGGGCATACCTTCTCCCGAAGTTACGGTATCAATTTGCCGAGTTCCTTCTCCTGAGTTCTCTCAAGCGCCTTAGAATACTCATCTCGCGCACCAGTGTCGGTTTGCGGTACGGTCGTCAATAGCTGAAGCTTAGTGGCTTTTCCTGGAAGCAGGGTATCACTCACTTCGTCTGCAAGCAGACTCGTTATCACCCCTCATCTAAGCCCGGCGGATTTGCCTACCAGGCACGACTACAGGCTTGAACCAACATATCCAACAGTTGGCTGAGCTAACCTTCTCCGTCCCCACATCGCACTATTGATCGGTACAGGAATATTGACCTGTTTCCCATCAGCTACGCATCTCTGCCTCGCCTTAGGGGCCGACTCACTCTACGCCGATGAACGTTGCGTAGAAAACCTTGCGCTTACGGCGAGGGGGCTTTTCACCCCCTTTAACGCTACTCATGTCAGCATTCGCACTTCTGATACCTCCAGCATCCGTTACCAGACACCTTCACAGGCCTACAGAACGCTCTCCTACCACTTGCAATAAATTGCAAATCCGCAGCTTCGGTAACTGGCTTAGCCCCGTTACATCTTCCGCGCAGGACGACTCGATCAGTGAGCTATTACGCTTTCTTTAAATGATGGCTGCTTCTAAGCCAACATCCTGACTGTTTTAGCCTTCCCACTTCGTTTCCCACTTAGCCAATTTTAGGGACCTTAGCTGGCGGTCTGGGTTGTTTCCCTCTTGAGTCCGGACGTTAGCACCCGGTGCTCTGTCTCCCAAGCTGTACTCGTCGGTATTCGGAGTTTGCATAGGTTTGGTAAGTCGCCATGACCCCCTAGCCTAAACAGTGCTCTACCCCCGACGGTAATACTTGAGGCACTACCTAAATAGTTTTCGGAGAGAACCAGCTATTTCCAAGTTTGTTTAGCCTTTCACCCCTATCCACAGCTCATCCGCTAGTTTTGCAACACTAGTCGGTTCGGACCTCCAGTACCTGTTACGGCACCTTCATCCTGGCCATGGATAGATCACTTGGTTTCGGGTCTACACCCAGCGACTGATTCGCCCTATTCGGACTCGATTTCTCTACGGCTTCCCTATTCGGTTAACCTTGCCACTGAATGTAAGTCGCTGACCCATTATACAAAAGGTACGCAGTCACCCTTGCGGGCTCCTACTTTTTGTAAGCATGCGGTTTCAGGATCTATTTCACTCCCCTCCCGGGGTTCTTTTCGCCTTTCCCTCACGGTACTGGTTCACTATCGGTCGATTACGAGTATTTAGCCTTGGAGGATGGTCCCCCCATATTCAGACAGGATTTCTCGTGTCCCGCCCTACTTTTCTCTACCTTAGTACCACACGTCTGTTTTCGCATACAGGGCTATCACCTGCTATGGCCGGACTTTCCATTCCGTTTTGCTAACAGTCGTGCTATCAATAGAAGGCTCTTCCGATTTCGCTCGCCACTACTTTCGGAATCTCGGTTGATGTCTTTTCCTCGAGCTACTGAGATGTTTCAGTTCACCCGGTTCGCCTCGCATGACTATGTATTCATCATGCGATACCTCTTGCGAGGTGGGTTTCCCCATTCAGAAATCTCCGGATCAAAGCTTATTTGCCAGCTCCCCGAAGCTTATCGCAGGCTATCACGTCTTTCGTCGCCTGTAATCGCCAAGGCATCCACCACATGCTCTTAGTCACTTGACCCTATAACTTTGACGTTTCTTGCGAAACACCGCCGTCTAATCTTTCAAGGACTTGCCAGGTCTTTCACCTGACGCGTTATGCCGTAAACAACTTCAACCCTTTCGAGTTGTCATCGTATTACTTAAGAATTTCAAACTAGGTTTGAATATTCGTTTTGACGCAATCAAAAATTCTTGTTGCTAGCGGCACGGTCTGCACTAAACCTTTACGAATGTGCAGTTTCCGCTAGCAACTCTGATTCGACTCTATGAATTTTTAAAGAACAGCCGATTGATCAATCGATATTGATCAACAACAAAGAAGCCTTAACCGTTTCCAGTCAAAGCCGCTTTGGTGTTGAGTAATCTTCTTACTACCTACTACCGCAGTGTTGGTGGAGGATGACGGGATCGAACCGACGACCCCCTGCTTGCAAAGCAGGTGCTCTCCCAGCTGAGCTAATCCCCCAGTGTCCTCATACCGTATCCGTGTATTGGAATTTGGTGGGTCTAGTTGGGCTCGAACCAACGACCCCCGCCTTATCAAGACGGTGCTCTAACCAGCTGAGCTACAGACCCATTCCTCAGCTCCGCGAATCGCTTCGCAGGTCTGTGGCTTGTTCCAACAACCGATAAGTGTGGGCGTTCAATCTTGAATGCAGTTTTCCAGAAAGGAGGTGATCCAGCCGCACCTTCCGATACGGCTACCTTGTTACGACTTCACCCCAGTCACGAACCCTGCCGTGGTAATCGCCCTCCTTGCGGTTAGGCTAACTACTTCTGGCAGAACCCGCTCCCATGGTGTGACGGGCGGTGTGTACAAGACCCGGGAACGTATTCACCGCGACATTCTGATCCGCGATTACTAGCGATTCCGACTTCACGCAGTCGAGTTGCAGACTGCGATCCGGACTACGACTGGCTTTATGGGATTGGCTCCCCCTCGCGGGTTGGCAACCCTCTGTACCAGCCATTGTATGACGTGTGTAGCCCCACCTATAAGGGCCATGAGGACTTGACGTCATCCCCACCTTCCTCCGGTTTGTCACCGGCAGTCTCATTAGAGTGCCCAACTGAATGTAGCAACTAATGACAAGGGTTGCGCTCGTTGCGGGACTTAACCCAACATCTCACGACACGAGCTGACGACAGCCATGCAGCACCTGTGTTACGGTTCTCTTTCGAGCACTCCTCTATCTCTAAAGGATTCCGTACATGTCAAAGGTGGGTAAGGTTTTTCGCGTTGCATCGAATTAAACCACATCATCCACCGCTTGTGCGGGTCCCCGTCAATTCCTTTGAGTTTCAACCTTGCGGCCGTACTCCCCAGGCGGTCAACTTCACGCGTTAGCTTCGTTACTGAGTCAGTGAAGACCCAACAACCAGTTGACATCGTTTAGGGCGTGGACTACCAGGGTATCTAATCCTGTTTGCTCCCCACGCTTTCGTGCATGAGCGTCAGTACAGGTCCAGGGGATTGCCTTCGCCATCGGTGTTCCTCCGCATATCTACGCATTTCACTGCTACACGCGGAATTCCATCCCCCTCTACCGTACTCTAGCTATGCAGTCACAAATGCAGTTCCCAGGTTGAGCCCGGGGATTTCACATCTGTCTTACATAACCGCCTGCGCACGCTTTACGCCCAGTAATTCCGATTAACGCTTGCACCCTACGTATTACCGCGGCTGCTGGCACGTAGTTAGCCGGTGCTTATTCTTACGGTACCGTCATGGACCCCCTTTATTAGAAGGAGTCTTTTCGTTCCGTACAAAAGCAGTTTACAACCCGAAGGCCTTCATCCTGCACGCGGCATGGCTGGATCAGGCTTGCGCCCATTGTCCAAAATTCCCCACTGCTGCCTCCCGTAGGAGTCTGGGCCGTGTCTCAGTCCCAGTGTGGCTGGTCGTCCTCTCAGACCAGCTACAGATCGTCGGCTTGGTAAGCTTTTATCCCACCAACTACCTAATCTGCCATCGGCCGCTCCGTCCGCGCAAGGCCTTGCGGTCCCCTGCTTTCATCCGTAGATCGTATGCGGTATTAGCAAAGCTTTCGCTCCGTTATCCCCCACGATCGGGCACGTTCCGATGTATTACTCACCCGTTCGCCACTCGTCAGCATCCGAAGACCTGTTACCGTTCGACTTGCATGTGTAAGGCATGCCGCCAGCGTTCAATCTGAGCCAGGATCAAACTCTACAGTTCGATCTTGATTTTTTCGCTCTTTCGAGCAACTCATAATTAAGAATTGAAGTGAACTTCACTTCTCTCTCATGAGCGTTTGTAGTGCTAAGCACTAGTTCCAAAGAACTTGGCACTCGCCATCAAACGCCCACGCTTATCGGCTGTATATTTTTAATGAACCGGATCACTCACAAAGACCGTAGTCTTTCTTTGTTTTCCCGACTTAGCTGCGATCAGCTGAGCCTTGAATTCTAGCACAGTTTTTGAAGAACTGTCAAACTTTTGAAAACTTTTT
>NZ_JBXASG010000017.1:0-2277 GCF_058809075.1 Acidovorax sp. GW821-FHT11A03
ATTTTTGAAGATCATTAAACGAACGGAGCCTCACTTCCGTCAAACAGCGAGCGGCATGGTGTTGATCGCCACACGTGTTGCCGATCACCCTCCGCAATTCCCGCCGGTGGAATTCGTTCACAACGATCAGACAGTCGAGGATATCGAGCTCGGTCCGACTGGATTGCTATACAGCTTTACCGTCGTTCACCCTGGCAAAGATAAGCAGCCCTACGGCCTCGCTATGGTCGACTTCGAGCCCGGTGTGCGCGCATTCGGGCGGCTGCTGTTTGATGCTCAACCACCCGCCATCGGCAGCCACCTGCGTGTGGTGCCCTTCACGTTGCCTGACGGCGAACCCGACTACGCCTTTAAGGAATGACGTCATGAAGCAACCAATGATTACCGGCGTGGGTATTACGGATTTCGGCCGCTTTCCAGAGTTGACCGAGGAGGTTATGGCGCAGTCGGCCATCCTTGACGCATTGGCCGACGCTGGCACTCAACTCTCCGAAGTACAGGCGTTCTACTGCGGCAATGCACTCGGTTCATCGTTGCCAGGGCAACGCACATTGCGTGAACTGCATATCAGTGGTGGTGCTGTCTACAACGTGGACAACGCTTGCTCCAGCGGCGCAACCGCGCTCAACCTTGCCTTGCAGGCGCTCAAGGTCGGGCAGTACGACACCGTGCTGGTGTTCGGCATGGATCACCTGAGTAGCCTCGGAGGTGGGCCGCTGCAGCTCAGTCAGAAGGACTGGAACAACAGACGCGGCATGATCATGCCGGCTCTTTATGCCATGCGCGCGAAGCGCTACATGCACGACCATGGCTTGAAGCTGGAGACATTGGCGGATATCTCGGTCAAGAACAGAAAGCACGGCGCGCTGAATCCCATCGCCAAGTTTGCGAAACAGGCGACGCGCGAGGAGGTGCTTGCTTCTCGCCCTGTTGCTGAACCGCTCACCCTACTGCAGTGCTGTCCAGCTGTGGTGGACGGTGCCGCCGCAATCGTTCTCAGTACCCGACCTTCCAAAGGCGTTGCAAAGCCGGTGCAGGTGCTGGCGTCTGTGGTGCAGTCAGGTCTTTTTGAAACCGAGCCGGTGGACATGACCGAGGCAGAGATCACGGCCCGCGCAGCCCGTATCGCCTATGAGCAGGCTGGAATCGGTCCGCAGGACCTGAGCCTTCTTGAGGTCCACGACGCGTTCACCATTTCCGAGCTGCTCTATTACGAAGCGCTGGGGCTTTGTGCCCGTGGAGACGCCGCGAGTTTCCTGCAAAGCGGTGCAACTGCGCTGGGCGGGCGGGTGCCTGTCAACCCAAGTGGTGGGCTTATCGCCAAAGGCCATCCCCCGGGTGCGACCGGCGTTGCACAAATCGTGGAGGTGTGTGAGCAACTGCAAGGGCGTGCGGGAGCGCGGCAGGTGCAGGGCGCGCGGATCGGTCTCACGCAGGTGACTGGTGGGGGCATCTGGGGTGTGGACCACGCAGCCTGCTCGATCAACATTCTTTCGCTCTGATGGCAAACAACATGAACCAGACAAACACTATCGCGCCCGCTTCGCTCAAGGGGCTTGTCGCTGTTGTCACCGGCGGTGCGAAGGGCATTGGCTTGGGCATCGCCCGTGAACTGGGCTTGGCCGGCTGCCGCATCGCGATTTGGGATTTCGACGAAGGGGCGCTGCAGGAGGCTGAACGCAGCCTCGGCGGTGAAGGCGTAGATGTGAAGACTTTCAAGGTCGACGTCAGCTCCATGGAGCAGGTGGATGCGACCGTCGCCCAGCTGGTGGCGACTCATGCGCGCATCGACATTCTGGTCAACAACGCAGGCATCGGTGGCGACAAGCTCGTCTCCAAGATGGACCTTGCGTTCTGGAGCCGGGTGATGGAGATCAACCTGAATTCCCAGTTCATCTGCTCTAAAGCTGTGCTGGCGCATATGGCAGAGAACCGCTTCGGGCGGATCATCAACATCGGCTCACGTGCATGGCTGGGTAATCGCGGCCAGGCGGCGTACTCTGCGTCCAAGGGCGCAGTGGTCAGCCTGACCCGCTCACTGGCGCTGGAGTATGCGCGCAAGGGCATTACCGTGAATGCTATTGCGCCCGGCATCGTTGAGACCCCCCTGTTTGCAACGCTGACGGAAGAGGTTCAGCAGGGTCTTCGCAAGACTGTGCCCATGGAGCGCATTGGTCAGCCGGATGACATTGCTCGCGCCGTCCGGTTCTTTGCGGAACCTGGCTCGAGCTACGTCACTGGACAACTTCTGTATGTCTGCGGTGGACGCAGCCTCAG
>NZ_JBXASG010000018.1:0-1237 GCF_058809075.1 Acidovorax sp. GW821-FHT11A03
TGACGGGCCTGCCCAACCGGCGGCTGCTGCTCGATCGCCTGCAGCGCTCCATCGCCGCGTGCCAGCGCACCAGGAACCTGGGCGCGCTGCTGTTCATCGACCTGGACAACTTCAAGGACCTCAACGACACCCTGGGCCACGACATGGGCGACCAGCTCCTGGCGCAGGTGGCCACGCGCCTGGTGGGCAGCGTGCGCGAGGCCGACACCGTCGCGCGCTTTGGCGGCGACGAATTCGTCGTCATGCTCGAAGTCCTGGCGCCCCAGCTGCCGCAGGCGGCCGCGCAGGCGGAAACCGTGGCCGAGAAACTCCTGGCCAGCCTGAACCAGCCCTTCGAACTGGACGGCGCCCAGCACTACAGCACCCCCAGCATCGGCATCACCCTCTTTGGGGACGAACGCCTGAGCGTGGACGAACTGCTCAAACGCGCCGACCTGGCCATGTACCAGGCCAAGGCGGCGGGGCGCAACACCCAGCGCTTCTTCGACCCGGACATGCAGGCGGCCGTCAACGCGCGCTCCAACCTGGAGGCCGACCTGCGCCAGGGGCTGGCGCGGGGAGAACTGCTGGTGCACTACCAGCCCGTCGTGGACCACCAGTCCCAGCTCATGGGCGCCGAGGCCCTGGTGCGCTGGCGCCACCCCCAGCGCGGGATGATCAGCCCCGGCGACTTCATCCCCCTGGCAGAGCAGACAGGCCTGATCCTGCCGCTGGGGCAATACGTGCTGCAGACCGCGTGCCGGCAACTGCAGCGCTGGGCAGAGCACCCGGACACGGCGCACCTGTCCATCTCCGTGAACGTGAGCGCGCGGCAGTTTCGCCAGGCCGGCTTCGTGGCCGAAGTGCTGCAGACCCTGCACAGCCACCAGGCGGACCCGCGCAGGCTCAAGCTGGAGCTGACAGAAAGCCTGCTGCTGGGAGACATCGAGGACACCATCGCGCGGATGGTGCAGCTCAAGAGCGAAGGGGTGGGATTTGCGCTGGACGACTTCGGGACAGGGTACTCGTCCCTGTCGTACCTCAAGAGACTGCCGCTGGATCAGGTGAAGATAGACCAGAGCTTCGTGCGGGACGTGCTGGCGGACCCCAACGACGCGGCGATCGTGCGCACGATCCTGGCGCTGGCCAAGAGCCTGGACCTGCAGGTGGTGGCCGAGGGGGTGGAGACGACGGGGCAGCTGTCGTTCCTGCGGCTGCATGGCTGCGAGGGGTTCCAGGGGTTTCTTTTCGGGCGGCC
>NZ_JBXASG010000019.1:0-978 GCF_058809075.1 Acidovorax sp. GW821-FHT11A03
TGGTTACCAGGCCAAGCAACTCAAGTCAGGAGAGACGGATGAACAGTCATAAGCATGCCCGCTTGACGGCTGCGGGTCGAGCCCTGCTGGTCAGCAGGGTATTGGACGAAGGCTGGTGCGTGACAGCGGCCGCCCAGGCCATGGGCGTGAGCTGCCGCACCGGGTTCAAGTGGCTGGCCCGCTTCAGGGCCGAAGGCACCGCAGGGCTGTGTGATCGAAGCTCGCGACCGCATCACAGCCCCACAGCTTGCCGCCCCGAACAGGTGAGCCAGTTCGAACTGCACCGCCGACAACGCCTGCCGTTGTGGCGCATCGCCCGCGAGTGCGGCCGCAGCCTGTCCACCGTGGCCCGGCACATGGCCCGCCTGGGCTTGAGCCGCTTGAGCGCCTTGCAACCGCCCGTGCCCGTGTGCCGCTATGAGCGGGCCAGCCCTGGCGAGTTGCTGCACATCGACACCAAGCGCCTGGGACGCATCCAGGGCGTGGGCCACCGAATCACAGGCCAGCGCCAGCACCGCAACCGAGGCATCGGCTGGGACGCCGTGCATCTGGCCGTCGACGATCACTCCCGGGTCTCCTTCGCCCGGGTGTTGGGCGATGAGACGGCCCTGAGCTGCGTGCAGTTCCTGCGCCAGGCCGTGGACTACTACGCCAGCCTGGGCGTGCGCATCGAGCGCGTCATGACCGACAACGGCGCGGGCTACAAGAACACCTTCGGGGCAGCCTGCCAGGAACTGGGCATCCGGCACATCCGAACACGGCCCTACACGCCCAAGACCAACGGCAAGGCCGAGCGCTTCGTGCAGACCAGCTTGCGCGAATGGGCCTATGCCAGACCCTACGAGAGTTCAGCCCAGCGCCAAGCTGCATTGCAGCCATTCATTGACGGCTACAACTGGTGTCGACCACACTCCGCTCTCAACCATCAGCCGCCCATGAGCCGCATTCCGGCCATGAACAACCTCCTGAGAATCAACA
>NZ_JBXASG010000020.1:0-546 GCF_058809075.1 Acidovorax sp. GW821-FHT11A03
TGGTTTTTCTTCGCGTCCCATCCACGTACAGTTCATCCCATCGATGAGCCGAACCCGCAAGGCGACTCACCGAACCCGGTTTGAAGCAGTTGTCACTTTCCGCTTTGTCCCGGTTTTTCTGAGACGCTTTTTAATTTCAAGGATTTTCATCATGAACAAGACCGCCCACTTCCTCTCCATCGCCGCCGTGGCTGCTTTCGCTTCTTTCGGTGCCCAGGCCGACGAAGCCGATGCCTCGCAGTTCGCCACGAAGTTCGAGACGAACCGCACCCGCGCCGAAGTGGCCGCCGAAGCCGCCACCGTGGCCCAGACCCGCTCCATCGAGCCCGCAGGTTCGCGTGTGGTGACGTATCAATCCACGGCCGACCGCGCCGCCGTGCGTGCCCAGGCCGCCGATGCCGTGCGCACCGGCCAGATCCCTTCGGGTGAGCGTGGTTGATCAGCGCTTGATTCGCTGAATCCAGGCCCTCTCCTGCTGCGTATTTCCAAGTACATCGCCCTCATTTTTTTGAATTTCACCGGAGTTTCACCATGAACAAGACCGCA